>VEOW01000172.1 GCA_012026785.1 Chloroflexota bacterium | reverse complement strand
CTACATCGACGTCCCCGAGGACGAGCTGGTCGGTCGGTTCGCCGATCGGCGGATCTGCGAGGCCGGGGGCCACGTCTACAACATGCGCTCGAACCCGCCTCGAACCCCCGGCGTCTGCGACATCGATGGCTCCCCCCTGGTCCGTCGCCCCGATGACGAGGAGGCGACGGTGCGAGCCCGGATGCACAAGCAGCTGGAGCCGCTCGCGGAGGTCGCCGCCTACTACCGCGAGCGCGGCGTGCTGGCCTCGGTTGACGGGACCCGCCCGATCGAGGACGTCACGGCCGCGCTGCTGGACGCCCTCGAGCCACTCATGCCCGAGGCCTCGGCATCGTGATCAGCCGCAAGTCCCGGCGCGAGATCGACCAGATGCGGCGCGCCGGCCGAATCGTCGCCGAGGTCCTGGCGCTCATCGAGTCGGAGCTCCGATCCGGGGTGACCGCCGCGCACCTTGACCAGCTCGCCGAGCGTCACATCCGCGAATCCGGCGCGACGCCGTCGTTCAAGGGCTACCTCGGCGGAGGCCGCTACGGCACGGGGCCGGCTGCCTTCCCGGCGAGCACCTGCATCTCGTTCGACGCCGAGGTCGTCCACGGCATCCCCGATGGGCGGGTCGTCCACGAGGGGCAGCTCGTCTCCGTCGACGTCGGGGCGATCGTCGACGGCTGGCACGGCGACGCGGCGCGGACGTTCATCGTGGGCAAGGCTGCGCCGGCGGCGCGGGAGCTCGTCGAAGCCACCCAGATGGCGATGATGGCGGGCATTGCCGCGGCCGTGCCCGGTGCCCGCCTGGCCGACATCTCCGGCGCCGTCGAGGACGTCGCGGTCGCTCGCGGCTACGGGATCGTCCGCCAGTTCGTGGGCCACGGCATCGGGACCGAGATGCACCAGGATCCCCAGATCCCCAACTACCGAACGGGTTCCCGGGGCGTGGAGCTGCAGTCCGGCATGTGCCTCGCGATCGAGCCGATGTTCACGCTCGGCGACGGCGACGTCCATGTGCTCCCCGATGGCTGGACGGTCGTGACCAGCGACGGCTCGCTGTCGGCCCATTTCGAGCACACCATCGCCGTCACCGACGACGGCCCCCAGATCCTGACCACCATCCCATGACGAAACGGGCCCGCCGTTGCGGTAGGAGTGCCGTTTCTGATACCCTGCGCGTTCGTGTGTCGGCCCGCTTGGGCCGGCACTCCGCGTGAGAAAGGGAACCAGCACCGACCGTGGCGAAGCGAGATGCGATCGAGGTCGAGGGGACGGTCATCGAGCCGTTGCCCAACACGATGTTCGCGGTTGAGCTCGAGAACGGACACCGCGTGTTGGCCCACATCTCCGGGAAGCTCCGGATGAACTTCATCCGGATCCTGCCCGGCGACCGCGTCCGGGTCGAGCTATCGCCCTACGACCTGACCCGCGGCCGGATCACCTACCGGATGAGATAACCGAGACATCGAGCGCCGTCGCTCGCGACGGCCGGAACAGCGCGAGGAACCGTTGAAAGTCAGAGCCTCCGTCAAGGCCCGCTGCGACAACTGCAAAGTCATCCGCCGCCACGGGACCGTGATGGTGATCTGCACCAATCCGAAGCACAAGCAGCGGCAGGGGTAGCAGGGACCGATGGCACGCATTGCCGGCGTCGACATCCCCCGCGAGAAGCGGGTAGAGGTCGCGCTGACCTACATCTTCGGAATCGGGCTGCCCAGCGCCCAGAAGATCCTCGTCCAGACCAACGTCAACCCCGACACCCGGGTGCGGGATCTGACCGAGGAGCAGGTCAACCGCCTGCGCGAGGTCGTCGACCGCACCTACAAGGTGGAGGGCGATCTCCGGCGCGAGGTGGCGATGAACGTCAAGCGCCTCCAGGAGATCGGCTCGTACCGGGGCCTGCGGCACCGCCGGAACCTGCCCGTTCGCGGTCAGCGAACCAAGACCAACGCCCGCCAGCGGCGCGGTCCCAAGCGGACCGTCGGCGCCCGGCGCAAGGCCACGAAGTAAGGCGGGGATCGAACCGACATGGCTGACCGCAAGCGCGCCGTCAAGCAACGCCGCCGGGAGCGCAAGAACGTGCCCCAGGGGCACGTCCACATCCAGGCGTCGTTCAACAACACGATCATCACCATCACCGACCCTGCCGGGGCCGTGATCAGCTGGGGTTCCGCCGGCGTGGCCGGCTTCAAGGGCTCCCGCAAGAGCACGCCCTATGCCGCGGCCCTGTCGGCCGACGTCGCCGCCCGCAAGGCGATGGAGCACGGCATGCGGCAGGTGGAGGTCTACGTCAAGGGCCCCGGCGCCGGGCGCGAGCAGGCCATCCGCTCGCTGCAGGCTGCCGGCCTGGAGGTCACCGCCATCACCGACGTCACGCCCATTCCCCACAACGGCTGCCGCCCGCCGAAGCGGCGCCGGGTCTAGTCGAGCGTCATGGCCCGCTACACCGAATCCGTCTGTCGCCTCTGCCGCCGCGAGGGCGCCAAGCTCTTCCTCAAGGGCACCCGCTGCTATACGAAGAAGTGCTCGTTCGAGCGCCGGCCAACCCCGCCCGGACAGCATGGCGTGCGTCGCCGCAAGATGGGCGACTTCGGCATCCAGCTGCGCGAGAAGCAGAAGGTCCGCCGCGTCTACGGCGTCCTCGAGCGCCAGTTCCGGAACTACTTTCGCGAGGCGGAGACCCACACCGGCGTGACCGGTGAGGCGCTCCTCCAGTCACTCGAGACGCGCCTCGACAACGTCGTCTTCCGGCTCGGCTTCGCGAGCTCCCGGCCGCAGGCCCGCCAGCTCGTCTCGCACGGCCACTTCGCCGTCAACGGCGTCGCGACCGACGTCCCGTCCTACGCCCTCAAGCCCGGTGACCGGATCGAGGTCCGTGAGTCGCGCCGCGGCCGCAGCGCCTTCAAGGCCATCCGCGAGACCCTGGCCTCGCACCAGCCGCCGGACTGGCTGAGCCTGGACGCCGCCAACCTGTCCGGCACCGTCGTCTCCGTGCCCCGTCGCGACCAGATGCCGCTCGACCTCTCCGAGCAGCTCGTGGTCGAGTACTACTCGAGGTAGCCCGCCCCATGATCGAACTCGAGACCCCGCAGATCGAGCCCGTCGAGGAAGTCGGCACGTACGCCAAGTACGAGGTCGGCCCTCTCCAGGCGGGCTACGGCGTCACGCTCGGCAATGCCCTTCGACGCGTCCTCCTGTCGTCGCTCGAGGGCGCCGCTGTGACGTCGCTCCAGATCCGCGACGTGTACCAGGAGTTCTCGACGATCCCGGGCGTCAAGGAGGACGTCACCCAGATCGTCCTGAACGTCAAGAAGCTGCGGATGAAGAGCTTCGCGACCCACCCGGTCCAGCTGCGCCTGACCAAGAGCGGCGCCGGCCCGGTCCTCGCGGCCGACGTCATGGAGTCGGCCGACGTCGAGATCGTCAACCGCGACCTCGTCCTGATGACCCTCGACTCGGACGACGTGACGATCGACATGGACATGACCGTCGAGCGCGGCGTCGGCTATCTCGGCGTCGAGCGGACCGAGGCCCTGCCGATCGGCGTCATCGCCGTCGACGCGATCTTCACCCCCGTTCGAAAGGTCAACTACCAGGTCGACAGCACCCGCGTCGGCCAGGTCACCAACTTCGACAAGCTGACGATCGAGATCGAGACCGACGGGACGATCAGCCCCGAGGAGGCGCTCAGCCGGGCCGCGTCCGTGCTGATCGAGCAGTTCCGGCCGTTCGTCAGCATCGGCCAGGCGCCGGTCGCCCAGGACCGCGCCGGGTCGGGCATCCCGCAGCTCCCGCCGAACATGCTCGACATGCCGATCGAGGAGCTGGACCTGCCGATGCGGGCCTACAACTCGCTGAAGCGCAACAACATCGTCAAGGTCGGCCAGCTCCTTCAGCTGAAGGACGAGGATCTCCTCCGGATGCGCAACTTCGGCAAGAAGTCGCTCGACGAGATGAAGGAGCGCCTCCGGATGCGCGGCTTCATCCTGCCCGAGTCGGAGCTCGACTCGGACGAGTTCGACGGCGAGGGCGTGGACGAGGAGTCGCCGTTCGAGGACGAGGAGGCCTGATCGGTGCCTCACCGCATCGACGGCCGGAAGCTCGGTCGCAAGCTCGGGCCGCGCCTCGCGCTGTACAAGAACCTGACCGTCTCGGTCCTGCGCTATGAGCGCGTCCGGACCACCGAGGCCAAGGCCAAGGAGGTCCAGGGCCGGGTCGAGAAGATGATCACCCTCGCCAAGAAGGGCGACCTCACGGCCCGCCGGGCCGTCATCGCCCAATTCCCGAACGAGCCGCTGGTCGTCAACAAGCTGTTCGACGAGATCGCCCCGAAGTACGCCGACCGGACGTCCGGCTACACCCGGATCGTCAAGATCGGCCAGCGGCCGGGCGACGCCGCCGAGATGGTGCAGATCGAGCTGGTGTAAGTGATGCCCGAGAGGGCGCCCCGTCCTCGGGCCGCGCGTCGGTTCCGAGCGACGGTTGAATATGACGGCACGGAGTTCGCCGGATTCCAGGCGCAGCCCGGAATTCGAACCGTCCAGGGGGAGCTCGAGGCCGCGCTGGCCCGCCTGAGTGGCGGGATCCGCCAGCCGGTCGTCGGCGCGGGCCGGCCCGACGCGGGCGTCCACGCCACCGGCCAGGTGATCGCGTTCACCTATCCGGGGCGACTCGACGCGGAGGAGCTGGCCGGGGCCATCAACGGGCTGCTGCCGGCGGACGTCGCGGTGCGTGACGTTCGACGAGCGCCCGCCGGCTTCAACCCCCGCTACGCGGCCCGCCTCCGGGAGTACCGGTACTCCATCTGGAACGGACCGCGCAGCCCGCTCCACGAGCGCACGGCGCTCTGGGTGCGGTCGAACCTGGACGTTGCCGCGATGGCACGAGCCGCGACGGCCTTCGAGGGCCGCCACGACTTCAGCGCCTTCGGCGGCGGGGATCCCCAGCCGGTGCGGACCGTCCATCGGATCCGGGTCCGACGATCGGGGTCGCTGGTGACGATCGACGTGCGAGCCGACGCGTTCCTCCGCGGCATGGTCCGGCGCATCGTCGCCGCCCTCGTCGCGGTCGGAACCGGGAAGCTGGAGGCGTCGGCCATTCCCGGCCTGCTGGCTGGCCGAGCGGCGGCGCTGGACGGCGCGGCGGCGCCCGCGCGGGGCCTGTGCCTCCGCCGGGTCGCAATGGGCCGACGGACCACCGAGCCAGCAACCGAGACGAACGAAACGAACGAAACGACCGACCCAACCGAAACAGACAGGGCAGCACACGAGGGAGCATGAACGCCAAGACCTACACGCCTCGCGAGGCCGAGATCGAGCGGCGCTGGTTCGTCGTCGACGCGACGGACCAGACGTTGGGCCGTCTCGCGACGCGGGTCGCACGCGTCCTCGAGGGCAAGCACAAGCCGACCTGGTCGCCGAACCTGGACTCGGGCGACCACGTCATCATCCTCAATGCCGCCCGGATCTCGGTGACCGCCGACAAGCACGAGTCCAAGACCTACGTTCGCCACAGCGGCTACCCGCAGGGCCTCAAGGAGGAGTCGCTGGCCCGCCTGCTGGCCCGGCGACCCGAGGAGGTCGTGCGACGGGCCATCAAGGGCATGCTGCCGCACACTCGCCTCGGCGCCCAACAGCTGCGCAAGCTCAAGGTCTACGCCGGCTCGGATCACCCGCATCAGGCCCAGCGGCCTGAGCCGCTCGCCTGACGGAGGAGCCTCCATGACCACCCCCACCTTCAATGCCGGCACCGGTCGCCGCAAGACCGCCGTGGCCCGCGTCCGGCTCACGCCCGGCGAGGGCGAGATCGTCGTCAACGGCCGCTCGCTGGCCGAGCACTTCGGGGCCGCGATCGACGAGGCCGACGTCCGGATGCCGTTCCGCGTGACCGGCACCGAGGGCCGCTACAACGCGATGGTCAAGGTCGAGGGCGGCGGCGTCAGCGGCCAGGCCGGCGCGATCCGCCATGGGATTGCGCGGGCGCTCCTGGAGCTCGATCCGGAGACCCACCGGCTGGCCCTCCGGCAGGCCGGCCTCCTGACCCGCGATCCGCGGATGAAGGAGCGCAAGAAGTACGGCCTCAAGCGAGCCCGCAAGGCGCCGCAGTACACGAAGCGCTAGGTGTGATTCCCAGAGACGTTGTTGACAGATGAGAGCTTCGCTCCATGGTTCGGGGTGTTCAGCACCCAAGCCGGGAGGAAGCTCTCATGGCCCATCGTACGGCCCGTCTCAACGTCTTTGGTCGGCAACTGCTGGTGAACCGGGTGCTCGTCGAGGGCTGGTCGATGGCCAAGGCCGCTGAGGCCCAGAGCGTCAGTCGCACGACCATCCACAAGTGGGTCCGGCGGTATCGCGACGAGGGCGAGGCCGGACTCGAGGACCGCAGCTCGCGACCCCGCCGTTCGCCCCGCCGAACCTCCGACGAGCGCGTCCATGCGATCCTGGCCGCGAGGGGCGAGCGACGCTGGGGGCCGCACCGTCTCGGGCCGCTCCTGGGTCAGCCACCGTCGACCGTGTATGCCGTCCTGGCCCGGGCTGGCTTCAGCCGTCTTCGGGACGCCGATCGTTTGAGTGGCGTCCCCGTCCGCTACGTCCACGACCACCCGGGCTCGCTCGTTCATCAGGACCACAAGAAGCTGGGCCGGATCCCCGACGGTGGCGGCTGGCGGATCCACGGCCGGGAGAACGTCGTCCGCAATCGCCGGCGCGGACCCGGCTACGACCACTTCGAGGTCGTCGTCGACGATCACTCCCGCGTGGCCTACGTGGCCCACGTGCCCGACGAGAGCGCCCGCAGCGCCAGCGTGGCGCTGCTCGACGCGGCGGTTTGGTTCGCCAGTCACGGCGTCCGGATCGAGCGCGTCCTGACCGACAATGCCTGGGTCTACACCAGTCCGACCTACCAGCGGACCGTCGAGGCGATCGGCGCTCGCCACAAGCGGACCCGACCGCATCGGCCCCAGACCAACGGCAAGGCCGAGCGGTTCATCAAGACCCTGCTCGACGAGTGGGCCTACGGCCGGCTCTATCGATCGAACCTCGAGCGGCTCGAGCGGCTGCCAGGCTGGGTCCATGAGTACAACACCGAGCGGACCCATACTTCGCTCGGTGGCATCACCCCGATGGAGGCTCTTGTGAACAACCTCCATGGGAATCACAGCTAGGGGGACCGTCCCGGAGCCCGGCACTCGTACGGGTGCCACCCGGACTGAGGTCGCGTTCCGGGTTCGGCTCGCCGGGCGCTAGGCTGTTGGTTGATGCCTGGCCCGCTGTTCGAGCAGTACAAGGACGCCCTGCGCCGCGGTCACGCCGCGCTGCTTGACGGCCGGCATGAGGACGCGGTCGAGGCCTACTCGGCCGCAGCCCGCCTCGTGCCCGACCGGGCGCTGCCCCACACCAGCACGGCGGCCGCCTGGCTGGCGCTCGGCCGGCGCGACGAGGCTCTCGCCGCGCGCGATCGAGCGGCGGCGCTGGCACCCGACGACGAGGCGACGTTGCGGTCGCGAGCGGGGCTTCTGCACGAGCTTGGCCGGGATGCCGAGGCGGCGGCCGACCTCGAGCGACTGGCGGCCGTCTTCGAGCGGGGCGCCCGACGCGAGGAGGCGCTTCGAGTCGCCCGACGGGCCGTCGATCTCGCCCCCACGGCGTCGGGCCACGAGCTCGTCGCGCGGCTGGAGGTCCCGGTCCCGGCCGAGCCCGTCGCGAACGGCGAGGCCTGGCCGGCCATCGCCCTGCCCAGCCGGCCGTCGGAGCCCAGCGGCCCGCCGCGCGACCCGGAGCTGCTGGTCGCGAACGCCGCGGAGCGCGTGGCCGCCGGAGCGATCGACGAGGCGCGGGACCTGTTGCTGGAGGCCGTCGCGGTCCACCGCGGGGCTGGGCGCCCCGATGCCGCGCTCGACCTGTGCTTCCAGCTCCTCGAGATCGCACCGGGCCACCCGGCGGTCCATCTCGCCATCGCGAACGTCCAGCTCGACCGCGGCTGGCAGGGCTTCGCCGCCGACAAGATCCGGCTCCTGATCCAGCTCACCTCGCTCACCGGCGACACCCAGGCCGCGGCCGACGCCCATGCGCTGGCCGCCGAGCGCCTGCGCGACGAACCGATCGGGCCGCTCGTCGCCGGCTGACCACCGCCGGTCGGGGAAGCCCCCCGATGTACACTCGGCCGGCGATGCCGCAGCTCATCGAGTCGATCCTGGGCCAGGTCGACCTCCGGACGGTGCTCGACATCGGGATCACGGCGCTCCTCATCTACTGGCTGTTCAGCCTGATTCGGGGAACCAGCGCCGTCCGTCTCGTGATCGGCGTGACCGTCCTGTTTGCCGTCTACTTCACGGCCCGGACGCTGCAGCTGAAGCTGCTCCAGCAGATCCTCGAGACCGGGGCGGTCGTCGGCCTGCTGGCCCTCGTCGTCGTCTTCCAGCCCGAGCTGCGGCGGGCCCTCGCCCGGATCGGTCGGGTCGGCTCGCTGGGCTGGCTGGTGTCGGCCGAATCGCGGACGGCCGAGAAGGTCTCCGACGTCGTCGCCCGGGCCGCGGCGTTGATGTCGGCCGAGGGTCACGGTGCGCTCATCGTCCTGGAGCGCGAAACCGGCCTCGAGGAGATCGCCGAGGGCGGGGTCATGATCCGCGGCGAGCTGTCGGTCGACCTCCTTCGGACGATCTTCACGCCGCGCTCGGCACTGCACGACGGCGCGGTCATCATCCGCGGCAGCCGCGTCCTTGCGGCGGGAGCCGTCCTGCCGCTGGCCGAGACGACCGTCCAGGCGGAGCGCTTCGGCACCCGCCATCGCGCCGCCCTCGGGATCACCGAGGGAACCGACGCGATCGTGGTCGTGGTGTCGGAGGAGAACAGCCAGATCAGCCTCGTCCAGCGAGCGCGGATCGTTCGAAACCTGACCGAGGCCCAGCTGGCCGGAGCCCTCCGGCGGCTCCTCGTGGGTGGTGGCGAGGGCTCGCGCCTGCGCCGGGTGCCGGGCGTCCAGGCGGCCAGGACCGCGCGCCTGCCCGGTGTCTCGCGCCTCATCGGTCGAGGGCCGGCGCCCGCCGGTGGTGCGGCGCCACCCACGGCCGTCCGAGCTGAGACGGATGTCCCGGCCACGCCGCCCGACGCGCGCACGACCTCGGAGCCGGGCCGGTGACCAGGGCCCTGACGTTCATCTTCCGCAACTGGCCGCTCAAGGTCGCCGCGATCGTGCTGGCGACGCTGCTGTACGGCGGCCTGGTGCTGTCGCAGACGACCCAGGAGTTTCCCGGGAGCGTCCCGATCGAGCGCGAGAATCAGCCGGGCGACGTCATCCTGCAGTCCGATCTCGGCTCGGTGAGCGGGATCCGGTACATCGCCCCGGCCGACCTCGGCCTGCGTGTCGACACCTCGACCTTCCGGGCTGTCGTCGACCTCAGCGAGGTGGAGCCCGGCGAGGTCGGGGTGTCCGTGGTCGTCCGGGTCACGGCCGTCGATCCCCGGATCCAGATCCTCGACTTCACGCCCCGCCGGATCATCGTCCGGCTCGAGGGCGTCACCGAGCGCGTCGTGCCGATCACGCCGGTTCTCGGGTCCATCCCGGACCAGCTCGACGTCGGCGATCCGGTCATCGACGAGGAGACGGCGACGGTTCGCGGTCCTGACAGCCTCGTCGCTCGGGTGGCCGAGGTCCAGGCCCACGTCTCGATCGACCCATCGGGCATCGACATCAACGAGCTGGTGGACCTCGTCCCGGTCGACAACGCCGGCGAGCGGCTTCCGCAGGTCGACGTCATGCCGGCCCGGGTTCGGGTCCGGGTGGCCGTCTTCACCGATCGTCAGACCCGGACGTTGCCGGTCAGCCCGGTCGTCGTCGGCACGCCGGCAGCCGGCTTCGAGATCGCGTCCGTCGAGGTCGAGCCCGTCGTCGTCTCGGGCGAGGGCGATCCCGACGACCTCGTCGGCCTCGATCGCGCCGACACCGAGCCGGTGACCGTCTCGGGCGCGTCGTCGATGGTCACCCAGACCGTCGCCCTCCAGCTGCCGGACGGGGTCGAGGCGCTCGGCAGCGGCTCCGTGACGGTCACCGTCCGTCTCCGCTCCGTCACCGCGACGCGAACCTTCGAGGCCGGGCTCTCGCTCGTGGGCGCTCGGGCCGACCGGCGCTACGAGCTGTCGACCGACCGCGTCCTCGTGACCATCGGCGGCTCGATCGCCGACCTGGACCGGCTGTCTGCGGCGACGCTCGTCCTGACGGTCGACGTCACCGGCTTGGACGACGGCGTGCACGCCGTGCCGGTATCGGCGAATCTCGTCACCGGCCTGACGCTCCTGACCGCGAGCCCCAATCCCGTGCAGGTAACCGTCTCAACGCCGGTGGCAAGCGAACCGCCGCCGGCGAGCCCGTCACCCGGGCCGAGCCCAACCCTCTGACGAACCGTCCGGCCAACCGGCCCGCAACGCGAAAGGACTGACTGCAGCGTGCCCCGCCTCTTCGGCACCGACGGAATCCGTGGTGTCGCCAACCTCGATCTGAAGCCGACCATTGCCTACGCCCTCGGACGAGCCACGGCTCATCGGCTCGTCCCGCCGGGCGGCTCGATCGTCGTCGGTCGCGACACCCGGCGCTCGGGCGACATGTTCGTGGCCGCCATCACGGCCGGGGCGACGAGCATGGGCGTGGCGGTGACCCAGGTCGGCGTCGTGCCGACCCCGGCCCTGGCCTTCCTGACCGCCGACGGCGACGACGCCGCGGGGATCATGGTCTCGGCGTCCCACAACCCGGCCGAGGACAACGGCCTCAAGGTCCTCGACGCCGCCGGACTCAAGCTCGACGACGCGGTCGAGGACGATCTCGAGCAGCTCATCTGGCGGACCGAGGAGCTGCCGGGGGTTCCGCCGTCCGAGCTGGGGGTCGTCGTCGATGCGCGCGACCGCCTCAACCGCTACGTCACCCACCGAGTCGGCTTGGCGGAGCGGATCGATGCGGCCGGCCTGTCGGTCGTCCTCGACTGCGCCAACGGCTCGGCGTGCGCGGTCGGCGCTCGCATCCTCGCCGCCTCCGGAGCGCAGGTCGAGGTCATGAACGACGCGCCCGACGGGCTGAACATCAACCTCCGCTGCGGCGCGACCGACCCGAGCAGCCTCGCCGCCCGGGTCGTGGCGGCAGGCGCCGACGTCGGGTTCGCGCTCGACGGCGATGCCGATCGCTGCATCGCGGTCGACGCCGGGGGCGCGATCGTCGATGGCGATCGGGTCCTCGGCATCCTGGCCCTCGAGCGGCTGGCCCGCGCGGCGGCAGGCGGCGATGGCCGGGCGGCCGATCCGGCGGTCGGCACGCTCGTCGTGTCGGTCCTGTCGAATGGCGGGCTGGAGCAGGCGATCCGGCGCGCCGGTGGCACGGTGGTTCGAACGCCCGTTGGCGACAAGTACATCCTCGAGGGGATGCAGGTCGCGGGGGCGGGCCTCGGCGGCGAGAAGAGCGGCCACGTCATCGTCGGCGAGCACACCACGTCCGGCGACGGGCTGGTGACCGCCCTCGAGGTCCTGCGGGTCATGACCCAGGCCGGCCGGCCACTGGCCGAGCTGGCGGCCCAGATACCGCTGCTGCCCCAGGAGCAGCGCACCGTGCCGGTTCGGCACCGCGAGCAGTGGGAGGGCGACCCCGCCCTGCGGCAGGCGATCCAGGCGGCCGAGGGCCGGCTCGGGGACGGCGGTCGGGTGCTCGTTCGGCCGTCGGGGACCGAGCCGGCGCTGCGGGTCATGGTCGAAGGCCTCGATGCCGATGTCGTTCGAGAGCAGGCGGATGCCATCGCGGCTCGAGCCGCCGAGCGCCTAAACTGACGCCCCCATGTGCGGCATCGTCGGCTACACGGGCCCGCGCGAAGCGGGACCCATCCTGCTCGAGGGCCTGAAGCGGCTCGAGTATCGCGGCTATGACTCGGCCGGGATCGCCCTGGTGGACGAATCGGGCGACCTCTTCCTCGCCAAGAAGGCCGGCAAGCTGGCCAACCTGGAGACCGAGATCAACGGCCGGACGCCCCACGCGGCGCTCGGGCTGGCCCACACCCGCTGGGCGACCCACGGCCGGCCGGACGACCTCAACGCCCATCCCCACCAGGACTGCAGCGGCGAGATCACCGTCATCCACAACGGCATCATCGAGAACTTCCGGGAGCTTCGCGACGAGCTCGAGGCGGCCGGCCACCGGCTCACCTCGGAGACCGACACGGAGGCGTTGGCCCACCTCATCGAGGACGCCTACGAGGGCGACCTGGCCGACGCGGTGCGGGCCGCCCTGCGCAAGGTCGAGGGTGCCTACGCGATCGCGGTCATGCACAAGCGCGAGGTCAGCCGCCTCGTCGGGGCGCGGCTCAACGTCCCGCTCGTCGTGGGCCGCAACGGCGAGGAGAGCTTCATCGCCAGCGACGTCTCGGCGATCCTGGCCCACACCAACCAGGTCGTATTCCTCGAGGACGGCGACGTCGCGGACGTCCGACCGACGGGCATCGAGGTGACCGGGGTCGATGGCCGGCCCCGAAGCCGTGAGCTGACGACGATCGATTGGACGCCCGAGGCCGCCGAGAAGGGCGGCTACGAGACCTTCATGCTCAAGGAGATCCACGAGCAGCCCGAGGCCCTCCGCCAGTCGCTGGCCGGTCGGCTGGGTCGCGACGGTCGCATCTCGCTGCCGGAGCTCGAGCCGATGGCCGCCGCGGTGAAGGCCGCCACGCGGGTCGAGCTGGTGGCCTGCGGAACGGCCTCGTACGCCGCGATGGTCGGGGCCTCGGCGATCGAGCGCTGGACGGACCTGCCGGCCCGCGTGACCGTGGGCTCCGAGTTCCGCTACGACCCGCCACCCCTGGACGGCCGGACGCTCGTCATCGCCGTGACCCAGTCGGGCGAGACGGCCGACACGATCGCCCCGACGCGCCTCGCCCGGGAGCGCGGCTGTCCGATCGTCGCCGTGACCAACACCGTCGGCTCGGCGATCACCCGGGAAGCCGACGCGATCCTGTTCCTGCAGGCCGGCCCCGAGATCGCGGTCGCGGCGTCGAAGACGTTCGTGACCCAGGTGACGACGCTCGTCGTCCTGGCAGCGGCCATCGCCCGCCTCCGCGGGACGTTGCCGGACGACGAGGAGGTGGGCCTCGTTCGCGCCCTCCAGGCGCTGCCCTCCGCCGCGGCCCGGGCGCTCGAGCTGAACGGGCCCGGCGCGTCGGAGCTGGCCCGCCGGTACGTGAACTCGCGGGGCTTCATGTACGTCGGCCGCGGCGCGACCTACCCGGCGGCTCTGGAGGGTGCCCTGAAGCTGAAGGAGATCAGCTACGTCCACGCCGAGGGCTATCCGGCCGGCGAGCTCAAGCACGGGCCGATCTCGTTGCTCGACGCGGAGTGCCCGCTCGTCGCGGTCGCGACCCGATCGGCGACCTACGACAAGCTGGTCAGCAACGTCATGGAGGGCCGGGCCCGCGACGCCCGGGTGATCGCGGTGGCGACCGAGGGCGATCCCCAGATCGAGCGCTTCGCCGATGACGTGTGCTGGGTGCCGGACACGCACGAGGTCGTCAGCCCGGTCCTCGCGATCATCCCGCTCCAGCTGTTCGCCTACGAGATCGCGCGCGCTCGCGGGACCGACGTCGACCAGCCGCGCAACCTGGCGAAGTCCGTCACGGTCGAGTAGTGACCGACGGCCTGGTCCCGCCGCCGGGCACGACCGAGCTCGGCATCGACATCATCCGGATCGAGCGGATTCGGAAGACGCTGGCGAGATTCGGGTCGCGCTTCACGAGCCGGGTCTTGACGCCCGGCGAGAACCGCTACGTTCGAGGCCGGCCGGAGACGATGGCCGGCCGCTGGGCCGCCAAGGAGGCGGTCAGCAAGGTCCTCGGGCTCGGCGTTCGAGGGATCGGCTGGCGGGAGATCGAGATCGAACGGCTGCCGACGGGCCAGCCCGCCGTCAGGCTCCACGGCCGAGCCGCACGCCGCGCCGAGCAGCTCGGGATGGACCGGGTCGCCGTCTCGATCAGCCACGAGGCCGAGTACGCGGTCGCGATCGCGTTCGGGGTCCGGACGGCCGGCGGGCGCTACATCTTCCCGCTCGACATCGAGGCTCGTCTCGACGACCGCGAGCGCAAGATCCTGGCCCGGATGGAGCGACTCCGGGTCCTCCACGAAGCGTCCCGGGAGGGGGCTGATGACTGAGCGCCGGCCGCTCGGCTTCGGACGTCGCGAGGCCGCCGCCTCGCCGACGACGGTCGACGTGGACGGGGCGGCGACGCTCGACGACCGCGCCGCCGCCGCGCTCCTTCCGGAGCGACCGCCGCGGGGCCACAAGGGGACGTTCGGCAAGGTCCTGGTGATCGCCGGCTCGCTCGACTACGCCGGCGCCGCGCTCCTGGTCTGCCGCAGCGCCGGCCGGGCGGGCGCCGGCCTCGTGACGCTCGCCGTGCCCGAGTCGCTGCAGCCGCTGTTCGCGGCGAAGGTCCTCGAGGCGACCACGATGGCCCTGCCCGAGGACGACGTCGAGGAGGTGGACCCGGAGCCGGCGATCGCGCGGATCCTCGATCACGACCACGATGCCCTCGTCATCGGGCCCGGCCTTCGACCGGGCCTGGCGACGACCGAGCTCGTGCGCCAGCTGCTCGCGGTGCCCGAGGAGCCGGCGGCGGCGCCGGCGGTCCTCGACGCCGAGGCGCTGCGCTGCATGGCGACTCTGTCCGAGTGGTGGACGGGCACCGGGCGGCCGTGCGTCCTGACGCCGCACCCGGGCGAGTTCGCCCGCCTTCGAGCCGGGGCCGGGGTCGCCGACGGCTCGGATGGGGATCTGTCGAGCGACGACGGCGCGCGCCTCGCGGCGGCCCGCGCCGCGTCGACCACCTGGCGCCAGGTCGTCGTCCTGAAGGGCGCCCGGACCGTCGTCGCCGAGCCTGACGGGACCGCGTCCGTGGCGCCGTTCGAGAACCCGGCGCTCGCGTCAGGCGGCACCGGCGACGTCCTCGCCGGGATCATTGGCGGCCTGCTGGCACAGGGCCTCGCCCCGGGCCCGGCGGCGCGGCTGGGGGTCTACCTCCACGGACTCGCCGGCGATCTCGTCCGCGATCGAATCGGCGACGCCGGGCTGCTGGCGTCCGACCTGCCGGACGTCGTGCCGGCCGTCCGGAAGCGACTCGCTGCGATCGCGGAGCGGGCGAGGCGCGGCTCGACGGTCGGTTTCGCCGTCCGCGAGGAGCGCGGGACGCCTGCCTGAGAGGGCCCCGCGCGCGGTGTACCATGCCGCGTCGAAGCCATCGGAACCCAGGCGATGGGAGCACGAATGACCGAGCTGACCGGCCTCGGCGACGATCAGCGCGACGAGCTCGTGGAAGAGGTCGCGCGCGAGATCCAGCTGCGCGGCCTGACCACGCCGGCGGTCCATTTCCTGGAGGCGTCGCGGCCGTACCGGCCGCTCGGGCCGCACGCCATGCTGTTCTTCGATCCCGTGCTTCGATCGATCTTCGGAGGTGACCTTGCGGGCGCGTCGGCGCTGCTCGCGGACGACGACGGCATCGAGCAGTTGATCGACCGCCTGGAGGAGCTGTCCGAGGAGGTCGGCTGGGACGCCTGACGGCGCCCGAACGGTTGACGGCACACGCTCCGCTCCGGCGCCCATTCGGGCGCTCGATCGGCGACGCCGGTACGATGGGCCGGTGACCTCGGCTCCCCGCGCTCTGCTCGCCGTCGACGCCGGCCTGGCGACCACCACCGTCTCGCTCCTGGGCCGGCCGGGCGGGCGCTGGCGACTGCTCGGGTCGCTGTCCGTCCCCGCGCCCGCCGATCCGGATGCCGTCGCGACGGTCCTCGCCGGCCGGGTCGCTGCCGCCGACCGCGGCCTCGCCGATCGGCTCGACCTGCAGCCGGGTGACGCCCCCGAGCTGCCGCGGCTGACCTCGAGGACGCCGCCCGGACAGCCGCTCGTGGTCATCGCCGCCTCGCGCCGAGCGGTCAGCCTCCTCCAGGACGTCGCGACCCGCACCCCATGGCACGTCCATGCCGCGTCGCCCGAGACGCACGACCCGCGCGAGATGACCGAGCTGGCCCTTCGGCCCGGCGTCGACACGCTCCTGCTCGGCTGCAGCGATCCCCCGGGACCCGACGAGCGCGGCGCACTCGACGACGTGGCGGCCCTGGTGGGCGCCGTGGCCAGGCGGCGACCGGAGCTGCGGATCGTGCTGGCCGGGCCGATCGCCCAGCTGCGGGCCTGGCGGGAGGCCCTCGGCAGCGCTGCCGAGCCCCCGCCCCCGGACGCGCCGTATGCCGACGCTTCCCGCAGCGGCGAACCGACCGGGGAGGCCCCGGACGCCTCCGCGGCGACGGGCGCCGCCGAGGGCGCCGAGGTCGCCGACGCCGCGCGCATCGTTCACGCGCCGCCGATCCGCCTCCGCGACGGCCCCGACGAGCCGCTGCGCGAGATTCTCGAGGGCCTGCTGCCGCGGGCCGACGTCACCCGTCACGTCGCGGTCCAGTCGGCGATCTCCCTCGCCGACCTCCTGGACCTGCGCCTCGAGCTGGTCGACATCGGGCTCGACGGCGGCCTTCGAGTGATGGCCTCGCCCGGCGTGGCCGACGGCGGACCGGCCGGGGTGGCGGTTCGCACCGCGGCCGGTGGGCTTGCCCCGATGGAGATCGATGACCGGGCCGTCGAGAGCGTGCTCGCCTGGACGACCGGCAGCCTCGATCGGCATCGAATGGGCGATCGGCTGCTGGACCTGCGGGCCCGGCCGTGGGCCGATGCGACCGGCGAGGGCGCCCGGCGCCGGCTCGCCGCCGCCCGCGCCGCGCTCGCCCGGCTGGCCGCCGTAACGACCGACCTCGGGGCGCTGCCCACGCCTGACCTGACGATCCTCGCCGGCGGTGCGTTCGCGGCCGCGCCGCCGCGGGCGGTGGCGCTCGCGTTGGCCGACACGATCCGGCGGACCGGCGCGACCCAGGTGGCGCTCGATCACGCCCGCCTCCTCGGTCCCCTCGGGACGATCGAGGATCCGGACGAGCGGCGCTCGATCCTGCGTGACTTGGCCGACGACCTGCTGGCGCCGATCGGGACGGTCGTCGTCGTCGCGGGTGCGCCGGCCGGCCGGCGCGCGAACCAACGGGTCGGCACGCTGACCTTCGTCGACGACGGGCCGACGCCGGCGATCGACTTGCACGGCGGCGAGGTGGCCTTCTACGAGATGGCGCCGGGCGCGCGAGCGACCGCGACGCTGGAGTTTCGCGACGCGGTCCGGTTCGGGCGACGGGCCCGGCGCGTGACGGTCCCGGTCTCCGGCGGGGTCGGAGGCCTGGCCGTCGACCTGCGGGACGTGCCGCTGCGGCTTCCCGAGCGCCGCGACCGGCGCCGGGCGGCGCTCGTCCACTGGGACCAGCTCGCCTGGCCGGGGACCGACCGATGATCGAATCCCGCCCGGTCGCCGACCCCGGCGACATCGAGGTCGGGGGCCTCGAGCTGGTCCCGCACCGCGAGCTGCTGAGCCGCTCGATCGATGCCTGGTTCCCCCTGAGCCCCGGGGACCGGCCGCGTGTCGAACCCGACCAGGCCGTCGTCGCGGGCGATCCACTGGCCGACCGCCTGCGCGAGCCGCGGACGATCGTGCTGCCACGCTCGCCGGGCCGGCACGGGCCGGTGGAGCCGGGGCAGCCTTGGTCGGCCGGCGCGGGCCGCCGGGTCCGCGAGGGCGAGACGCCGCCGGAGGGCGAGATCCTGTTCCGAAGCGGCGGTCGCTGGCGGGTCGCCGCGGGCGAGCGCTTCGAGACCCTCGTCGCGCCCTTCGCGGGGGTCGTCCGCGAGGTCCATCGCGGGATCGGCATCCGCGTCACCGCCGACGCCCGCGGCATTGCCGGCACGCACGTGCGCGCCGGGCCGACCTCGGGGCGGCTCCAGGTCGTGGCTGCCGCCGACGCGGAGCTTCGAGCGCCCCACGTCGACGTCGGCGCGGCCGGCGCGATCATCGTGGCCGGGGCGCGGATGGACGCCGAGGCGCTCGCCCGGGCGCGGGCCGTCGGCATCCGCGGCGTCATCGTGGCGGGACTCGGGATCAAGGAGCGGCGCGACTTCATGGCCTCCGAGCGCCGCGGTCGGGCGGCCGTGCACGGCCTGCCGAGCTTCGCGGTGCTCGTCCTCGACGGAGCCGCGCGCCGCCCGATCTCGAACGCCCACATGGCCCTCTTCGAAGCTCTTGAGGGACGGCCCGCGGCGATCGTGGGGCGCCCGCCGTGCCTCGTGGTCGACGACACGGGCATCGAACTGCCCCTGCCGGACCGGGACGAGCTGCGCGTCCGATCCGGGCCGCTCGTCGGGGCTGAGGGACGCTGGGCCGGGCTCGCCGGTCCGCGCCGGTTCGCGGCCGGCCTGACGGTCGAATCGGCCTTCGTCCGCTTCGGCGACCGACCGCCGATCGCGGTGCCCATCGGTGATCTCGAACGCTTCGTCTAGCCGAGCCGCCGACGCCCATGAGCCTGCCTGAACCCCGATCCGTGGAGGTCGTCTCGACCGGCCCGGTCCAGACCGCCGGCCTCGCTGCCCGCCTCGCCGAGGCCGCGGCGCCCGGCGATGTGCTGTGCCTGTGGGGCGAGCTGGGCGCCGGCAAGACGGTCTTCGCCAAGGGCTTCGGCTCCGGCCTCGGGGCGACCGAGACGATCAACTCGCCGACCTTCATCCTCATGGCCGAGTATCCGGCCCGGCTGCCGCTCTTCCATCTCGACCTCTACCGGCTCGAAGGTTCGGCGGACGCGGTCGAAGGCGGGCTGCTGGACGAGCGCCAGGCCGCCGGCGTCGTCCTGGTCGAGTGGCCCGACCGCCTTGGCGACGCGCTGCCGCGGAACCGCCTCGACGTCGCGATCGAGGGGACCGGCGACGAGCCTCGCCGGATCCGGCTCACGGCCCACGGCGTCGGGCACGAGCGCTACCTCGAGCTGGCCGCGGAGGCCGCATGAGCGCCCGGCGAGTGGGCGGCGGCGCGGCACCCTGGCTGCTGGCGATCGACAGTGCAACCAGTACCGTCGTCGTGGTGGCCGGGACGCTCGACGGCGAGCCGATCGCCGTCGAGACCTTCGCCGCGGGCCACCGCCACTCGCAATACCTGCTGCCGACGCTCGAGCGCCTCGTCGAGGGCGCCGACCTTCGCCTCGATGACCTCGGCGGCATCGTCGTGGGTACCGGTCCGGGCGCCTTCACCGGGCTGCGGGTCGGGCTCGCCACGGCCAAGACCCTGGCCCACCAGCTCGGCGTGCCGATCGTCGGCATCTCGCCGGCCGAGGCGCTGCTGGACGCCGCGGGAGGGGGCGGCGTCGGCCCCCCGGTGCGGCTGTGGCTGCCGGCCGGGCCGCACGACCGGCTGGCGGTCGATTCGGGCGTGGGACCGCGGCGCGAGCGCGACGTCCCGGCCGACGACACCGTCCGGATGGAGATCGCGGTCGACCTCCCGGGCCGGGCGGCCGACGCGGCCCTCGAGCGCGGCCGGGCTGCCGTGGCCGGCCTGCCCGCGGCCCTGCTGCGCCTCGGCGCGCGGCGCCTGGCGGCCGGCGAGCGGGACGATCCCGAGCGGATCGTCCCCGAATACGTCACGCCGCCGCGGGGGATGGACCCGCGACTGGATCTGGAGCGGGGGTTGGCATGGTCGCGCGGCCCCCGCTAGCGCTCCGCATCGAGCCGATGACCCTCGACGACGTCGCCGCCGTCCAGGCCATCGAGCGGGCCAGCTTCACGACGCCCTGGCCGGACGACGCCTACCGCAGCGAGCTCCGGACGAACCGCCTGGCGACCTATGTCGTTGCCCGGCTCGGCGACGAGGTCGTCGGCTTCGGCGGTCTCTGGATCATGGTCGACGAGGCCCACATCACGACCTTCGCGGTGGACCCTGAATGGCGGCGCCACGGGATCGGCGAGCGGCTGCTGATGGCCCTCTTCGACGTCGCCCTCGCCCAGCGCGCCCGCGAGGCCACCCTCGAGGTCCGCCTCTCCAACCTGCCGGCCCGCCGGCTGTACGAGAAGTACGGCTTTCGGCCCGTCGGCGTACGGCCCCGCTATTACAGCGACGATGGCGAGGACGCGCTGATCATGACCACTGAGGCCCTGTCGTCGGATGCGATGCAGGCCCGGCTGGCGAGGCTGCGCGAGGCCCTTGCAGCTGAGCCGCCGCACGGGTCCGACGGGCCGGCATGAGCGGGCCCCTCGTGCTGGCCATCGAGACCTCGTGCGACGAGACCGGCATCGCGCTCGTCGAGGGCGGTCGGGCCGTCCACGCCAACGTCGTCGCCAGCCAGGTCGCGCTCCACGCCCCGGCCGGCGGCATCGTTCCCGAGGTCGCGGCGCGAGCCCATCTGCGCTGGATCCTGCCGGTCCTCGACGAGGCCTGGACGGCCGCGGGGGTGGGCTGGCACGACGTGGACGCGGTGGCCGTGACCCGGGGCCCAGGGCTGGCCGGTTCGCTGCTCGTCGGCATCAACGTCGCGAAGACCCTCGCCTGGGTCCACGACGTGCCGCTCGTCGGGGTGAACCACCTCGAGGGCCACATCTACGCCGCCTGGCTGAAGGACGCCCTCCAGGACCTGCCGGATCCGTCGTTCCCGCTGGTCGCCCTCGTGGTCTCGGGGGGCCACACCTTCCTCGCCGAGATGCGCGACCACCTCTCGTACCGGCTCTTGGGAGCGACCGTCGATGACGCGGCCGGCGAGGCCTTCGACAAGGTCGGCCGCCTGCTCGGGCTGCCGTATCCGGGCGGCCCGGCGATCCAGCGGGCCGCCGAGGGCGCAGTCGCGCGTGACGCCCGCTTCCCCCGGGCCTGGCTCGGCGACTCCTTCGACTTCAGCTTCTCGGGCCTCAAGACTGCGTCTCGGCGAACGATCGACGCCCGCCGGGCGGACGCGCGGCTGGTGCCGGGTGAGCCGCTGCCGGAGCCGCTGACGGCCGAGCTCGCGTGGGGCTTCCAGGACTCGGTCGTCGACGTCCTGGTCACGAAGACGATCCGGGCGGCCCGAGATACGGGCGCGCGCTCGATCGTCCTCGGCGGCGGGGTCGCGGCGAATGCCGCCCTGCGGGCCCGGCTGGCCGGCGAGGCCGAGGCGCTCGGCGTCCCGCTGATCGTGCCGCGGCCCGGCCTGTGCACCGACAACGGGGCGATGATCGGGGCTGCGGGCGCGCGGCGCTTCGAGGCTGGCGAGCGGGCCGGGCCCGACCTCGAGGCACGGCCGTCGCTGCAGCTGGCGTCGCCTTGACGAGCCCGGCCCGTCTCGATCCGCTCGAGGTCCGGCGGACGCTCAAGCGCGCCGGCCTCAGGGCCCGCCACGAGCGCTCCCAGAACTTCCTGGCCGATCCCGACGTCCTCCAGTCGATCCTCGATCTCGCCGAGCCGGCACCGGGCGTGCGGGCGCTCGAGATCGGGCCCGGCCTCGGGATCCTGACGGGCGGCCTGTTGCGGGCCGGCGCGACGGTCACGGCGGTCGAGCTCGACGCCGGCCTCGCCGCATATCTCCGCGAGACCTTCGCCGAGGCGATCGCCGCCGCCAGCCTGACCCTCGTCGAGGCCGATGCCCTCGATCTCGACCTGCCGGCCCTCGTCCCGTCCCCGTACCGGGTCGTGGCGAACCTGCCCTACCACATCACGAGCCCGATCCTGCACCGCCTGCTGGGTGCCGGGCCGCG
>VEOW01000001.1 GCA_012026785.1 Chloroflexota bacterium | reverse complement strand
CGGCGCCGGACGCCGCCTGGCGACTCGGCAGCTCCACGACCTGCCCGAGGTTCGGGTAGGGGGCGGTCGCATGCGGGAGCGCCATCGCCTCGATGAAGTGCTCCTGGAAGCGCGGCTCGACGGCCGTTTCGATCTTCTCGACGGTCCGCACGACCCGCTCGATCTCCCGCCGAGCCTCGGCCGACAGCAGCGCGATCAGAGCGCCGGTGCCGGCGGCGTTGCCGGCCGCGCCGACCGCCTCGAGCGGCGCATCGGGCACCAGCCCCAGCACCAGGGCGTGGAACGGGTCGATCTGGCTGCCGAACGCCCCGGCGAGCCGGATGCGAGAGACCGACGAGACGCCGAGGTGGTCCATCAGCAGGCGCGCGCCGGCGTGGAGGGCTGCCTTGGCGAGCTGGATCGCCCGGACGTCGTTCTGGGTGATGACGATCCGCGGCGCGCCGGACGCTCCGCCCTCGTGGAGGAGGTACGAGAACGTCCGGCCGTCGCGGACGATGCGGGGCGAGCGCGCGGCGAGACCGCCATCAATGGTTCCGTCAAAGCGGATGACGCCGGCGAGAAACAATTCCGCGATCGCCTCGACGATCCCGGAGCCGCAGATGCCGGTCACGCCGGTCCGTCGGATGGAGGCCTCGAAGCCCGTCTCGTCCGACCAGCGCGCCGAGCCGATCACCCGGAAGCGGGGTTCGAGGGTCTCGCGGTCCACGCGCACCCGTTCGATCGCGCCAGGCGCGGCTCGCTGGCCGGCGCTGATCTGGGCACCTTCGAATGCCGGGCCGGTCGGCGACGAGGCGGCCAGCAGCCGCTCGCGACTGCCGAGGACGATCTCGGCATTTGTGCCGACATCGACGAGAAGCGTCACCTCGTCGACGAGGTACGGCGTCTCGGCCAGGATCGCGCCCGCGGCGTCGGCCCCGACGTGGCCGGCGATGCACGGGAGCGCATAGAGCCGCGCACCGGCGTGCGCCGGCACCTCGACCTCCGCCGCCGTGATGCGCACCGCTGCATCGGTGGCGAGGGCGAAGGGAGCCGAACCGCGCGGCGTCGGGTCGATGCCGAGGAACAGGTGGTGCATGATCGGGTTGCCGACGATCGTGACCTCCAGGATGTCCTCGACCGGCACCTCGGCCCGCGCCGCCAGCCCTCGAACCAAGCTCGCGACCGCCTCGCGCACCGCGCGGGTCATCGTTTCCGCCCCGCCCTCGTGGAGCATCGCGTACGAGACGCGGCTCATGAGGTCCTCGCCGTAGCGGATCTGGGGGTTCATCACGCCGTCCGAGGCAAGCACCTCGCCGGTGGCGAGATTCGCGAGGTGCCCGGCGATCGTCGTCGAGCCGATGTCGAGTGCGACGCCCAGGGCCCGGTCGTGAAGACCCGGCCAGCTGCCGGTCACGACCCGGCCGTCATGGACCGCGACAGTCACCCGGTACGCGCCCGATTCGAGCGCCGGCTGGAGGTCTCGAATCACGGCCAGGTCGGCGTCCAGCCCCGTCAGCCCCCATTCGAGCTCGAGCGCCCTGAGCAGCCGGGCCAGGTCGCCGCCCGGGGTCGCCAGCGCCGGGCGTTCGACGTCGACCTCGTGCAATCGAACCACCGGGTCGATGACGAAGTCTCGAACCGGGACCCCTTTTCGAACGACCTGGCGATGAACCTGGCTCTCGGGCGGCACGTCGACGAGGACGTCGCCGCGCACGACGGCCCGGCAGCCGAGCCGGCGTCCCGCGGCAAGCCCGCGCAGCCGGTCGTACTCGTCCTCGTCGGCGCCGCGCGGCGAGAGGTGGCGATCGCTCGAATCGATCCCGTGCTTCGGGAACGAGCCCTCGGCCGGCACGACCTGGCAGCGGCCGCACAGCCCGCGCCCGCCGCACACCGAATCGAGGTCAACGCCGAGGGAGCGAGCGGCGTCGAGGAGTGTCGTGCCCTCGTCGAACCGGCCGCGTCGCCCCGAGGGCGTGAAGATGACCTGGGCAATGGGCTGACTGGTCATGACCTGGGGAGGTTGGCCGCCACCTCCCAGACGTAGCCATCGGGATCCGCGAAGGCGGCGGTTCGCACCCCCCAGGGGCGGTCGATGGGGCCGTTGAGGAGCGTGACGCCGCGCGCCTTCAGCGTCGCACAAGCCTCGTCCGCGTTCGCCACCTCGATCGTGAGCTCGAACTGCGAGCCGCTGCCGGGCTGGGCAACGTGCGAAGGTGTGACGAGCTCGTTGGCGGACGACCTGACAAGCAGGTTCAAGGTGACGTTCTCGAGCCGGAACGCGACGGCCTCCTCGTCCTCGTATATCGGATCGAGGTCGAACACCCCGCGGTAGAACGCCTTCGAGCGGCGAGGGTCTTCGACGAACAGGGTGATCGCGCCAACGTTCGGCGAAAGCGAGCTCATTCCTCGCCGCCAGTTCGAGCGAGGAGTCGATCGCGGCCGCCCGCGGCATCGTGCATCGCCGCGGCGGCCGCCAGCGCCCGCCGGTTGATCCGTGGACGCGTTGTTGACGTATCGGCAGGCGCCACGGTCGGCGGAGGTGCGGCAGCCCGATGCGCCCGGATCCAGCGCGCGGCGTCCTGGTCGTTTCCCATCAGCACGTCGGCGGCCATGATCGAGGCCTTGACCTCGGCCGCGAGGGGGTTGGTGATCGCCGAGGTCAGGCCCGACGCGATCGCCATCGGCAGGAACGCGGCGTTGATCCGCTCCCGGTCCGGCATCCCGAAGCTGACGTTGCTCGCGCCACAGGTCGTGTTGACCCCCAGCTCCTCTCGGAGGCGCCGCAGCAGCCGGAAGACCTGCTGCCCGGCCGTCGACATCGCGCCGACCGGCATCACCAGCGGATCGACGAGCACGTCCTCC
This sequence comes from Chloroflexota bacterium, assembly GCA_012026785.1. GTDB lineage: Bacteria > Chloroflexota > Limnocylindria > Limnocylindrales > CSP1-4 > UBA5189. The sequence continues at coordinate 17,099 of VEOW01000001.1, read as the reverse complement.
CGTGGGACGCCGTGGGCGGCCGCCCGCTCGACGATCCTGCGGGCCACCTCGAATCGCACGTCGGGGTCCTCGCTGATGCCGGTGTCGTCGTTCGAGATCGCCACGACCGCCGCGCCGTACTTCTTGACCAGCGGCAGGACCCGTTCGAGCCGGTCCTCCTCGCCGGTGACGCTGTTGACGAGGGCCTTGCCCTGGTAGGCGGCGAGGCCGGCCTCGAGCGCCTCGACGATCGACGAATCGATCGACAGCGGGACGTCGACGAGCGACTGGACGAGCTTGACGGTCCTGGCCAGGATCGCGGGCTCGTCGGCCAGCGGGATGCCGGCGTTGACGTCGAGCATGTGGGCGCCGGCCTCCACCTGGGCGACCGCGTCACGCTCGACCCGGCTGAAGTCACCGGCCTTCATCTCCTCGGCGAGGAGCTTCCGACCGGTCGGGTTGATCCGCTCGCCGATGATCGTGAACGGCCGATCCGCTCCGATCACGACCTCGCGGCTCGCCGAGCTGAGGACGGTGTGGGTGGTCACGGGCTCGAACCCTCCCGGGACGCTGTCTCAGAATCGACGCCGCCGGCCTCGATCAGGCGGGCCAGGACGGCGCGCGTGTAGTGGGCTTCCAGTCGCTGTGCCTCGGCCTCCGCCTCGGCCTTCAGGTCGTCGCCGCAGTCCCGCGCCGAGCGACGCATCTCCTCGATGTAGTCGCTCGCCGACTTCTTGCCGGCCTTCATGGCCGCCTTGTCGACCGCGACCTGGAAGCGCGTGTGGAGCACGATCTTGTGGGCCTCGCGCCGGTCCTTGGCGATGACCTGCATCGGGATGTCGCGCCACCAGATCGTCGGCAGCGTCGCCATCAGGCCGCCGCCTCATCCGTTGGTGCGGACGCCCGGCCGAACCTCGCGAGGGCCGTGGCCAGGTCGCCCAGGCCAGTGAACCGTCGTTCGAACGCCAGCCCCAGCCGCCCGGCGGCCTCGCGCGCCGCCCCCGTGAGCGCCTCGTCGTCGGTCTGCGCGAGGTACACCAGCCGCCGGTAGTTGCCGAAGTACAGCGGCAGCAGTTCGGGGTGGCGGTCCAGGCCGAGGCCCCGGATCACGAGTTCGTCGAAGCTTCGAACGAGGTAGTCGGTCAGGTAGAACGTGCCTGGCTCCTCGTCGGCGATCTGGGCGAACGCGGATCGGCCGGCATAGACCTCGTAGCAGTGGGCACCCTCGAGGCGGGTGACGCCCTCGGCCTCGAGGGCTGCGTCGAGGTGCCCGCCGGTTCCGCAGTCGGCGTAGGCAACAAAGATGCGTTCGTAGCCTTCGGCGCGTGCCTTCGCGATGCGCCTGGCGACCGCGCCGGGAATGCGCTCGGGCCGGTTGTGCAGCGTCGCCGGCAGGCAGGTCACGTCCATCGCCGGCAGGCCGGCCCGCCGGGTCAGCTCGACGAGCTCGCGGCCCAATGCGCCGCAGCCGATGACGAGCGGCCGCGCAGGGGACACCGTCGGGGCCCCCGACCTCATCAGGCGACGCCCACCCGGGCGCGGCGCTCCTGGACAAGCGACACGGCGGTCTCGACCGCGATCGCGGCGTCGCGACAGTACGCGTCGGCTCCGACCGCCTTCCCGAACTCCTCGTTCAGTGGGGCGCCGCCGACGAGGACGATGTAGTCGTCGCGAACGTCGCGCTTCACGAGCTCTCCGATGACGACCTTCATGTACGGCATCGTCGTCGTCAGCAGGGCCGACATGCCGAGAATGTCCGGCTGGTGCGCCTCGAGGGCGGCGATGAACTTGTCCGCGTCGGTGTTGATGCCGAGGTCGTGGACCTCGAAGCCGGCGCCCTCGAGCATCATCGCCACGAGGTTCTTGCCGATGTCGTGGATGTCACCCTTGACCGTCCCGATGACGACCTTGCCGATGGGCTTGGCGCCGGTCTCGGCGAGCAGCGGCCGCAGGATCGCCATGCCGGCTTTCATGGCGTTCGCGGCCAGCAGGACCTCGGGCACGAACAGGATGCCGTCCCGGAAGTCGATGCCGACGATCCGCATGCCCTCGACCAAGGCGTCGTTGAGAACCCGTTCGGCGCCCCAGCCGCGCTCGAGGAGGATGTTGGTGCCCTTGACGATCTCATCGGCCATGCCGTCATAGAGGTCGTTGTGCATCTGCTCGACGAGCTCGTCGTCGGCGAGGGCGGCGAGGTCGAATTCCTGGCCGGTGTCGTCGGGCGCCATCTGGACGGCCTCCTGGGGTTCCCGGTCTGCGTTTCTCGGCGGTTCCTTGTTCCACTTCGTGGAACCGTGCCGTATCATGGAACGCCAGACAAGCCTACGCCGCCGGGAGTGCGATGTCCAGAGTCCAGAGCATCGAACGCGCCTTCGCGGTGCTCGCGAGCCTCGCGGACGGCCCGCTCGGCGTGACCGAGGTTGCCACCCGCTCCCGACTGCCGAAGAGCACCGCCGCCCGTCTCCTCGCCGCGCTCATCGCCGAGGGCGCGGTCGAACAGGCGAACGGTGGGGGCCGCTACCGCCTCGGGCCCCGGATCCTCGCGCTGGGCGCGGGCCTCCGCCAGACCCGCGGCCTGATCGCGACAGCCCACCCGTTCCTCGCCGAGCTGGCCGAGGCCACCGGGGAGGCGGCCGGGCTGTCCGTCCCGGATGGGCGCGACATGCACTACATCGACCAGGTGGAGTCGCCCAACCCGGTCCGGGTCCGCGACTGGACGGGCACCCGAATCCCCATGCACACCGTCTCCTCAGGGCTCGTGGTGTTGGCCAACCTGTCCGGGGCCGCCCTGGACGAGTTGCTTGGCGAGCCTCTCGAGCGGTTCACGCCGCACACCGAGACGGATCCGGCCCGCCTTCGGCGCCGCCTCGTCGACATCCGCCGCGACGGCGTCGCCTGGGCCCGCGAGGAGTACGCCGAGGGCATCATCTCGGTGGCCGCGCCGATCGCCGACGCGGACGGCGAGGTCGTGGCCGCGGTCCACGTCCACGGCCCGTCGTACCGCTTCCCACCCCCCGGCCACGAGACCGAGATCGCCGCGGCGGTCATCGAGGCCGCTGCCCGCATCGGGTCTCGCCTCCGCGGCTGAGTCGACCGGGTCAGGCGGCGGTGAGCGGTGCCGCCTCGGCCGGCGCAGGGGCGCGACCCGGCACTGTGGAAAGCCGCCCATCCAGCAGCTCGCGCGCGGCCTCGACGACGCTCGCGACCGGCACGTCCGCCACAAACGAATCGTCGTGGGCGCACCGGCCGCGGGTGCAGTCGAGCCCGCACACCGGGCAATCCAGCCGCCACGACAGCAGCGGCCGATGGCGGGCCCGGAACGGCGGCCCGGCGTTGATGAGGTTGCCGCACCAGAAGATCCCGACCGACGGCGTGCCGAGGGCGGAGGCCAGGTGCAGCGGTCCCGTGTCGTTCGCCACGACGACCGCGGCCCGAGCGAGAACGCCAAGGAGGCCCGCCAACCCGATGCGTCCCGCGACGGCGACGGCGCCTGAGCCGGCCATGGCACCGACGACCTCTGTGGCGAGGCCAACCTCGCCATCGCTCCCCGTCACGACGACCTGCAACCCGCGGTCGGCGAGCCCGTCACCCACCCCGGCGAAGGAGCGGGCGGGCCAGCGCCGGCGAGGATCGGATGCTCCGGGGTGCAGGACCGCGAGCGGAGCGTCCTCGGGCACGCCGGCCTCGGTCAACGCGGCGTCAGCGACGCGCCGATCGGCCGGCGTTGGTGCCAGGCGGGGCTCGATCGTCACGGGCTCGGCGCCGGCCAGCGCGACGACCTCGAGGTTGCGGTGGATCTCGTGTTGCCAATAGACGTACGGAACCGTGCGGTCGAGCGGGGCCGCATCCGGGCTGCGGGCGCCAACGGTCAACCGGGCGCCCAGGGCGGCAACCAAGGGGTTCGAATTCCGGCCCCCGCCGTGGAGCTGGACGGCGAGGTCCCACGACTCCCGGCGCAGGCGCGCGATGAGCGCCCGTCGCGTCTCCTCCAACCCGGCGGGTTCGGGTTCGTCACCGATGAACGGTCCGGCTTCGGCGATGACGCGGTCGACCGCAGAGGGCCGCGATTCGAGGATCTCGGCGTGCATCGGGCGGCCGATCATGGTGATCTCGGCGTCGGGGTACGCGGCCCGCAGCGCGTCGAGGGCGGGCAGCGCGAACACGAGGTCTCCGATCCCGCTCGCCCGGAGGACGGCGATCGTTCGAACTTCGGACAGCATCGGCTGGAACGGTAGGGACGAGGTGACGACGCCGGGGTGTCGTCTATCCAGAAGCGGTTGCAGCCCGATCGCATTCGGACCGCCGGGAGCTGGAGGCCGGGATGTCGTTCTCGATTCCGCGCCGCCCCTGCCCCTATGGGGCCGCCGATGCTCATGTGGTGGTCAATTCCCGGGCTACCAGGCGGCCGGTGAGCGAGGGCTCAGTACCGGATGACGACGAGGCGGTCGACGCCGGATTCGGCGCCCCAGGCCTCGCCGGGACGGCCGAGCATCTGGCGGACGGCGGCGTTCGGGCGATCTGACGGGAACGATTCGAACGTCTCCGTCAGGGGGTCGAACCGGAGAATGGCGTTCTGGCCGAAGTCGGTGACCCAAACGGCGTCGAGCTCGTCGACGTAGACCGAGTAGGCCTGGTTTCGACCGCGCGGAAGGTCCCACTCGCGCCACGACGAGTCGGCCGGGTCGTAGCGGGCGAGCAGGCCCGCGTTCCAGTAGCTGATCCAGAGCCGGCCGCTCGAATCGGACCATACGCGCCGGGTCCCGGCGTTGGGGGTGGGCGGCTCGATGACGGTGACCTCGCCGATCGCCTTCTCGACCCGGCCGAGATAGCTGGCCGAGAGCGACACGAAGTACACGTCGTTGGAGGGCGTCACCGCGATGCCGTAGGGGCCGCCGCCGCGCGGCGAGGAGTAGGTGTTGAGCTCGCCGGTGACGGGATCGAGGCGGCCGATCGCGCCGCGCTGGAGGGTGAACCACAGGATCCCGTCGTGATCGAAGGCGCCGGTGTGGGGCGCGAGGCCACGACCCGCGCCCGTCATCGGGTACTCGGTGACCTCGAAGTCGCCGGGTGTGACCCGGACGATCGCGTCGAGACCCTGGTCGGTCACCCACGCCGCGCCATCCGGCCCGCTCACGACGCCGTGCGGCGCCGCGCCCCGGCCCAGGGGAACCTCGTGGACATCCCCGCTGGCCGGGTCGAGCCAGCCGAGCGTGCCGTTGTGCTGGCCGGTGTACCAGACGCCGCCATCCGAGGCGGGCGCCACGTCGTGGGGATGCGCCCCGCTCGGCACGTCGTAGGTCTGAGGCGTGAATGCGAGTGGACCCTCGCTCGCCAGCGGGGCCGACGTTGGAGGCGCCACCATCGGTGGGTCACCGGTCGGGCTGGCCAAGACGGCGGGTGATGGCGTCGCGGGCAGCGTCGCGCGCGGGGATGGGCTGGCCGTTGAGCCGCAGGCGGCCACGAGCAGCGCGCTGATGAAGGCGGCCGGACCGAGCGTGCGCTCCCGCATCGTGACCCCAGCCTACCGCGGCGCGACGAGGCTGCCCCCAAGAGGCCGCCGATGCCCATGTGGTGGTCCATTTCGGGTCAACCCTGCGGCGAGCGCCAGGCGGCACAGCGGCAGGCGGCACAGCGGCAGGCGGCAGGCCGGGCCGCGCGACCCCGCGGGGACAGGCGAATCGGCTCTGTCGTCCAACAGCCTCGGGCCCGAGGATGGCGGTGAGAGGTCGGCCAAGAACGGCCGGCACGAACATGTCCGAGGCGTCACATGAACGTTGGTGAGCAGATGTCGCAGCCCGCGATCGTCGTGTCGCCGTCGACCCCGGTGGCAACCGCGATGAAGCTGATCCGGCAGCGGCACATCCGGCGCCTGCCGGTGGTCGATGACGGCGTCCTGGTCGGGATCGTCTCGGAGCGCGACCTGCTGCGGGCCATGCCCTCGCCGGCGACGAGCCTGACCGTCTGGGAGATCCCGGAGCTGCTCGAGCGACTCCATGTGCACGAGGTCATGACCCGGCAGGTGGTGGTCGTCCAGCCCGACACGCCGATCAAGGAGGCCGCCCAGCTGATGGTCGACCACAAGATCGGCGGGCTGCCCGTCGTCGAGGACGGCCGGGTCGTCGGTGTCATCACCGAGACCGACATCTTCCGGGTCTTCGTGACCATCTGTAACGGGGTTCCAGCGGCCACCGCCGGCGCGGCCTGACCGTATCCTGAACCGGCGTCCCTCACGCCAGTCACCGGCAGAGCGCCGGACCACATCCGAGGTGACCCAGATGAGTGGATTGCCGTCCCACGCCCGCGTCGTCGTCGTCGGAGCCGGGATCGCCGGCAACGCCCTGGTCTGGCACCTGGCCCGCCTCGGCTGGCGCGACATCGTCCTCCTCGACAAAGGGCCGTTCCCGAACCCCGGCGGCTCGACCGGCCACGCCTCGAGCTTCACCTTCCCGGTCGAGTACTCGCGCCAGATGGTCCAGTGGTGCATGGATTCGATCGGCCAGTTCACCGACCTCGGCGTCTTCACACGCTGCGGCGGCATCGAGGTGGCCCGGACCGAGGAGCGGATGCACGAGCTGCGACGCCGCCTCGGCGCGGCCCGGGCGTTCGGTGTCGAGGCCGAGATGCTGACTCCGGCCGAGGTCCAGAACCTCGTGCCATACCTCGACGATTCGAAGATCCTCGGCGGCTTCCACACGCCCGCCGTCGGCGTCGTCGCCCCCGTCTACGGCGGGACGCTGATGCGCGACGAGGCGATCGAGCGGGGCGCGCTCCAGGCGTTCGCCTCGACCGAGGTGACCGGCGTCTCCGTCCGGGACGGCCGGGTCACCGGCCTGACCACGACGCGCGGCGAGATCGCGACCGAGACGATCGTCGTCTGCGGCGGCTGCTGGAGCGCCGAAGTCGCGGCGATGGCCGGGGCCAAGATCCCGCTCACGCCGGCGGTCCACCAGATGGTCGACATCGGACCGGTGCCCGAGTTCGAAGGCCTGGGGGCGCTCGCCTACCCCGTGGTTCGAGACATGGATGCCCTGATGTACGCCCGCCAGAGCGGTGGCGATCTCGAGATCGGCTCGTATGCCCACCGCGCGATCCTCGTCCCGGTCGAGGACATCCCCTCGAACGAGGAGGCCGCGCTCTCGCCGACCGAGCTGCCATTCACGGCCGAGGACTTCGACCCCCACGTCGGGAAGGCGCTCGAACTCTACCCCTCGATCGTCGGCAACGAGAAGGTCGGGGTCAAGCACGCCATCAACGGCCTCATCTCGCTGACCGCCGACGGCTTCTCGCTCCTCGGCGAGACGCCCGAGGTCAAGGGCCTGTGGGCCTGCTCGGCGATGTGGATCAAGGAGGCGCCGAGCCTCACCCGGATGCTCGCCGAATGGATGACCGACGGCAAGCCGGAGATGGACCCGGCGGGCGTGAACATCGCCCGCTTCAGCGACCACCACAAGACCCCGGCCCACTACGAGGCCCGCGCCGGCGAGTGGTTCCCGAAGTTCTACGGCATCGTCCACCCGGGCGAGCAGTGGGCGACCGATCGGAACGTGCGGGTGGGCGCGGCCCATGCCCGCCACCTGGCCCTCGGCGCCGAGCTGATCGAGATCGCCGGCTGGGAGCGCCCGAACTGGTACGAGGCCAACAGCCCGCTGCTCGACGAGTACGGCGATCGAGTCATGGACCGCGAGCACGAGTGGGACCGCCGCTGGTGGTCGCCGATCATCAACGCCGAGCATCTGGCGCTCCGGGACCGGGTCGGGCTGATCGAGAACCCGGCGTTCGCGGTGTTCGACGTCACCGGGCCGGGTGCGCTCGCCTATATGCAGCGGGTGGCCGTGGCTGAGATGGACATCCCGCTCGACCGGCTCGTCTACACGCAACTGCTCAACGGCGCGGGCGGCATCAAGGCCGACATCACCGTCATGCGCCTGGCGCACGACCGCTTCCGGATCGTCGATGCGGGCTTCGCCGGGCTGAGCGATCGCAAGTGGCTCGAGGACCACCTGCCCGATGACGGCTCGGCCCAGCTGGCCGAAGTGACCTCCGCCTGGACGATGATCGCGGTCTGGGGCCCGCGGGCCCGCGACGTCGTGGCCTCGTTGACGGCCGATGACGTCTCGAATGCCGCCTTCCCGTACGCGACGTGGCGCTGGATCTCCGTCGATTCGGTCCGTGTCGCCGCGGCGCGGATCAGCTACGCCGGCGAGCTCGGCTGGGAGCTCCACGCCCCGACGGAGCAGGGCGCCCACCTGTGGGACCTGCTGTGGGAGGCCGGGCAGGCACACGGCATCGTGGCTGTTGGACTCGGTGCCTACGGCACGACGCTGCGGCTCGAGAAGGGCTACCGGCTCATGAGTCGCGAACTGGAGCTGGACCGCAACCTCGTGGAGGCCGGGCTGGCGCGCCGGTCGGTCAAGACGGCCGACTTCATCGGCCGCGAGGCGTATCTCGCGCAGCGGGCGGCACCGCCGGAGCAGATCCTGTGCACGCTGACGGTCGACGACCAGCGCTCACCGTCCGGCGAGGGCCGCTTCATGCTGGGCGGCGAGCCCGTGGTCCGCCCCGACGGCTCGTTCCTCGTCGACGGCCGAGGCCGCCGCTCGTACGTGACGACCGCTGGATCAGGCCCGTCGGTTGGGAAGCACCTCCTGATGGCCTACCTGCCGCGCGACGTCGCCGAGGGCGGCACGAAGCTCGCCGTGGAGTACATCGGCGACCGCTACCCGGTCACCGTCGCCGCCGTCGGCGCCACCCCGGTCTTCGACCCGACGAACGAGCGCATGCGAGCCTGAGGAGTACCCTCGGCCGCGACAGGCGTCGATCGGGCTCCGCGCGGCCAGAGTCAGACTGGGTAGCGTCATGAAGTCGCTTGCAGCGGGATTGGCCATCGCCGTCTTCCTCGCAGCCTGCTCGACAGGCAATGTGGGTTCCACACAACCCCCGGGGACCTTCTTCCACACGACCATCCCGACCCACTCGGTGTTGCCCGTCACCCTCCTCGATACGACGGGGCTGGTGGTGGGTATCGAGCCCTGGTCGACAGAGTTCCAATGGGCAAACACGGCTCTCGTTCAGGCTGACCCGGCCGACCCGAACGCCTTCGTCATCTACTGGATCGGCGTTTCCGCTGAAGGCCAGGCCTTCATCTCGTTCTCCACGACCACGCCTGGATACGCCCTTCACCTGGAGATCCGACCGAAGCCTGAACGCGGCGGCGGCACGCTCGTTGCGCTCCCTCGGGCTGTTCGGATCGAGACCTCCCGGCCAGTCCCCATCGAATCGATCGTCGTCACCGAGCAGGGCTTCTGAGGCCCCGGTGGGCGTTGGCAAAGGGTAGGCATGAGAGCCTGGGCAGCCGCGAAGCAAGTCGCAACCTCAGGCGGTCCGGCGCCGTCTGGCGATGTGTCGGCGGCGTTTCGCGCTTTCCTGGGTGCCCTGCTCCTTGGCGGGTGCACGTGGATCCCCGATCCCACGCCGACCTCGGTTGTCACGCAACCGCCGGGTCACATCTCCCCTTCCCCGTCTGCGCCGGTGTCGAGCCCAGCGTCGCTGACGATCACTGGTTCCGGCGAGTTCTGCGGACCTTGGTGGATGGGCTGTGGTGCGTTCCTCGCAATCGAGTCACCTGGCTGGATGCTCCCCGACGAATGGACTCCGAGCGCCGACGACACCGAGTTCGAGGTCGATCTCCGGGGCGGCTCCGACCTGCCAGCCCGAGTCACCGGGATCAGGACGCCGGGACAAGATCGGATCGATCCGGGCGAGTACCGGTTCGTGGTGATCGTGACCCGGTCGCCGGACAATCTGCCGCGAACGGTGTCTGCCTCAGTAGGGTGCTCGGCCGAGGTGACGATTCCGCCTCTCACGGGAACGGTCATCGTCGACGTCGGGTTCAGCTACAGCCGGGCGGACTGCACGATCACGGTGGCACTGGACGCGCCAAGGTAGGTCCCGGCGGCCACCGTCGGTTCGGCCTCAACTCGGCGGCACGGCACCCGGGTCGTACATCGGGAGCGGCGTGCGGCCGCGGTCGACGGCCTCGGCGAGGAGCGTCGCGACGTCTTTGACGGCCAGGCCGCCGCCGACGCCCTGCATGCCGTCGTCGAGCATGACCGTACAGAACGGGCAGGCGACGGCGAGCGTCTCAGCGCCGGTGGCCACGGCCTGGCGGGCGCGCTCCTCGTTGATCTGGCTGCCCCGCTCCTCGAGCCACATGTGGGCGCCGCCGGCGCCGCAGCAGAACGTCCGCTCCTCGCGCCGGGCCATCTCGATCGGCTGCCCGACCGCCGCGACCAGCGCGCGCGGCTCGGCCTTGACCGAGTTGTGGCGAGCCAGGTAGCACGAGTCGTGGTAGGTGATCGTCTCGTCACCCGCCTGCGGGTTTAGCCGTCCCACGGCCACCAGCTCGGCCAGCAGCTGGGTGTGATGGATGACCTCGTAGCGGCCGCCGAAGTCGGCGTACTCGTTGGCCAGGGTGTTGAAGCAGTGCGGGCAGGTCGTGACGATCCGGGTCACCGGCCGGCCGTCGGCCGCCGCGCCGGCGCCCTTCGAAACCCCGGCATCCTTGAGCGTCTCGACGTTCTGCGTCGCGAGCGCCTGGAACGTGTACTCGTCGCCCATCCGCCGCGCCGGGTCGCCGGTGCAGGCCTCCCGCGGCCCGAGGATCGCGAAGTCGACGCCGGCCTCCTTCAGCAGCTTGGCGGTCGACCGCGCCCCCGTTCGAGCCCGTTCGTCGAACGCCGGCGCACAACCGACCCAGAACAGGACGTCGGGCGGCGGGTCGCCGGGTTCGAGCACCCGGACGTCGAGCCCGTCGGCCCAGTCGGTCCGCTCGGTCGGTGACTTGCCCCATGGATTGGAGGTCCGCTCGAGGTCGCGAAGCATCGTCGCGCCCTCCGGTGGGAAGCGCGACTCGACCATCACGAGGTTCCGCCGGAGGTCGACGATGTGGTCGATGTGCTCGATCCCGACGGGGCACTCGCGGACGCAGGCCCCGCAGGTGACGCAGTCCCAGACGGTGTCGTCGGCGACCGCGGTCGGCACGAGCGGCCGGCCGACGTAGTCCTCGCCCCGCGCCGACGCCGCGAGCCAGTCGTGGCCATCGCGGTACAGCTGGTCCCGCAGGTTCTGGATGACGAGCTTGGGCGAGAGGTTCTTGCCGGTGAAGAAGGCCGGGCAGGCGTCCTGGCAGCGACCGCACTCGGTGCACGTCATCTGGTCGACCATCTGCTTCCAGGTGACGTCCTTGATCGTCCCCATGCCGAAGCGGATCTGGTCCTCGGGGACGGCGGGGTCGTCGAAGGCCAGCGGCTCCAGCCGACCCCGGGCCCGAGTGCGTTCGAAGAAGACGTTGAACCACACGACAAGGGTGTGGAGGTGCTTGGTGTACGGGATGTAGAGGAGGAAGGCCAGGATCAGGAGCGCGTGGATCCAGACGACGACCCGCTCGAAGATCTCGAGGTTCGGGCCAGGCGGCAGGAGGGCGGCCACCGCGTTGGAGATCGGGGCCCACTCGGCCGGATACTCGTTCAGGCCGAGCCGGATCTGCGATCCGTGCCACAGCAACAGGGTGACCGTGATCTCGGCCTCGAAAAGCAGGATGTTGTAGGCAACCTGGAGGTAGCTGCCGACGAACCGGACCGGCCGCAGGCCGAGCCGGATCGTGAAGGCGATGCTCACGCCGACGAGGACGCCCAGGGCGAACAGGTCGACCATCAGCGCGAACCAGCCCTGCTCGGCCAGCCACGGGATCGACCAGTGGCGGTTCATGGCGCCGAGGAACGACATCGCGATCGTCGGCAGCAGGACCAGGAAGCCCCAGAACAGCAGCAGGTGCATGACGCCCGGGATCGGACGCAGGAACAGCTTCGACTGGAACAGGACGCCGACCACTTCGCGAACCGAGCGGCGGGGCAGGTCGGAGAACCGGCCGGCCGATTCGCGGCCGGCGAGGACCAGCCGGAACAGGTACAGCGCCCGCCGCAGAAACAACCCGACGAAGACGTAGAAGACGAGGGCGAACAGCGGGATGGTGACGATGGCGCCGGCATCCAGCCCGGCGCCCACCCCGTGCTCCATGGGCTACGCCCCTCGGGCCCGGCGGATCTCCGCGCTGATGGCCGGCACGATCTGGTGGAGGTCGCCGATGACCGCGTAGTCGGCGGCGCTCATGATCGGCGCCTCGGCGTCCTTGTTGATCGCCAGGATCTTCTTGGCGCCCTTGGCGCCGGCCATGTGCTGGGTCGCGCCGCTGATGCCGGCGGCGATGTACAGGTTCGGGGCGATCTTCGTGCCGGTCTGGCCGACCTGGTCGACGTGCGACCGCCAGCCCGAGATCGTCACGGCGCGAGAGCAGCCCACCGCGGCGCCGAGCAGCGAAGCGAGCTCCTCGATGGGCTTGAAGCCGTCGGTCGAGCCGACGCCGCGGCCGCCGCTGACGACGACCTTGGCCTCGGCCAGCGAGATGCCGCTCGCCGCGGCGGCGACCCGGTCGACGACCCGGACGACGAGATCGGCATCGGCGATGTCGGGGGTGAACGCGTCGACGGCAGCGCTGCTGCCATCGAGCGCCTCGGCGGCGACGGCGTGCGGCGCGACACTGACGTAGGCCCGATCCCCGTGCAGCGCGGCCTCCTCCTGGAGCGTGCCGCCCCAGCGCTGGCGGGTGACCTGGGCCGGACTCCCGAGCGTGGCGGCGATGCAGTTGGCGGCGAACGGCTGACCATCGCGGGCAGCCGCGCGGGCGAGGACCGTGTTGCCGGCCTCGGTGCCCGGCCCGACCACGGCATCGGCCGCGACCCGGCCCGCGAGGTCGGCGAGGACGGCGGCGACCGCATCGGGGGCGAAGGTCTCGAACGCCGGGTGGCGGGCGAGATGGACCTGCGCGGCGCCGTAGGCGCCGAACCCGGCCGCGGTGGCCTCCGCGGGCGTGCCCTCCGCGCCGGGCTCGCCGGCGACGACGAGCGCATGGACGGGCCCACCGGTGGCCAGCCGTCGCCCGAAGGTCAGCGCCTGGAGCGAGATGTCGTCGACCGCACCGTCGGCGGTCGTGGCGAGGACGAGGATGGTCGGCATCTCAGAGCACTCCGAGGTTCGAGAGGACCTCGACGACCGCCGGGGCGGCGTCGGGACCGTGGCCGAGGACCACCGCCTGCTTGGCCGCGCCCTGCGGCACCACCAGCCGCTGCAGCTCGAGACGCTGGGCCGGGCGCGCCGGCTCGGAGGCCTCGACCGGCTTGCTCTTGGCCCGCAGCCGCCCGGGGACGGACGGGAAGCGCGGCAGGTTGATGCCCTCGAGGACCCCGACGACCGCCGGGAGCGGCAGCTCGAAGACGTCGCGGCCGCCACTCGCCTCCTGCTCGCACCGAGCCCGCCCGTCGGCGACCGAGAGGCCCTTGATGGCCGTCACGACCGGTCGTCCGAGGGCCCGACCGATCCGCACGCCGACCTGGTAGTCGGCCGAATCACCGGCCTCGTTGCCCACGAGGACGAGATCGAACGGCCCGCTGGCCGCCTCGTCCGCCCGGATCGCCTCGACGATCGCGGCGGTGGTGGACTCCGGGTCCCACTCCTGGCCGTCGGTCACGAGATGGATCGCCCGGGCGACTCCGAGCGCCAGCGCGTCGCGGAGCTGCTCGAGCGCGGTCGAGGGCCCGAGGGTCAGGACAACGGCCTCGCCGCCGTGCGCCTCGATGAGCCGGACCGCCTCCTCGACGGCGCACTCCTCGTGCGGCCCGATCGCAAAGCCGAGGTGCTTGGTGTCGATCGCCCGGGCGTCGGGCGTGAGCGTGATCCGGCCCGCGACCGCGGGGACGCTCTTGATGCAGACCAGGACCTTCATGCCACGACGGCCTCCGTGATCCCTCGAACCCGCAGGTTCTCGGGGTCGAACAGCGGACGCGCCCCGACGACCCGCACGGTCACCGGGTAGCGCTCGCCGAAGTATTCGACGAACAGCTGGTTGCCTTCCACCGCCTGGTCGGGCGGCAGGTAGGCGAACAGGATGTACGACCCGGTCGATGGACTGGCCCCGGCCGAGGTCGCGTACGAGCGTCGGCCCTTGGCATCGGTCAGCGGCGTCCCGTCGGCCAGGACGATCGGCTGGCGGCCGAGCGGGTAGCGCTTCTCGCCGCTGCTCGGCGAGGTGTGGTCGTCGACCGTGAGGGTGCAGAGCAGGGCGGCCGGTGGCTCCGCGATCTGCCGCAGGACCGCCTCGCGGCCGACGTAGTCTTGGGCCTTGATCCGGGCCGGAACCATCCCGGCCTCGACGATCGTGTAGTCGCCGTCGAGCTCCATGCCGTAGGCGCGGTAACCCTTCTCGAGCCGGCCGGTCGTGCCGTAGACGCCGATCCCGCAGGCCGTCAAACCGTGCGGCTCGCCGGCGGCCCACAGCTCCTCCCACAGCCGGAGCCCCTGCTCCATCGGCACGTACAGCTCCCAGCCGAGGTCGCCGACGTAGCTGATCCGCGACGCCAGCACGAGCTGCGAGCCGATCTCAACGGTCCGGCAGGTGCCGAACGGGAAGCCCTCGTGGGACATGTCGGCCCGGGTGATCGACTGGACGATGTCGCGCGCGCGTGGGCCCCAGACCCCGATCGTCGTGAAGGCCGTCGTCTGGTCGACGAGCGAGGCGTCGTCGGCCAGGTGGTCGCGGAACCACTTCAGATCGGACATCCCATGGGCGCCCCCGGTCACGACCCGGAAGACGCGCTCGCCGAGGCGCATGATCGTGAGATCGCTCTTGAAGCCGCCGACCTCAGAGAGGACCGGCGTGTAGACGACCTTGCCGACCGGCACGTCCATCTGCCGCAGCGCGACCCGCTGGGCGCGCTCGAGCGCCCCCGGGCCGACGATGTCGAAGATCGCGAACGCCGAGAGGTCGAAGATGCCGGCCGCCTCGCGCATCGCGAGGTGCTCGGCGTTGATGATCGGCGACCACCACCGAGCGTCCCACTCGTTCGGCCGAGTCTCGACGCCGTACTTCTCGACGAGCGGCGCGTTGGAGCGGTACCACTGCGGCCGCTCCCAGCCGGCGACCTCGAAGAACTCGGCCTCGTGGGCGGCTTGCCACTCGTACATCGGCGAGCGCCGCAGCGGCCGGTCGGACAGGTACTGCTCGGCCGGATGGACGATCCCGTACGTCTTGGGGAACGCCTCGAAGGCTCGGCGCTTGGTGTGCTGGCGGGTCTTCTGGTGGGCGTGGAAGCGGCTGATGTCCGACTGGGCGACGTCGATCGAGGGCTCGCCGTACACCATCCACTCGGCGACGCACTTGCCGACCGCGGGACCTTCCTTGACCCACACCGCGGCGGCCGACCAGAGGCCCTTCACCTCGGGCGTCTCGCCGAGCAGCGGCATCCCGTCGGGGGTCAGCGCGATGAGGCCGTTGATGGCGTACTTCTGGCCGACCCGCTCGTCGCCCAGGATCGAGGGCATGAGCTCGAGGGCATCCTCGAGCTGGGGGTCGAAGTCCTCCTGGGTGAACGGGAACTCGGTCGGCGACAGGGCCGCCGCCTCGTTCGAGGGAATGTCCTCGGGATCATGAAGGATCGAGCGGTGCGCATACGACCCGACCTCCAGGCCGACGCCGTCCTGGCGCTCGTACATCAGGACGTCCATGTCGCGGACGATCGGATACTCGATCGCCTTCGTCGACTGCTCGAACAGCGGCACCGGGCCGTAGTCGGCCATCTGGTGGACGGTCGGCGTCAGGGGGATATGCGAGCCAGCCATCTCGGCGATCTTGGGGGCCCAGACGCCGCAGGCGATGACGACGCAGTCCGCCTCGACGGTGCCGCGGCTCGTCTCGACCGTTCGGATGCGCTCGTTCTCGACACCTAGGCCGGTGACCTCGGTGTTGGCGAAGACGGTCAGGGCGCCCATCGCTTCGGCCTTCTCGCGGCACAGCGTTCCGAACCGCAGCGAGTCGACGACGCCGACGCCGGGCGTGTAGAAGCCCCCGACGAGGATCGACTCGTCGATGAACGGGACGAGCTCCTTGATCTCAGCGGGCGTCACGAGGCGGGCGTCGTCGATGGCCCAGTTCTTCGCCGAGTCCATCCGCCGCCGCAGCTCGTTCATCCGTGTCTCGGTCCGGGCAACCTCGATGCCGCCACAGGTCGTGTAGACCCCCCAGTCCTGGTACTGGCGGGCGCTCTCCACGGTGAGCTGGGTCATCTCCTTGTTGTGGTCGACGAGGTAGATGAAGTTGGAGGCGTGACCGGTCGAACCGCCGGGGTTCGGCAGCGGGCCCTTGTCGATCAGCAGGATGTCGCGCCAGCCGAGGTTGGCGAGGTGGTAGGCGACGCTGTTGCCGACGATGCCCGCGCCGATCACGACGACCTTGGCACGGGTCGGGAAACTGGCCATCGAGGCTGCTCCTGTCGCTGATTCGAGGCGGTCGGGATGCGCCCGTCCGTAGCCGCCGCCACCTCCACAGCCGGGACGCACGTCTGTCGCCGGGCGACGCTATCGGCGGTCACGTTAACTGTTGACAATCGCGGGTGTCAACAGCATTCTTGGCCTGCGCCGCCCACTCCGGAGGGCCCGCTGCCAGGGAGGTTTCGTGGCGACCGTCGAGCACCGGCAGCTCTGGGAAACCGTCGCCGACCAGCTCCGCGAGGAGATCCTCGACGGCCGCCTGGCCGCGGGCACGCGGCTCGTGGAAACCGAGCTCGCGGCGCGCTTCGGCGTCTCGCGCGGGCCCATCCGCGATGCCCTGACCGAGCTGTCGCGGGTTGGGCTGGCGGTCGACCTGCCCCGCCGGGGGACCTTCGTGAGCAGCCTGACCGAGCGCGATCTGGAGGAGGTCTACGTCATCCGCCGGGCCATCGAAGAGGCGGCCGTTCGCCTGGCGGTCGAGCGGGCCAGTGATGACGAGGTTGCCGCGCTGTTCGAGTCCCTGGCGGCGGTCGAGGGTGCCTACGCGGGCGACGATCTCGCCGCGGCGTGGGAGGCCGACATGGAGTTCCACCGGGCCTGCAGCCGCCTGTCCGGCAATGGCCGGCTCATGGAGCTGTTCGATCGCCTGGCCTCCCAGACCGTCCTCCTGATGCGGACGTCGCTGGAGTCACGCGCCTCGCTCGCCTGGACGCCACCGGTGGAGGTCCACCGGCGGATCGCCG
>VEOW01000070.1 GCA_012026785.1 Chloroflexota bacterium | reverse complement strand
CGATTCGAAGATCGCCGCCGAGGTCCGCGACTTCGATCCGTCGGGCGTCCTCGATCGCAAGGAGATGCGGCGGATGGACCGCTACATCCAGTTCGGGTTGGTCGTCGCCCGCCAGGCCCTCGACCAGGCCGGGCTGCCAGGCCGGTTGGACGGCGCGCTCGCCGAGCGGACCGGGGTGATCCTCGGCTCCGGGCTGGGCGGCGTCGCGACCCTGTTCGACAACGTCCTTCTGATGGCGGAACGCGGCCCTGACCGGATCAGCCCGTTCTTCATCCCGATGGGCATCGCCAACGTCGGCTCCGGCCAGATCGCGATCGCATTCGGCATGCTCGGCCCGAACTTCGCGACCGTCTCGGCCTGCGCGACCGGGGCCCACGCGATCGGCGAGGCGTGGGAGACGATCCGGCGTGACGACGCCGACGTCATGCTCGCCGGTGGGACCGAGGCGGCGATTCACGAGGCGGTCGGCGGCGGCTTCTCGTCGATGAAGGCCCTCTCGACCCGGAACGACGATCCCGAGGCGGCCTCGCGCCCGTTCGACCAGGGCCGCGACGGGTTCGTGATGGGCGAGGGCGCCGGCATGCTGGTCCTCGAGGAGCTGTCGCACGCCGAGCGGCGCGGGGCGGAGCCGCTGGCCGAGCTCGTCGGCTACGGCGCCACCGCCGATGCGTCCCACATCACGCTACCGGCACCCGGCGGGGCCGGCGCGGTTCGGGCCGGCCGGCGGGCACTCGAAAAGGGCGGCGTCGAACCCGGCGAGGTCGAGCACGTCAACGCCCATGCGACTTCGACGCCCGAGGGCGACGGCGCCGAGCTCCAGGCGATCCAGTCGATCTTCGGCGAGGCGGCGCCGGGGATCTCCATCTCGGCCAACAAGTCGATGCTGGGCCACACGCTCGGGGCGGCCGGGGCGATCGAGAGCGTCGCCACGATCCAGGCGATCCGCACCGGCGAGATCCCACCGACGATCAACCTCGAGCACCCGGACGAGGGCGCCGACGGGCTGGATCTGACGCCCAACGCCGCAACGAGGCGCCCGGTTCGAACGGCCCTCAACAACTCGTTCGGCTTCGGCGGCCAGAACGCCGCCCTCGTGTTCCGGCGGGTCGAGTGATGACCGAACCACTGCCCGAGCCGAGCGCCGCGGGCGGCCCGCTCGCGGCGCCCGATCCCCTTGCGGCGCCCGATCTGCCGGCGAACGCCGAGGACGCGTCGCTCCTGGCCCTCATCGACCGCCTCGCGGCGCTCCTGGACCGGACCGAGCTGTCGGAGCTGGAGGTGCAGGTCGGTGGCACCGGGCTGGTGCTTCGGAAACCCTCGGCCGTCGCCCCCGCCGCGCCGCCCGTCAGCGGCGACGGCACCGCGCCCGCCGCCGGCGGCTCCCCGACAGCGGCCCCCGAGGCGGCCGCGCCCCCCGAGCGGCCGTCGGTGAAGGCCCCGCTCACCGGCATCTGGTACGCCTCGCCGGCGCCCGGCTCCGCCCCGTACGTCCACGTCGGCGGCGAGGTCGGCGTCGGGCAGGTCATCGGGTTGATCGAGGCGATGAAGCTGTTCAACGAGATCAAGAGTGACCTTGCCGGGCGGGTCGTGAAGATCCACGCCGAGAACGGCAAGCTGGTCAGGGCCAAGCAGCCCCTCATCGAGGTCGAGCCACTGTGATTCAGCCGTCGCGCAACGGAGTCGGAGCGCCGGAGGCGCCGCGGGCGCACGTCACGGGCTGGGGGCGCTACGTACCCAGCCAGGTCCTGTCGAACGCCGACATCGAGCGGATGGTCGACACCTCCGACGAGTGGATCGTGACCCGCACGGGCATTCGCGAGCGCCGCGTGGCAGCGGCCGACGAGACGACCGCCTCGATGGGCGCGGTCGCCGGCCTGCGCGCCATCCGGACGGCCGGCATCGACCCCGACGAGATCGACCTGATCGTCCTCGCGACGCTGACGCCCGACTACTGGATGCCCTCGACCGCCGCGCTCGTGAAGGAGGCGATCGGCAACACCCGCGCCGCGGCCATGGACGTCGCGGCCGCGTGCTCCGGCTTCGTGTACGCCTTTGCCACGGCCCAGGCCTGGATCAATGGCGGCCTCGCGAAGCACGTCCTCGTCATCGGCGCGGAGCTCCTGACCCGTTTCCTCGACTACACCGACCGGGGCACCTGCATCCTGTTCGGCGACGGCGCGGGGGCCGTCGTGCTGTCGGCCTCGAACCAGCCCGGCGGCAGCCTCGGCATCGAGCTGACGACCGAGCCCCAGGGCGCCTACATGATCTGGCTGCCGGCCGGCGGCGCAAAGAGCCCGCCGTCGACCGAGACGATCGCCCGCGGTGAGCACTACATCCGGATGGAGGGCCGCGAGACCTACCGCTTCGCGACCAAGACGATGGCCACGACGGCGCTCGAGTCGATCCGGCGCTCCGGCCTCCAGCCATCCGACGTCCAGCTGTTCATCCCCCACCAGGCGAACGTCCGGATCATCGAGGCGGTGGCGAAGGGCCTCGACCTGCCGATGGACCGGATGTACACGAACGTCGATCGCTACGGCAACACCTCGGCCGCCTCGGTCCCGATCGCGCTCGCCGAGGCGGTCAACGAGGGTCGCGTGCAGATCGGCGACAACGTCACGCTCGTCGCGTTCGGAGCCGGCTTCACGAGCGGCGCGGTGACGATCAACTGGACGGCCGATCCGGCCCGTGGCCGCGACGCCGACGCCCTCGTCGACCCGCGCGACGTTCGAGTCCGGCTGCCGGTTGACTGGGATTCGGTCGATCCGATCCCGCCGGCGCTCGCAGAGCTCATGGCCCGGCCCGGCCCGGTCGACGTTCCGCTCGACGACGTCGTGCCCGGCGAGCCGGAGCCGGCGAGCCACGTCCGCGGCTGACGACGGAGGGCAAAGGGAGGGAGCAGATGATCGACCTGGCGGGCAAGAGCGCGGTCGTCACCGGCGGGTCGCGCGGGATCGGGCGGGCGATTGCCGTGCGGCTGGCGGAACAGGGCGCCGACGTCGCCTTCAGCTACCGCGGCAACGAGGCGGCGGCGAACGAGACGGTGGCGGCGGTCGAAGCCCTGGGGCGAAGGGCCCTGGCGGTCCAGGCCGACGTCAGCCAGCCTGAATCGGCCGACGCTCTCGTGAAGGCCGCCCTCGAGGCCTTCGGCAAGGTCGACATCCTCGTCAACAATGCCGGCGTGACCCGGGACGACCTGATCATGCGGATGTCGCTCGACGACTGGCGGACGGTCCTGGAGACGAACCTCTTCGGCGCCTTCTACTGCATCAAGGCCGTCACGCGACCCATGCTCAAGGCACGGGGTGGGCGGATCGTCAACATCACCTCGGTCTCGGGGCAGGCCGGCCAGACGGGCCAGACGAACTACTCATCCGCAAAGGCGGGGTTGATCGGCCTCACCAAGGCCACGGCGCGAGAGCTGGCCTCGCGGGGCATCACCTGCAATGCCGTCGCCCCGGGCTTCGTGCTGACCGAGCTGACGAAGGATCTCGCCCAGGAGCGGCAGGATCGGATCACCGAGCAGACGCCCCTCGGCCGCTTCGGAACACCCGAGGAGATCGCCAACGCGGTGGCCTTCCTCGCCAGCGACGAGGCCTCGTTCATCACCGGCCAGGTCCTCGGCGTCGACGGCGGCCTCGTGATGATGTGAGGATGCGCTGACGCGGGCTGGCCCACTCCGGCGATCAGATAACGACCCGGTGCGTCGTATCCAGCGATTCGCAGCCTCGGGGCGCCATGGAGCTCCGAGTTGTCACTGTCGCACGCTCAGCTGAGCGTCATCTCCCCCGCCATCGTTGGCGGCAACTGGATATGACGCGCCCACCGCGTAGGTGAGCAGGAGAGCCGGCAGTTGGGCGCATACGACGCACGGACTGCGTTGGCGACAGCATCGTGCCGGGGACCAGCGGGTTGTACGCAGCCGGTGCGTCGGCGACAAGGAGCTCGTGGGAATGCTTGAGTGATCGTCCTCGGCGTCGACGGCGGCCTGGTGATGATGTAAGTGGTGCGCCGGCGCGACGCGTGCTGGACGCGCGGTCCGCGTCGCGCCATCCTGTGAGGGCGTGACCGCCGGCCGGCAACCTCCAGGGCATCGAACGGGAGCGGGGGACCCGTCCATCCGCCGGACGTGGTGGCTCCTCGCGCTCGCGTTCGCCGCGCTCGGCTTCGCCAGCCTCGTTCGGGTCCTGCAGTCCGGCGCCTTCGGCGACTGGCTCGTACTCGTGATCGTCGTCGTTGCCGGGATCGCGGCGATGGCCCACCGCAACGCCGTCGTGCGCCTGGAGGCGCGCGGCCGCGGCGAGGCCGAGGGCTGCGCCCGGATCCTGCGAGGCCTGTCCCGCTCCATCTCGGCCGAGGCCATCGTCAGCGCCATCATGGACGACCTCGTCGGGACGACGGCGGTCGATCACGCCGTGCTGGTCCGGCGCCGCAACGACGGGAGCGCCCTGGAGGCGACGCTCGTGACGCGGCGGGCGGGCCTGCCGCCGAGCACCACCCTCCTGCCGCTGGCCGACCTCGAGGCGCCGCCCGGGTCCGGCGCATCGCCAGCCGCGCCGGTGCCAGTGGGGCCGATCGCACCGGAGCGGGCGCTCGAGCCCAACCATGCTCGCCCGATCGTCCGCCGCCAGCGCGATGGGTCGGCCTTCCCGGTGCCGGTGGGACCGGGAGTGCAAACGCCCGCCGCCCCGCGTTCGGCGTCTGGCTTCCGGGCCGGCGACCGGCCCCGCGACCGGCTGGCCGCGATCTCGCGACGCGCGTTCGCGGAGGGAATCGCGCTGTTGCGCGACCTCGGCCTGCCGATGCCCGAGCGTCGGGGACGGGAACGCGTCGCCCCCGTCTCGGTCGTCCTCGCCCGGGGTGATGAGGCCCTGGTGGCGCGGCGCATCGCCGATCGCGTTCGACTCGTCTTCGGCCTTTCGAACACCCTGACCGTGCCCCTCGTGACCGAGGCCGGCATCAGCGGCGCGATCGTCCTCTCGCGCCGCGCGCCGGAGCCGTGGGAGGATGGCGCTCGCCGGCTGCTGCGGGCCGCCGCGGCCGAGACCTCCGCCGCACTCGCCCGGGTCGACACCTACCGCGAGGCCGCCACGCGCGCCTGGACCGACGCGCTGACGGGGCTCCCGAACCGTCGCTACTTCGACGAGTCGTGCAGCCTCATGGGCCAGCGCCGTCGTGTCGGCGACGCGGTCGCGGTCCTGATGATCGACATCGACCGGTTCAAGGTTCTCAACGACACCTATGGCCACCCGGTCGGCGACGAGGTGCTGAAGGCCGTCGCACGCGCGATCGCCGGCTCGGTGCGCGACCAGGACGTGCCGGCCCGGG
>VEOW01000163.1 GCA_012026785.1 Chloroflexota bacterium | reverse complement strand
GGTTGGCGTGGGCGGAGGGTCGGTTGGCGTGGGCGTGGCGGCTGGTACACGGTCGAAGTTGGCCGTGAGCTGTGCCATCTGCGTCCTGGTCGTGAAGCTGATCGACGAGCAGTCCTCGTGCCTGACCCACGTGTTGTCCTCATCCCATAGGAGGTGGAAATACGTGCACATCGAGCCTGGCTGCATGGATACCGTCGCGACGACCGGGGTACCCGGTGGGACTTCGTAGTAACAACTCCCTCGTGCGGAGAAGGTGCTGCAGGTATAGGTGTGGCCGGCTGCCACGATGGTCACTTTACCGACACCGAGTTCCGCATCGGTATTCCCGTTCGACGTGATGAGGACGGCCACGTACGGGTACACCGGCGGGACCGACGGGTCACAGGGCTTGACATAGGGACGGCACTCGGATGGCTGGCTGGTCCGCCATGGGGTTGCATCGGCGCCACGGGGTGACGGCGACGTCACATTCGCCCAGGCCGAGCCACTCTCGCTCGGCACGAGCGTCGGCGTGACGGCGATCCAGGACTCGAGTGGCTCCGTCGGCCGAGGCGGCGGCGTGATGCCGACCGCTCCGGCAGGCGCCTCGGAGGCTTTGGGCTGTCGAATCGAGGTCGCTAGGACGGCCAGCACGATGATCATCACCGCTCCGAGCATGCTCGTGAGGGATGCATGCCGCACGAATCGGCCGGAGGTCGGTGCGGACGCACGGACCGGCGCTTTGACGTTGTTGCCCTGTGGGTCGGAATGCGGCACGGCACGGAGTCTAGACGTCCGCCCAACCGCTACGAGCGGAGCGACTACGCGTTCGAGCTCTTCCATCGCGAGCTTGACTATCGGCGCGCGTTCCACCGCCACGACGCCGAGCACTTCGTGCGCGCCTTCGACGTGGCCACGCACGACCACTGCGAGACGACGATCGGACACGCTCCTTGTGAGCACTACGCCGGCGAGCCGGTCGCCGATGCGAGGCAGGGCCTCCTTCGCCTCTACACGTTGTGGCTGACTAACGAGAAGCCCGACTGCTCCACCTTGCGCTGCCTCGATTAGCGAACCCGACGGGGCGTGGCGTTGGCGAGCCTGATCAGCGCGTCGGCATCCAGCGGAACCGGCGGACCGCGACGAGCGAGGCGCCGACGAGCCAGGCCGCCAGGACGGCCAGGTCGAGCCACTCGAGGGTCGCTTGGCTCGGACTCAGCGCCCCGGCCAGGGCGTGGACGAAGTGGATCAGCGGGAAGGCCGAGGCGATCGCGGTGAGCCAGTCGGGCATCGTGCCGCCGAACGGGAAGACGTCGGAGATGAACGCCAGGGGCAGCAGGATGGCGACAGCCACGACGCCGATCGCCCGCCCACTCGGCAGGATGGCGGCGAGGGCGTAGCCACAGGCGGCGAGCGTCAGCGTCCCGAAGAGGAGCACCGCGAGCCCGAGCGGCACGTTGGCCGGCGCGAGCTCGACCCCGAAGTAGGCGACGCCGAGCGCGAAGACCAGCAGCGCCGTGATGAGTGCGATCCACAGCACCGAGGTCGTCCGGCCCGCGAGGTACTGCCACGGCGCGAGCGGGGTCCCCCGCAGGCGCTTCAGGAGCAGCCGATCGCGCCCGGTGGCGACGGCCTCGGGCATGTTGACGAACGCCGTGACGGCAGCGCCGTAGGCCGCCATCCCGACCGCGAAGTAGACGGCAAAGGCCATGCCTCGCGGGCGGAACTCGGCGTCGGTCAGCTGCATCGCCATCAGGGCATACAGCCCGACCGGCATGGCGATGGCGAAGAACACCCAGCCGGCATCCCGGCGTGCCGCCGTCGTGGCCCAGCGCACCTGGTCGAGCACGAGCGACATCGACGACGGCCGGACCATCTCGCTGACCTCGACGCCGCGGCCTGCCGCGGGGCGGGTTCGAACGGCGGACGGTCCCTTCGAGACTGGCTGCCGCCGCAGCCCCCAGGCCGCCACGACGACCGCCGCGACGCCCCAGGCCGCGAGGACCACGAGCGCTGTGAGGTCCCAGCGTCCACCCTCGAGGAACGGGTTGAACTGGTCCTGCAGCGGCTCGAGGAGGTATCGGACCGGGAAGAACGACCCGACACTGTCCATCCAGGCGGGTGGCGTCAAACCGAACGTCATCAGCCCCGACAGGAAGGCGACGACCATGGCCGACGCGATGGCGAACGTCTGGGCCATCGTTCCGGATGACGCGAGCGCGCCGACGGCCAGGCCGAGCGCAGCCAGGCAGGCGATGCCGAACCCGAGGGTGACGATCGTCGCGGCCAGGGTCTCTGTCTGTATCTGGACCCCGTAGGCGACGACCCCGAGCGCCAGCATCACGACGATCGCCGCCGCGGACAGCGTCACGGCAGCGCCGACGCGGCCCAGGAGATAGGCCCACATCGGGACCGGCGTCCCGCGGACCCGCTTCAGGATCTGCCCCTCACGGGCCAGCGCGAGGTTGTGGGCCACCGGCGGGTAGGCCGTCAGCAGGAGGCTCAGGACGACCGCCATCGGGGTGGCGAACTGCATGACTCGAACCCCGCTCGACTCGTCGACGGCGTCGTTCCCGGCCATGAGACCGATGACGACGAGCCACAGCAGCGGCAGGATGAAGGTGAACACCAGGACCACGCGGGAGCGCCACATCGCCCGCGTCGCGTAGCCGACCTGGTCACGGACCAGTGCGGCGGTCCCGGGGCGCCG
>VEOW01000014.1 GCA_012026785.1 Chloroflexota bacterium | reverse complement strand
CCCACCGGACGATGGCCTTCGCCCGCGCCGCGGACGCGCCGGTCCATGTCGTCCATCTCTCCTCCGCGGCAGCCCTCCGGCACGTGCACGAGGCGAAGGCACGCGGCGTCCGCGCCCACGCCGAGACCTGCCCGCATTACCTCGCCCTCACCGCGGAGCGGTACGACGCGCCGCCCGACGCCAACCCCGTCGATGTCGCCCGATACCTCATCTCGCCCCCGCTTCGATCGGCCGAGGACCGCGAGGCGCTGTGGGACGGCCTCGCCGCCGGCGACCTCGACCTCATCGCCACCGACCACGTCCCCGACCGTCTCGCCGTGGAGAAGGCCGAGGCCGCCCGGGGCGTGCCGTTCGACCGGATCAGCAACGGCGCGCCGGGCATCGAGACGCTGTTGGCGATCGCCTGGTCGGAGGGCGTCGCCCGCGGTCGCCTGACCCCCGAGCGCCTCGTGGACCTGGTCGCCACGACGCCCGCCCGCCTGTTCGGGCTCGAACGCAAGGGCGCCCTCGAAATCGGCCGCGACGCCGACATCGTCCTGTTCGACCCGGCGGCGCGCCGGACGCTGACAGCCGCTGACCTCCACCACACCAGCGACTACACGCCGTACGAGGGCTTCGAACTGACCGGCGTCGTCCGCTCGGTCTTCGTCCGGGGCCGGCCGGTCATCCGCGACGGCGTCTTCGTCGGCCAGCGTGGCTTCGGGCAGTTCGTCGGGCGCACCGCTGCCGGGGGCTGAGCCGGGGCTCCAAACGGGCTCGGAGGATCACGACGAGGCGTCGATCAGGTCCCTGACCGGCAGCCGGAAGGTCTTCGTGTTCACGGGCCCGGGCTTGATGCCGGCCCAGGTGAAGTCGCCGACCCGGACGAGCTCGCCGCCCCGCTCGACGAAGACCTCGAGACGCGTCGAGCCGTAATGGCCCCGGTCGATCTCGAACTCGAACCTGCCCGCCGGGTCGAGGTACGCGAGGTCCACGTCGAGAATCACCTCGACGCGCCGGCCCGCCTCGGCATCGGGGATCGGCTGGCTCAGGGCGAGCCGGTCGAACTGGAAGCCGGCATCGATCGCACGGTTGCTGACGTCGGAGATCGAGGGCCGCATCCAGTAGCCGCCCGAGAGGAGCCGCACGAACGTGCCGTCGGACGTCGTCGAGAGCCGCAGCTGGACGGTGACGGCCTCCGGCCACGTGACGTCGGCGAAGCGCGCAGCCCAATCGGCCGTTCGGCCGAGATAGCCGTCCTCGCCCAGGCTCCCGTAGTCCAGGTAGTCGTAGCCCTTGCCGTTGTCGAGGCCTCCGACCGCCGGCTCGATCTGCGATCCCTCCGGCCACTCGTTGAAGGAGGTGATCGTGACCAGCTGGGGTTCGAGGCCGATGCCGAGCGCCGCCTCCCACTGCGTGTCGTACGTGGCTCCCTCGAGCCGGTCGAGCCGGTAGGACGGGTCCCCGCCGATCCGGCTGGCCGAGAAGCCCGGCAGCACGCTCGGCACGTACCACGCGCCGGGCGGGATCGCCGCGGCCCAGGCGAACCCGCGGGTGTCCTCCAGGCGCTGGGTGGCGTAGTTGTACAGGCCGTCGAAGTGGTCGGAATCGACGCGGCTGCCGAGCAGGGTATTCGCGATGACGACCCCGCTCTCCGGCATCGCGTGGATCGCGTCCATGGCTTCCCGCCAATAGCCGGGCTCCACGACATCGGTGAAGTTGGTGCTCTCGGCGGCCCACAGGAAGAAGACGCCCTTCGAACCCTCGCCCGTCCAGGTCGTCGGGGCCGTCGTCCGGTACAAGGCCAGCGAATCGCCGTAGCGCTCGTAGAGGTAGCGGACGTCCTCGACCACCCGCTCGGCAGTGCGACCCTCATACGGTTCGATGTGGATCGCGATCCTGATCCCGTACCGCTCGCCCATCTCCAGCAGCAGCGGCACGACCTCGTCCCGGTAATCGCCTCGGCCCCACCAGCTCGAGATGGCGACCCCGATGCCGGCCTCCCTGAGCCAGGCGAAGTGCTGGGCCACGACCTCACGGCTCGAGGAGCTGTACGGGCCCAGCACTGGGTAGTAGTCGCTGCCGATATCACCCGGCGGCTCGAACCGCTCGCCCGAGTTCCAACCGTCCCAACCGCCTTCGTCCGCGGTCCGGTACCAGGGGTAGTAGAAGGCACCGATGCGCTCGGATGGCTGCTGGCCGGTCACCGGCGGCAGCGCCTCCGCGGTCGGATCGGGCGGGCCGCTGGTTCCGGCGACGTCAGTGGGCTGTGGCCCCGGGGTCGTCGACGTGTCCGGAGCCGGCGTGCCGGGAGCCGTCTGGCAGCCTGCGAGCGAGATGGCGAGAGCCGCCCCGAGCCAGGGCCCCAATCGCCTGCTCCATGGTGTGGTCGAGCGCAATGGGTGCCTCCCGAGCGCTTCAGGCACCCGGTGCGGCGACGGCCGCGGGCGCGGCGCGGACGTGGTGCTCGCGGAGGTGGAGCGAGAGGTCGAAGAATGTCTTCACGAGCACCAGGATGACGAGCGCGGCGACCGGCGCGCCCACGAACGCGATCGCGAACGCGCCGAGCAGGATCGCGAGGTGGAGGGCGACGACGCGCGTGTAGGGCGCGGCCATCTGGGCGGCCGGCGAGGTGCGACGGTACTCGCCGCGGCCAACGTAGTTGAACAGGAACGACACGCCGTGGCTGATGAAGAGCGCCACGACCGCGAGGAGGACCGAGCCCCACAGGATCTCGCCGAAGGCGTTTCCGCCGCCGGCGGTGAACGGCGGGCCGCTGTTGGGGATCCCATCGCCGGGCGTGAACGAGCTGCCGCCGAGATCGCCGGCGAAGCCCGGTAGTGCGAACACGAACACGCCGTGCACGAGCCAGAAGATCCCGTAGTGAACGAGGAAGAACCCCGCAAGACCGAGGCGGGCGAAGCCCGGCAGACCGTTGCGGCCGAGCCGGAGGAGCGCGCCCAGCTGGGCCTGGGCGAGCCGTCGCTCGGGGGTGTCGTTGCGGAGCGGTCCCTCGGCCGTGGCCATCGCTCGCTCCAGGTCCGCCTCCGGCACCAGCTGGCCACCGGCGAGCAGCATTCGAGGCACGTTCCAGAAGCCGACGATGCCGTTCTCCAGCCAGTAGATGACCAGAATCGTCCAGAGGCTCCAGTCGAGGAACAGCACGCCAACGAGCGGGATGGCATTGGCGACGATGAGCGCGACGAGAGCGCGCGAATCCGCCGTGCGGCGGTAGATCGCGGCGGCGTGGCCCAGCGCCTCGACGGTCACGATCCAGCCTCCGAGGGTGGAGCGCTGGCGCTCCTCGGGCTTGCGCTCGGGCTCGGGCTCGGGCTCGACGTTGACGTCGGCAGCGGACTCGGCCCGGGGTCGATCGGAGAGGCAAGGCTTTCCGCCGCGAGTCGGGCGAGCGCGATGATGTCGTCGTGGTTTGGTGGCGTCTCGACATAGCTCCGGCTGACAACCACGCGGAACCCGCCATCGACCCACGCGAGCTGCTCGACGATCGGATCGCCGGAGCGATATCGGATCTGGAGCCCAGTCTCGCCGACCGGCCCTGCGAAGGCGTCGTTGGCGTAGGTGCAGGCGTGCTCGGTCATCTGACGGTGGAATTGTGCCGCCCCGGCGGGTGAGTCGAACACGAAGACTTCGGCACCGATCCGGCGGCCCTCCTCCGTCAGCCAGACTCGGTGGTGCGCGGCAACGAACCCTGCAGCCTCCAGCTTCTCCCGAGCCAATGGATCGTGTCGGCTCGCGCCCGCCGCGTCGAGGTCCAATGCCTCGTCGGCTATCGGCAGCGCGAACTGGCCTGGGCTCACCAGCGTGAGGTACGCGAGCGCCGCATCGCCCACCGGCGTCAGCCTCGGGTGTGCCTCGGCGTCAGCCAGCAATCGCTGGGCGTCGAGGCAGGCGTGGATGCCGGCTGGGTAGAGACCGAGCGTCACCGGGACAGCGAGCGATACCGCAACGCTGGCGAGCGTCAGGGCTGCCATGGCGGTCCGAGGTGGACGGCCCTGCTGCGACCGGATGCGGCTGAACTCGGCATAGATGGCAGCGCGCGTCTTCTCGCTTGAGATGCGCACACCATCGCGTCGGAGCTGCTCCTCCCGCACGAGCGTGAGCCACAGATCCATGTAGCCCCTGGTTCGTTCGGTCGCTGATCCGCGCACGGCGCGAAGCTGGTCGGCGGCGCCATCAACGTCGCCGACCTCCAGCAACTGGCTCACGGCGTGGGCTCCGGCGAGCACCCTGTCGTCCTCGCTCGCGATGGGCCAGGGGCTTCCGGCGGGCGGCGTGATGATCCGTGCGAGCACGGCAGCCGCGACGGGCGGGAGGACGATGGCGATGACGAGCACCTCCATGGACTGCCCGAGGTAGGCCATGGCTGCGGCGATGACGGGGACGGCCGCGACAGCGAGTGCGGCGAACAGCAGGGCCGCTCGGCTCGCCGCGATGCGCCGCAACGGGATCCAGCCGAGCTCCATCGTCACCCCGACCGAGAGCACCGTCAGGAATGCGATGGCAATCAGGGCGCTCGTCGACGGCGACAGGCGCATTCCCCCTTCGTGTGCGATCGTGAGGCGAGGCGGTCGTTATGCCAGGCGATCGTACGCGGGCAGGGTCAGGAATTCCACGAAGTCGTCGTCGAGGACGAGGCGGTCGAGCAGCTCGGCGGCCTCGGCGGTGCGCGATCCCGGAGCGGCCTCGTCAGCCAGCGCGGCCAGCTCGGCCTCGCGGATCAGCCGGTAGCGGCCGTCGGTGAGGGGGGCACCGTCGTCGAGCGGCACGCCCGACGTTCGCCACTGCCACAGCTGGGAGCGGCTGATCTCGGCGGTCGCGGCGTCCTCCATGAGGTTGTTGATCGCCGCCGCGCCGTTGCCCCGCAGCCACGAATCGAGGTATTGCAGGGCAACCGAGACGTTCTGGCGGACGCCCGCCTCGGTCACGGCACCATCCGGCACGCGAAGGTCGACGAGCGCGGACGGATCGCCCGGCACCTCGCCGCCGAGACCGGCCGCGTCGACCCGCGCCGGGACCTGGTTCGGCGCGGCCCCGAGGACGCCGTCGAAGACCTCGGTCGCCAGCGGCACGAGATCCGGGTGGGCGACCCACGTGCCGTCGAACCCGTCGGCCGACTCGCGTTCCTTGTCCTCGAGGACCTTGGCCATCGCCCGCTCGTTGACCTCGGGGTCGCGGCGCGACGGGATGTACGCGGCCATGCCGCCGATGGCATGGGCGCCGCGGCGATGGCAGGTCAGGACGAGGCGCTCGGTATAGGCCCGCATGAATG
>VEOW01000026.1 GCA_012026785.1 Chloroflexota bacterium | reverse complement strand
TCATCGAACCACCTCCGCCGCTGCAAATCGCCGTTCCACCGCGTCCCGGTGGGCGAGCAGGCCCTCGGCCTCGGCGAGCGCCCGGATCGTGGGCCGGAGCGCCGCCAGCCCGTCGCGGGTCAGCCGCTGGACCTGCATGAACCGTCCGAACGTCTCGACCGCCAGCGCCCCGCACGAGCGCGCCAGGCCACCGGTCGGCAGGACATGGTTGGCGCCCGTGGCGTAATCGCCGGCCGACTCGGGCGACCACGGCCCCACGAACACCGAGCCGGCGTTCCGGATCGCCGCCACGGCCGTCTCGGCGTCGGGGACGTCGATCGAGAGGTGCTCGGGTGCGTAGGCGTTGACGAAGGCGATTGCCTGCTCGAGCGTCGGCGCGACCACGACGGCGCCGTGGCGATCGAGCCCAGCCACGAGGATGTCCCGGCGGAGCGCTCCGGCGAGCTGTGCCTCGAGCTCCTCCTCGACGAGATCGGCGAACGCCTCGTCCGTCGTGACGAGGATGGCCGGCGAGTCGATCCCGTGCTCGGCCTGGGTCAGGAGGTCCGCGGCCGTGACCGTCGGATCGGCCGGGGGAGCGCCGAGGACCATGCCCTCCGACGGCCCGGCGGGCAGATCGATCCCGACCTCGCCGGCGACCTCGAGCTTTGCGGCGGTGACCCAGGCGTTGCCGGGCCCGACGATCCGGTCGACGGGTTCGAAGCCGACCTCGGGCAGCCCGAAGGCCAGCGCCCCGACCGCCTGGGCGCCACCGGCGACGAGAAGGGCGTCCACCCCGAGGAGGCCGGCCGCGCCGAGCATCACCGGCTGGATCGAACCATCGGACGCGGCGGGCGATGCGGCGACGATGCGCTCGACGCCCGCCACCTGCGCCGGCACGACGCTCATGACCAGCGACGACGGATATGGCGCCGTTCCCCCAGGGGCGTACGCGCCGACACTCGCCAGGGGGACCCAGCGACGCTCGAGGACGACACCCTGGGCGGTTTCGACCGTCACCGACGGCGGGACCTGGGCCTGGGCGAAGCGACGGACGTTGACGCTGGCCGCCCGGAGCGCCGTCGCGACGTCGTCCGGTAGGCCGTCTGCTGCGTCCTGGAGCTCGTTCCGTTCGACGACCAGTCGCCCGTCGGCGAGCCCGCCCCCGAAGCGCCGGTTGGCGTCGCGAACGGCCTCGGCGCCGCCCTGCCGGACGCGTTCGAGGATCTCCCGTGCGCCGGCTCTCGTCGCCGGGTCGGGGACCGCGCCGCGACGGATGAGGCCGGCCAGGGCCGGGTCTGGCGTGGCCGGCCAGTCGGGGGCGATTCGGATGCGAGGGAGTCGGCTCATCCGAGGATCTTCTCGATCGGCAGGACCAGGATCCCCGACGCCCCGCCGGCCTTCAGCCGCGGCAGGAGCCGCCACACGTCCGCGGCGCCGACGACGGAGTGGATCGCGATCATGCCTTCCTCGGCGAGGGGGATGACCGACGGCGAGGCGAGCGCCGGCAGCAGCGAGCGCAGCTCGGCCAGGCGATCGGCCGGCGCGTTCATCATCACGTACTTGCTGCGCCGACCCTCCAGCACCGCGCCGAGCATCTGGTCGACCGCGGCCACCTCGTCCGCGCGGCCTTCGGACGTTGGGCCGCCGACCAGGACGGCTTCGGATTCGAGCACGACCCCGATCGGTCGCAGGCCGTTCATGGCCAGCGTCGAGCCGGTCGAGACGAGATCGACGATCGACTCCGCGAGGCCGAGCCGCGGCGCGACCTCGACGGCTCCCGAGAGCGGGATGACCTCGACGTTGAGCTCGCGCTCAGCGAAGAAGCGCCGGGCGAGGTTCGGGTGGGCGGTCGCAGATCGGAGGCCGGCGAGGTCCTCGACCGCCTGGTAGGGCGATTCGTCGGGCACGGCGACCGACAGCCGGCAATGCCCGAACCCGAGCTCGCGCAGCGCCTGGAGCGGCGAATCACGCTCGGCCAGGAGGTCTCGGCCGGTGATGCCAAGATCGGCCACCCCGTCCGCCACGAATTCGACGATGTCGCCGGCTCGAACGAACAGGACGTCGACGTCGAGGTTCTCGACATGGGCGACCAGCCGACGGTCGTGCGGGTCGAAGACGAAGCCGGCATCCCGCAGCAGCTCGATGGCCGGCTCGGCGAGGCGGCCCTTGTTGGGAATGGCGAGCCGAAGTCGAGGGCTCATTGCTCGCGCCCGACCGGATACTCGACCGTGCTGCCGTTTGCGCGCGTCCGGTCCAGCAACAGGCGGTAGCCGCCCTCGCCGTGACGCAGCCAGGTCGCGATCCGCGTGATCGTCGCGGTGCTCGCGCCGGTTCGCTCGGCGATCTCGGCGTAGTGGAGGCCCTCGTCGAGCAGCCGGGCGACCTGCCAGCGGTTGGCGAGATCGTGGAGCTCGCGGAGCGTGCAGAGGTCGCGGAAGAAGCGCGCGGCCTCGTCGGTCGTTTCGAGGCGCAGGACGGCAGCAAACAGGGCCTCGGTCTCGGGCGTTCGCCAGCTGTCTCGTTCCACGTTCAACCTCCCGTTCCCACCTCTCGCGCTCGCAGCAGACTAACACGATAGCATGATAATGTGCTAGCACGCTAAAGCGACCGGTGGACGGAGCGACCTGGAGGGCAAATGGGGTTCGAAGTCCTGGCGGCCATCGATCTGCGGGGCGGCCAGGTCGTGAGGCTGCGGCGTGGCGCCTTCGAGACGGCGAATGTCGTCGGAACGGACCCCGTCGAGACGGCCGAGGACCTGGTCGAACGGGGGGCCCGATGGCTACACGTCGTCGACCTCGAAGGTGCGCAGGCAGGCGAGCCCGTTCACGGGGAGGTGATCGCGCGCATCGTTCGCGTCTGCGGCGACAAAGCGTCGATCGAGGTCGGCGGCGGGATCCGCGACGCGGCGACCGTGACGAGGCTGCTGGCGACAGGTCTCACCCGTGTCGTCCTCGGCACGGCCGCGCTTCGAGATCCTGGCCTCGCTGCGACGATCGTGAAGGAGCATGGCGCTGCTGCCCTGCCCGTCGCGATCGACGTGCGGCAGGGGCAGGCGGTCGGCGAGGCCTGGCGTCCCGGGACCGGCGGCATCGAGGCGGCCGACGCCATTCGCCGGCTCGCCGCCGCCGGTGTCTCGATCTTCGAGGTCACCGCGATCGACCGAGACGGGACGCTGGATGGCCCGGACCTGGACCTGCTCGGGGAGCTCGTCGGCCTCAATGCCGGTCAGATCATCGCCAGCGGCGGCATCCGATCGATCGAGGACCTCGAGCGGGTCCGGAATCTCGGCTGCGCCGGAGCCATCGTCGGGCGGGCGCTGTATGAAGGACGGGTGGACATCGAAGAGGCGCGGCGCCGCCTCGGCTCGGCTTGACGCGCAACCGACACCCGCCGACGAAGCGTCCGATCGACTGGTTGACATTGAACAGCTACGCCCGCAGACTCCATTAAGTGTTCAAAGTCGTGGCCACGATTGAACGGATAGAGACCGCGCCGTGGCTCGCTTCGTAGATCGTCGGTGGGATGGTGATCCGGCAGCCCACGGTGGCCGCCGCGCCCGCGCGTCGTTCACCTACCAGGCCTTCATCCCGGACCCGATCGAAACGATCGACCCGCCGACCACGTTCGAGGCGGCCGAAGCCGTGGCTGCCGCCGAACAGGCCGTCCGCGAGCTCAATGCCTCGCGTTCGGTCACCGGACTTGAGGCGATCGGAGCCCTGTTGCTGCGGTCCGAGGCCATAGCGTCATCCCGGATCGAGGGCTACGAGCTGTCACAGCGCAATCTGGCCAAGGCGCTCATCGACCCTCGAGCCGCCCGTGGAACGGCCCGGACGGTGGCGGCCAACGTCGTCGCCATGGAGGAAGCCATCGCGCTTGGCGAAGCCGAGCGATCACTGGTCGGCGATGACATCCGAGCGATCCATCGCAGCCTGATGGTTGGAGAGCCAGACCACGTGACGCCAGGCTTGTACCGACGGGAACAGAACTGGATCGGCGGTCGCCTCGACTCACCCCTCGATGCCCACTACATCCCACCCCCGGAGGAAGAGATCGAACGCCTGATGGGCGACCTGCTGGCGTTCGTCAACCGTGACGACCTCCCAGGGGTTGCACAGGCTGCCATCGCCCACGCGCAGTTCGAGACCATCCATCCGTTCCTCGACGGCAATGGTCGGGTGGGTCGCTGCCTCATCCACGTCGTGCTTCGGCGGCGCGGCGTCGCACCGCGCTTCGTGCCACCCGTTTCAGTCGTCCTGGCGGCGCGGGCAAGCCAGTACATCACCGGGCTCGTCGGCTTCCGGGAGGGCCGGGTCTCGGAGTGGTGTGCCTCCTTCGCGGGCGCATGCCGGCGAGCATCCCAGGTCTCGACCGAGCTGGCGACGGAGATCGCGAAGCTGGGAGCCGATTGGTACGAGCGGGCCGGTCGACCACGACGCGACTCCGCTGCGGCGCGGATCATCACCGCGCTTCCGGCTCAACCGATCACGTCGGCCGCCACGATCCGGGCTGCGATCGGCGCCTCGCACCAGCGGGCCCTTGATGGACTGAAGGTCCTCAGCGAGACCGGTGTCGTCCGCCAGATCACGGAGGGCGGCTACGACCGACAGTTCGCCGCCGACGAGCTGTTCACACTCATCGAGGAGTACGAGCAGCGTGTCGCCACGGCTGCCTAAGCGACGGGCAGGTGGCGCCGGGCTCAGACTCGGGCGAGCATCGTCCGGAAGATCTCGAGGCCCTCGTCGATCTCGTCGGCAGTGACATCGAGCGGCGGCAGCCAGCGGACGGTGGCGGGGGCCGGGCCGCAGGTCAGGATCAGCAGGCCGGCAGCGGCGCAGGCCGCGATGACCCGATCGGCCGCGGCGCCGTCCGGCTCCCGGGTCGCGGGATCCACCACGAACTCCACGCCGAGCATCAGCCCCCGCCCCCGGACGTCACCGATCCGGGGCTCATCGGCGGCGATCGCGTGCAGCCCGGCCCACAGCTGCTCGCCCCGGGCGGCCGCGTTCGCCACGAGATCCTCGTCGCGGATCGTCTCGAGGACCGCGATACCGGCCGCGCAGGCGACGGGGTTGCCGCCGAAGGTCGAGCCGTGAGCCCCGGCGCCCCAGCGCTCCTGCAGTGAGCGGCTGGCCACGAACGCCCCGAGCGGCAGGCCGTTGGCGATGCCCTTGGCGATGCACACGATGTCGGGCACGACGCCCGCGTGTTCGAAGCCCCACATCCGACCGGTTCGACCGTAGCCCGTCTGGACCTCGTCGGCGATCAGCAGGATGCCGTGGCGGTCGCAGATCGCCCGTAGGCCCTGCAGGAACTCGACCGGTGCCGGCACGTAGCCGCCCTCGCCGAGCTCGGGTTCGATGAGCATCGCGGCCACCGTGTCGCGCGCGACCTCCTCGGCGAGCAGCCGCTCCAGTGCTGCCAGCGCGGCAGCCGTCGCAGAAGCCTCGTCCCCGTCGAACGCCCGGTAGGCCTGCGGGTAGGGCACGATGTGGACGTCCGGCAGCAGCGGACCGTGGCCCTTCCGATAGTTCGGGTTCGAGCTCGTCGCGCTGAGGGCGCCGTAGGTTCGACCGTGGAAGCCGCCCTCGAAGGCGATGATCCCGGGGCGCCCGGTCGCCCGGCGGGCGAGCTTGAGGGCGCCCTCGATCGCCTCGGCCCCGGAGTTGCCGAAGAAGACGCTGTCGAGCGGCCCCGGCAGCGTCTCGACGAGCAGCTCCGCGAGGCGCGAGACCGGCTCGATGTAGCCCATGCCGTTCATCAGGTGGACCATTCGATCGACCTGGTCGTGGATCGCGGCGGTCACCCGGGGATGGCGATGGCCCAGGATCGTCGTCGCGATCCCGGTCGCGAAGTCGAGGTACGAGCGACCGTCGAGGTCGAACAGCCGATGGCCCTCGCCGTGGCTCCAGCTGCGCTCGAAGTAGCGGGCCATGACCGGCGACAGGTACTGCTGACCGACGGCGCGCGGGTCCATCGAACTCAATACCTCCGGCCGCGCTGGCGCTCGATCGAGAAGCGGGCCGTGTCGGCGATGGCCATGACCGCCATCGTCCCGGCCTGCACTGGGTCCGAGACGACGAGGTCGGCGGCGTCGGGGACTGTGCCGGCCATGTTCAGCGCGACGACCGGGATGCCGCCCTCGCGAACCTCCCGCACGGCCTTGGTGATCTCGCCGCCCATCAGCGACCCGGCGAGGACGAGGATGTGGGCCCGCGGCAGGTCGGCGACCGCCCTGACCGCGTCGGCGATCGCCTTCTCGCCGACGAGCGCGATCGTGTCGACGCTGATCCGCTCGCCCCGGAGGTTGTGACGATCGGCCTCGGTGACCGCGCCGAGGTTGACCTGCGCCACTTGGGCGCCGCCGCCGATCACGATGACCCGCTTGCCGAAGATCTGGCCGAGGGTCTTGCGCGGCTCGGCCTTGGCGCCGCCCGGCACGCCCCGGAGCAGGCGGGCGGCCGCCGCGCTGTCGAAGTTGCGGGTCTCGATGTCGAAGACCCGGACGACGTCCGGCTCGCCCAGGGTCGGCGGGAAGGTGTTGATGGCGACGATCTCCGCGCCGGCGTCCTGCAGGGTCGTCAGCAGCTCCACGAGGTTGGCCTCGGCGTTGACGCGCACGCTCACGGCGCCCAGCGGCGTGCCGGGCTCGGGCAGCTGCAGGTCGGGCAGGTCGCCGGACGGCTGGGATGGGCCGGTCATCGAGTCCTCGGAGCGAAGCGGGTACCGAATGATGGATCTTCCAGGGCTCGAACCAGCGAGGCGGCGTCGCGCCCCTCGGCGATGATCACCTCGCGGCTGCCGGCCCGGAGTGCCGCCAGCGCCCCTCGGACCTTGGGGATCATCCCGCCCGAGATGGTGCCGCCCTCGATCATCGCCTCGGCCAGTGGCTCGTCGAGCCGATCGACCGTCCGTCCGTCGGCCGACCGGACGCCGTCGGTGTCGGTCAGGAGCACGAGGCGCGCCGAGAGCGCGGCCGCCAGGCCGGCGGCGACGTCGTCGGCGTTGACGTTGCAGATGGCGCCCGTCTCGTCGATCCCGAGCGGCGCGACGACCGGCACGAGGCCACCATCGACGAGCGCCTCGATGACCCGGGGCAGAGCTTCGACGACGCGGCCCACGTGGCCGAGGTGGGGCAGCCGCTCGGCGACGATCAGGCCGCCGTCGGCGCCGGTCAGGCCAACCGCGGGCAGGCCGAGGCTCGACAGGGCGGCGACGAGCTCGGTGTTGATGACGCCGCCGAGGACCGCGACCGCGCCCTCGAGCGCCGCGCCGTCGGTGACCCGGAGGCCGCCTTCGAAGCGGGTCTCGATGCCCAGTCGCTCGAGCCACGCGGAGAGTCGCTTCCCGCCGCCGTGGACCAGGACGAGCCGATGGCGAGCGGCCGCCTCGACCACGCCGTGGAGGGCGTCCTGCCGCGCGGCGAACGTCTCGCCCCCGAGCTTGACGACGACGAGCTCGGCGGTGGTCATGTCGTGTACACGGAGTTCTCGACGACGTAGCCCTCGGACAGGTCGCAACCGAAGGCCTCGCCCCAGCCCGTCCCGAGCCCGAGCTCGACGGCCACGACGACCTCCGGGGCGGCCATCAACTTCGACAGGGCCGAGCGATCGAAGGACAGCGGGCAGCCCTCGAAGACCGGGACGCCGCAGATCGCGATGGCCAGGCGCGCGACGTCGATCGGGACCGGCTGCCCGCCGACCTCCGCGTTGCCGACGGCCGCGGCGATCCGGCCCCAGTTGGGGTCGCGGCCGTGGACGGCGGCCTTGACGAGGCTGCTGCCGACGACGGCCCGGGCGACCGCCCGCGCCGTGGCATCGTCGGGCGCCTCGCTGACCTGGCAGGTGATGAGGGTCGTGGCGCCCTCGCCGTCGGCCGCCTGCTGGCGGGCCAGCGACCGGGCCACCACTTCGATGGCTGCGCCGAGCCGGTCAGCGGCCTCCGTCCCGGCCTGGACCGGTACCGTCCCCGCGGCGCCCGAGGCCAGCAGCAGGACGGTGTCGTTGGTGCTGGTGTCGCCGTCGACGGTCAGCTGGTTCCAGGTTCGTTCCACGGCCGGCGCGAGGAGCCCGTGGAGGGTCGGCGGGTCGACCGTGGCGTCGGTCAGGACGAGGGCCAGCATCGTCGCCATTCGCGGGTGGATCATGCCGACGCCCTTGGCGATACCGGCCACGGTTACCGTTCGTGACGATCCGTCGGGCGCGGGCAGCTCGAGGCGGACGCTGGCCCACTTCGGGTGCGTGTCGGTCGTGCACAGCTGCTCGGCGAGCGCGGCGAGCGCGTCGTCGCCAGTCGAGAGGCCAGCGGCGACGAGGTCGGCAATCGGCGCCCGAATCCGGTCGACCGGCAGCCGGGTACCGATCACGCCGGTCGCGAGTGCCAGCGTCTGATGCGGGGGAACGCCGACCGCCGCGGCAAGGGCCTCGGCCAGGGCGAGCTGATCGGCGTCGCCCTCCGGCCCGGTCGCCGCGTTGGCGCTGCCACTCGCCGTGAGGACGGCGCCCGCCCAGCCGCCGCTCGCCGCGAGGTGGGCCTGGCTGAGACGGACCGGCGCGGCCGACAGCCGGTTCGTCGTGAAGGTCGCGGCGACGGCGGCGGGCTGGCCGGTCGTCGCGAGGACGCCGAGGTCGCGCCGGCCCGAGGCCTTGATCCCGGCCGCCACGGCGCCTGCGCGGAAGCCAAGCGGCATCCGGGGGCGATCATCGACGTCCGGCAATGCCCTGCCCGGCCGCGCCTTCAGCGGGAGCGTCTCGGTCGACATCGCTCAGGGCGCCAGCGGCAGCTGCTCGAGGCCGGTCGCCTCGGGCAGCCCGAACAGGACGTTGAAGGCCTGGACCGCCTGACCGGCGGCCCCCTTGACGAGGTTGTCGAGGACGCCGAGGACCAGGACCCGGCCACCCCGCGCGTCGTGGTGGACGTGGACCCGGAAGGTGTTGCTGCCGAGGACGTGCTTGGTCGCCGGTGGCGAGTCGACGACCTCGACGAACCGCTCGTTCGAATAGGCGTCGCCGTACAGCTCGTCGAGCTCCGCCTGGCTGACCTCCCGGGCTGGCCGGACGTGGCAGGTCGCGAGGATGCCGCGGGTCATCGGGATGAGGTGGGGCACGAAGTCCAGCGGGTCGAGCTTGGCGGGCGCGACGCCGGTCAGCTCCTGCTCCATCTCCGCGAGGTGGCGATGGCCGCCGACCCCGTATGCCCGGACGCTCTCGTTGACCTCGCCGAACTGCATCTCGGGCTTCGGCTCCCGGCCGGCTCCCGAGACGCCGCTCTTGGCGTCGATGACCACGTCGTCGAGCAGACCGGCCCGGGCGAGCGGCGCCAGCGCCAGGATCGCGGCCGTCGAGTAGCAGCCCGGCGAAGCCGCGATGCGCACCGACGCATCACGAAGGGCGACGAGCGCGTCGCGATGCAGCTCCGGCAGCGCGTACACCGCCCCCGCCAGCAGATCGGGGCGGGGATGAGAGAAGCCGTACCAGCGCGGGTAGTCGGCGGGATCGTGGAGCCGGAAGTCCGGCCCAAGATCGATGATCGTGACGCCTCGCTCGGCCAGCTCCGGCACGAGCTCGGCGGCGACGCCGTGCGGCAGCCCCAGGAAGACCGCGTCGAGATCGTCGGGCAGGCCGGCTCCGATCTCGAGTCCGGTCGACGCGAGGTGTGGGTGGCTGGCGGCGATCGGCACGCCGTCGCGGCCCCGCGACTGCAGCCCGACGAGCCGGGCCGAGGGATGTCGGCTCAGCAGCCGCACCAGCTCGCCGCCGCCGTAGCCGGTGGCGCCGATGATGCCGACCCTGATCTCCCGCGCTGCCACCTGGAGCGCCGGGCTACGGTCGCAGGGCGGCCACCCCGGCGAGGGCGGGACGCAACGGCGCTGGCTCGGCGACGCCCATGCTTGCGCGGCTGACGCTGCGCGCGCGGAGGAGGTGCAGCAGGACCGCCTGCTGGGCGTAGGTCCGGTTCTCGGCCTGGTCGAAGGCCACGCTCGTGGGGCCGTCGATGACCTCGGCGGTGATCTCCTCGCCGCGGTGGGCGGGCAGGCAGTGCATGACCAGGGCGGCCGGCGCGACCGCCAGCAGCTCGGAATTGACCTGGAAGGGGGCGAAGACGCGCCGGCGCGCGGCGGCCTCGTGCTCCGAGCCCATCGAGGCCCAGACGTCGGTGTAGACGGCGTCCGCGCCCGCGACGGCAACGACCGGATCGTGCACGACCTCGATTCGGGCGCCGCTCCGCCGCGCCAAGCGGGTCGCCTCCTCGACGATCGCGGGAGCCGGCTCGTAGCCCGCCGGCGACGCGACGCGGACGTGCAGTCCGACCGCGGCGCCGCCGAGCAGGAGCGAGTGGCAGACGTTGTTGCCGTCGCCGACGAAGACCAGCTGGCGGCCCTTCAGTGAGCCGAGGTGCTCGCGCAGGGTCAGCAGGTCGGCCAGCGCCTGGCAGGGATGCTCCAGCTCGGTCAGGGCGTTGATGACCGGGACCTCGGCCGCCCCCGCCAGCTCCGCGAGGCCCGGGTGGCTGTGCATTCGAATGACGATCGCGTCGACGTACCGCGACAGCGTCCGGGCGATGTCGGCGTACGACTCCCGGCTGCCGAGACCGATCTCGCTCGCCGACAGGTTCGTCACCGTCCCGCCGAGCCGCCCGATCCCGACTTCGAACGACACCCGGGTTCGAAGGCTGGGCTTGTCGAACAGCAGCGCCACGTGCTTGCGGGCGAGCGGCCCTCCGCGCCCGATCCAGGCCGGCGACCCGACCTTGAGCGTCAGGGCCGAATCGAGGACCTCACCGATCTCACCGGGATCGAGGTCCGAGAT
The DNA here is from genome assembly GCA_012026785.1 of Chloroflexota bacterium. Taxonomy (GTDB): domain Bacteria; phylum Chloroflexota; class Limnocylindria; order Limnocylindrales; family CSP1-4; genus UBA5189. Next base: position 34,982 of record VEOW01000026.1, on the reverse strand, counting down.
CGACAGGAGATGCCTGGAATGGGGGGTCGGCGAACCGGGAACGACATGCATGGCGCGCAGTGTAGACAAATCCTGCATAGGTATGCAAGAATGGCCGAGGCCAGCGCATGTTAATGCAGGACTGCGAGCCGCAACTGCGCTAGCGCCGCCTCTCATCCCGTGCGCGAGGAACCCCGTGAAGAAGGTCGTGCTTGCCTATTCGGGCGGCCTGGACACATCCGTCGCGGTCGCCTGGCTCCGCGAGCGCTACGAGGCCGAGGTCGTGACCCTGACCGTCGACGTCGGGGGCGGCTCGCTCCGGAGCGGCGTGGCCGATCGGGCCATCAGCGCCGGCGCCAGCCGGGCCTACGTCGTCGACGCCCGCCGCCAGTTCGTCGAGGGCTTCGTCCGGCCGGCCGTCCGGGCCGGCGCGCTGTACCAGGGTGTCTACCCGCTGGCCACCGCCCTGGCCCGGCCGCTCATCGCGCAGCTGCTCGTCGAGGTCGCCCATCGCGAAGGCGCCGACGCCGTCGCCCACGGCTGCACCGGCAAGGGCAACGACCAGGTCCGGTTCGACGTCGCCGTCAAGGCCCTCGACGCGAGCCTCGAGGTCGTCGCGCCGATGCGGATCGGGATGGGCCTGTCGCGCGACCAGGAGATCGAGTACGCCCTGGAGCGCGGCATCGACATCCCCGTCACCCACGCCTCGCCGTACTCGATCGACGTCAACCTGTGGGGCCGCTCGATCGAGACCGGCGTCCTCGAGGACCCCTGGGTCGCCCCACCGCGCGACGTCTACGCCTGGACCGTCGATCCGTCGGAGGCGCCATCGCCGGTCGAGATCACCCTCGGCTTCGAGGCCGGCGTCCCCGTCAGCCTCGACGGCCGCGAGCTCGACCCGGTCGAGCTCGTCGAAACGCTCAACGAGCTGGCCGGGAGCCACGGCGTCGGGCGGATCGACCACGTCGAGGATCGCCTCGTCGGAATCAAGAGCCGCGAGATCTACGAGGCGCCCGCGGCGGTCGTCATCCACGCCGCCCACAAGGCCCTCGAGGGTCTGACGCTCTCGAAGGACCAGCTGCGTTTCGATCGCCTCGTCGCGGCCGAGGTTGCCCAGGCGACCTACGACGGGCTGTGGTTCAGCGGGCTGCAGGCGAACCTGCGCGAGTACGTCCGCACGGCCCAGCGGGTCGTCGAGGGCGAGGTCCGCGTTCGGCTGGATCACGGCACGTCCGCGATCGTCGGTCGGCGCAGCCCGAACTCCCTGTACGATCACGCCCTTGCGACCTACGACGCGGGTGACGCCTTCGACCACGCCAGCGCGGTCGGCTTCATCGCGATCTTCGGCCTGCCGCTGCGGACCGAGGCCGGTCGCCAGGATGGCGCGAGCTGGGCGACGCCGCTGCTCGATGACCTGCCGCTCGAGGTCGCCGATGCCGAGGCTGTCCTCGTCGGCTGACGCGGAGTGAAGACCTGGGGCGGCCGGTTCGAAGGCCAGCCGGATCCCGCAGCCGCCGACTTCACGCGCTCGCTCGAGATCGACGTCGAGCTGGCGCTCGACGACATCGCCGGCTCGATCGCCCACGTTCGGGGGCTCGGCCGGGCCGGGCTGCTGACGGACCCCGAGGTCGAAGCGCTCGTCGGGGGCCTGGAGGGGCTTCGAGCCGACGTCGAGGACGGGTCGCTCGAATGGGACCCGGCCCTCGAGGACGTTCACATGAACCTCGAGTTCGCGCTCGAGGCGCGGGTCGGGCCGGTCGCCCGCAAGCTGCACACCGGTCGATCACGGAACGACCAGGTCTCGACCGGCCTGCGGCTATGGCTGCGGCGGACGGTCGATTCGCTCGATGACGCCGCCGTGGGGCTGGAACGCGCACTGGTTGGGCTCGCGGCGCGCCACCCCGATGCCGTCATGCCCGGCCACACCCACGTCCAGCCAGCCCAACCGGTGCTGTTCGCCCATCACCTGCTGGCATACGTCGAGATGCTGGAGCGCGACCGCGGCCGGGTGGCCGACGCCCGGCGCCGGGCCAACGTCTCGCCGTTGGGCTCGGGCGCGATTGCCGGCGCGGGCTTCCCGCTCGATCGCGAGACGACGGCGGCCGAGCTCGGTTTCGAGAGCGGCACCCGCAACTCGATCGACGCCTCGGGCGACCGCGACTTCGTCGTCGAGACGCTCGCCGCCGTCGCGCTCGGGATGGTCCACCTCTCGCGCCTCGCCGAGGAGCTCGTCTGGTGGTCCAACCCGCGGTTCGGCTTCGTGCGCCTCGCGGACGCCCATTCGACCGGCTCGTCGATGCTGCCGAACAAGCGCAACCCCGACGTCGCCGAGCTCGTCCGCGGGCGGACCGCCGACGTCATCGGACGGCTGACCGCGACGCTCGCGATGCTCAAGGGCCTGCCGCTCGGCTACCAGCGCGATCTCCAGGAGGACAAGGCGCCGCTCTTCGCCGCGACGCGCACGCTTCGAGCGTCGCTGGACGTGCTGACCGGCGTGATGGAATCGCTGGTCGTCGACGAGGCGCGGCTCCAGGCGGCCGCCGCCGAGGGGTACCTGACTGCCGTGGCTCTGGCCGACGCCCTGGTGGAGCGGGGGATCGCGTTCCGATCGGCCCACCACGTCGTGGGCCGGCTCGTCAGGGTCGCAGAAGGGCGCGGCGTTGGCTTGGCGGCGCTCGAGGGCGCCGAGTACGCTGCCGCGCTGGCCGAGAGCGACGATCCGGCCGCGGCGAAGCTCGCATCCGATCCCGAGCTCGGGGCGTTCCTGCGCGCCGCGGCGACGGTCGACGGCGCCCTGGCTCGCTGCGACGTTATCGGCGGGACGGCGCCCCGGCGGGTCCAGGCCGAGCTGGCTGCCGCGGCCGAACGCCTCGGCATATAGTCAGGCCATGGAGCGGTCGAACGGTCGCGATCGTGGGCCGACCGGCGCACGCGCCTCCCGGCGCGCGAGGCACGGGCAGATCCGCGAGCTGGTCCGGGAGCACGACATCCAGAACCAGCAGCAGCTGGCCGATCTCCTGACCGCGCAGGGCTTCGAGGTCACCCAGGCAACCGTCAGCCGTGACATCGCCGAGCTCGGCCTGGTCAAGGTTCCCCGTGGCGAGCGGCACGTCTACGCCGCGCCGGCGGAGCTGGTCGCAACCCGTCCACGCGACGACGAGATGCTGCTGCGGGTGCTGCGCGACGTGCCGGTCGAAGTCCGCCGGTCCGGCCTGATCCTCGTCCTCGTCGCGTCGGCCGGAACCGCGTCCATCCTGGCCGAGGCGATCGACCTCTCGACGCTCGACGACCAGGTCGGGACGCTGGCCGGCGACAACACGGTCCTGGTGCTGTTCTCCGACGAGGCCCGACTGGAGCACTGGCGCTCCCGCTTCGAGGCATTGACGGCCGGGCGCTCCAGACCGTAGCCTCAGGGGCACAACTGAAGAGCACTTATCAAGAGTGGTGGCGGGACCGGCCCGTTGAAACCACGACAACCTACCGGCGTCGAGCCGGCAAGGTGCCAAGTCCGGGCAGGTCCCCCTGCGAGATAAGGGAGCTCCCTTCGAGACCCTTCCGGCGCAGGAAGGGTCTTCCGTTTTCCGGTCCCGTCGCCGCAGCCAGTGCCGCGCCCCGCGAGCCGCGGCAGGAAGGAGCGGATCCGATGACGACCGAGCTGATCCAGGCACCCCGGGGGGCGGGCGCGCCGGCCGCGGGCGCGCCGGCCGAGCGCCGCCGCGTCGTCGGGCTGGCCTGTCGCAATTGCGGCCGCCCGGAGCCGCTCGGCCCGGCCTACGTCTGCCCGGCCTGTCTCGGCCCGCTCGAGGTCGCGTACGACCGCGACCTCGTCCGCGCCACGGCCTCGCGCGAGGCCATCGAGGCCCGCCCCGCCGGGCTGTGGCGCTACCTCGAGTTCCTGCCGCTCGACACGCCGCCGGCGCGCGGCCTCGCCGTCGGCTCGTCGCCCCTCGTGGCCGCGGATCGGCGCGGCCGCGCACTCGGTGTGGAGCGGCTGTGGGTCAAGGACGACACCCGCAACCCCAGCTTGTCATTCAAGGATCGGGCCGTGGCGATCGCCGCCGCGACGGCGAGCGAGTTCGGGATCGATACCCTGGCCTGCGCCTCGACCGGCAACCTGGCCGGGGCCACGGCTGCGGCCGCGGCCGCGCTCGGCATCCCGGCCTACGTCTTCATCCCGGCGGACCTCGAGCCGGCGAAGGTCGACCACGCCCTCGCCTACGGCGCGACCGTCGTGCCGATCGAGGGCACCTACGACGACGTCAACCGGCTGTGCCTCGAGGTCGTCGACGAGACCGGCTGGGGCTTCGTCAACGTCAACCTCCGGCCGTTCTACGCCGAGGGATCGAAGACCTTGGCCTTCGAGGTCGCCGAGGGCCTCGGCTGGCGCTCGCCCGACGTGATCGTCGCCCCGATCGCCTCGGGGGCGCTATTCACGAAGGTCGCCCGGGGCTTTGCCGAGCTGGCCGACGCTGGGCTCATCGAGCGCCGCCCGATCCGCTTCGTCGGCGCCCAGCCGGCCGGCTGTGCGCCGGTGGCCACGGCCTGGGCGAGCGGGGCGACCGTGGTGGAGCCGGTACGAGCGCCCGACACGTTCGTCCGCTCGCTGGCCATCGGCAACCCGGCCGACGGCCGCTACGCCCTCGAGGTTGCCCGGTCCAGCGGCGGCTCGATCGAGTCGATCGACGACACCCGGACCGCCGCGGCGATCCGCGAGCTGGCGGCCCTCGAGGGCATCTTCGCCGAGACCGCCGGCGGCGTGACGATCGGCGCGGTCGAGGCGGCACGGCGGCGGGGCGTGATCCGCGACGGCGACGAGGTCGTCGCGCTCGTCACGGGCAATGGCCTCAAGACCCCCGACGCACGGCTTCTCGGGATCGATCCGGCCGCCCCCGCGCGGGCCGGCCAGCCCGGCCTCGCCCCGCCGATCCCGCCGCGCCTGGCGGCGTTCGAGGCGTGGCTGGAGGGGGCATCGTCATGAGCGAGGTTCGAATTCCGCCGGTGCTCCGGTCGGCGACCTCGGGGGCCAAGCTGGTCGACGCCGGCGGCTCGACCGTCCGCGAGGTCATCGAGTCGCTCGTGGGGACCTACCCGGCCCTCGCCCCGACGCTGCTCGACGGCGACGGCGGGATCAACCACTTCGTCAACGTCTTCCTCAACGGCACCGATGTCCGGCACCTCGATGGCCTGGAGACGCCCGTCGGCGAGCGCGATTCGCTCGTCCTCCTGCCGGCGATGGCCGGCGGATCCTGAGGGGGCCGCGGCCTCACTCTCGCCCGGGCGCGGGCCGCTCCGGGGCGAAGCGCTCGGCCCACAGGGCCGCCTGTGTCCGGTCGAGGACGCCGATCTTCTGGAACAGGCTGGAGAGGTGGGCCTTGACCGTCTTGACCGTGATCCCGAGCCCGGCGGCGATCTCCTTGTTCGACAGGCCCTGGCGCAGCAGCTCGAGGATCTCGCGCTCACGGTCGGTGATGGCCGGCTCGGCGCGGCGGTCGCGGCGCGCGGCGAGCATCGTCCGCGCGACCCGCGGGTTGATCGGCGACTCGCCTCGGGCGGCAAGCTCGATCCCCTCGCGCAGCGTCGCCGGATCGGCGTCCTTGAGGAGGTAGCCGATCGCCCCGGAGTCGAGCGCCTCGCCGACGGTCCGCTGATCGTCGAACGAGGTCAGGACCACGACCTGGGTCTGCGGCCGGTCGGCCAGGATCCGGCGCGTCGCCTCGAGACCGCCCATGACAGGCATCGAGACGTCCATCAGGACGACGTCGGGCCGGTGCCGTTCGGCAAGCTCGATGGCCTCGCGGCCGTTCGAGGCCGTGGCGACGACCTCGACCGACGGCCAGCCCTGGAGGAGCCGCTCGAGCCCGGTTCGAACGATCTCGTGGTCGTCCACGATCAACACCCGGATCACCGAACCGCCCCCAGTCGAAGCGCCACAATAGTCCCGGCCACGTCGCCCTGGCGGACATCCAGCGACGCCCCGGCATCGCGGGCCAGGTCTCGAATGACCGACAGCCCGAGGTGGCCCGACGCCGGCGCCCCCGCCACGGCCACCTCGTCGACGCCGGTCCCGTCGTCGGTGACCGTCAGCTGGCAGTCGCCCGTCTCGACCTCGAGCCGGATGGTGACTTGCGTCGCGCCGCTGTGCTTGACGACGTTCCGGAGCGCCTCCTGGGCGACCCGGTACACGACCGCCTCGTCGCGCTCCGAGAGACTGCCGTCGTCCTCGATCTCGGTGGTGACCGCGATGCCTCGGCCGGCAGCCTTGGCGCCGCGGTCGGCGATGGCGTTGGCCAGGCCGGCTGATCGAAGGTTGGGCGGATAGAGCTCGACGAGCAGCGATCGGGCCTCGCGCATCGCCGCCCGCACGCCCTCGGCGCCCCGCTCGAAGTCGCGGGCGATCGATGGATTCGGTGCCCGGTCAGCCGATGCGGACAGGTCCAGGGCCACGCCGGCCAGCGACTGGACGAGGCCGTCGTGCAGCTCGCCGGCGATCCGGCGGCGCTCCTCCTGGGAGCTGTCCGCGGCGCGCTGCAGGAGCCGCTCGCGGGCCGCGTGCCCGGCATGGAGGTCGCGGGCCAGGCGCCACGCGAGCGGCCACTGGATGATCGCCAGGATCGCGAGGCCGGCGATGGCCAGCGGCAGGATCTGGCCGGCCACCAGCCGCCCCGACGCGAGGGCCGACACGAGCCGCAGGTACGACTCGACCAGCAGGGGCGTTCCGTCGAGGGCCTCGATCGGGACGTAGACCTCGACGAGGCGATCGTCCGTCTCGAGGACGTTCTCCGCCTCGCCAAGCTCGCTGACCTCCGGCTCGCTCGGCAAGCCGCTTTCGAAGGCGGCCAGCTGTTTGTCGGACAGCGGGAAGACCGCGCCGACGAGCAGCGCCTCGTCGGAGTAGACGATGCGCCCGTCTCGATCCCAGATCTTGATCCTGGCGAGCGACCCCCGGAGCACCGTGTCGCGGACGACCCGGTCGAGCGCGGCGATCGCGCCCGGATCACCGCGCACGAGGCTGCCGGTCATCGCCGGCTGGATCACGCCGTGGGCAACCAGCTCCGCGACCCGCCCGCCGTCGCGCAGCGCCGCCTCCAGCGCCAGCCGATCGAGGGCGACGACCCCGGCGCCGGCGACCAGGGCCAGCGCCGCCAGGCCCGGGATGACGAACCCGGCGACGGCTCGCCGAATCGACGGCGGCCGAAGCTCCCGATGGGTCCGCCCGGTCATCGTGCGGAATGGTAGTCGGGCTCGGTCGGGGAGTCGGGCTCAGTCGACCCGGACCTCCCCGACCATCGTCGGATGGATCTCGCAGCGGTAGCGGTAGACCCCGGGCCGATCGAAGACGACGCTGTAGCTCCCGCCTTGATCGAGCTGCTGCGAGTCGAAGATGCCGTCGGCCGAGGTGACCGTGTGCGGAGCGGGGTCGTCGTTGCGCCACGAGACCGTCGTGCCCACCGGCACCGACAGCGTCGCCGGCACGAATGCGAACTGGACGATCCGGGCGACGTCCGGTGCGCTGCCGCCGGGCTCGGGCGTGGCAAGCGGGGCGTCCTCGCGAACCTCGATGTAGGTCTTCATCCCGCGCTCCTCGTGATCGGCGACGTAGCACTCAATCTCGTAGATCCCGGGCGTGAGATTCGCCTCGACCCGGAGGGTCTCGCCGGATTGGAACCGGCGGGTCTCGATCTTCGGGCGATCGCCGCCGCTGCCCCCACCGGAGTGCTCGGGCCGCAGCTCGAAGCCGTGGACCAGGTTCCCGGCGTTGTGGACGACGAAGGTCACGGGGCCGGGCCGGATGACGCTCGCCTCGAGGGTGATCGCGAACTCGCCGAAGGCGACGTCGAGGCCATCCGCTCGCGGGTCGAAGGCCACCGAGTTGCCGGGCGGTGGCGATGTGGGGGCCGAGGAGGGCTCGGCAGACGGCACCGCAGCCGTGGGTGTCGCGTCGGCGCTCGCCGAAGGCGTGGCCGAGGCAGCGTCGGGCGAGGCCGCGGCCGTCGGCCCAGAACTCGAAGGCTCGAAGGTCCAGCCGGCACCGGCTGCCGGGACGCTGCCCGTGCAGCCGCTGATGGCGGCAAGGACGGCGGCCCCGAGGGCGAGCCCGGCGACGGGCGCTGGTCGGCGTGCTGGCATGGTGTCTCCTCGTGGCATGGCGCGGCCGCCGCCCCGTCGCGGGCCGGCGGCCGCTCGCGTGGGGTCAGATTCGAGCGACCCCTCGGCAGATCTCGCCGGTCGCGGGGGTCTTGGCCCGGGCGACGATCTTGTCCTCCCCCGGGAAGTTCGTGAGGAGCTTGCGGACCTCGAACGAGCCCGACGGCGGCTGCGTCGTCCGCCAGCCCTTCCAGACGACCGCGCCGTTCTGGACGAACCGGACCTTCCAGGGCTTGTAGTTGCGGTTCTGATCGACCTCGAACTCGACCTCGATGCGGCCGTCTTCGCGGCTGAGCTTCAGCTTCCAGTCGCTGTTGCCGGTGCAGCTGCCCGACCGGATCACGTCGGTCGACTTGGCCGTCGCCGGGCCGGCGACGACGCCGACGGCGGCGAAGGTCAGCAGCCCGATGAGAATGGCTCTGCGGATCATCGTTCCTACCCCTCGTTCGGCGCCGGTGAGGTTCGGCGCGGCTGCCCGGCAGGATCGGCGAGCGGCCATGCCGCTGGAAATTGGGCGCTGGTCGTACGACCTCGACCGGCGGCCTTGACATTCCGCGCCCTGACATGTATTACTAGCCAACGCTTGTGTTAGAAGCGGAAGCAGAGAAGGAGCAGGACCGTGACGCGCAACAGACTCCGCCTCGGGGCCATCGCCGGCCTCATCACCGCCGGACTCCTCGCCCTCACCGCCGCCCCTGCGGCCCCACCGGCCGACGCTCACGGCGTCGGCCACGGCGCCATTGCCGCCAGGGCAGCCTTCCACGACGCGATGCGCCAGCTCTGGGAGGATCACATCGTCTGGACCCGCCAGTTCATCGTCAGCGCCGCAACCGAGAGCGACAACCTGGCCGACATCGGCCCGACGACCGATCGCCTCCTCGCCAACCAGACCGACATCGGCAATGCCCTGAAGCCCTTCTACGGCGACGCCGCCGGCGACGCGGTCACGGCCCTCCTGCGCGACCACATCCTGACTGCCGCCGATCTCATCTTCGCCGCGAAGGCCGGCGCCGCCGACGCGGCCGCGGCAGCCTCAGCAGCCTGGTACGCCAACGCCGACGACATCGCGACGGCCCTCAACGCCCTCAACCCCGAGCACTGGCCGCTCGACGAGATGAAGGCCCACATGAAGGACCACCTCGACCTCACGCTTGCCGCGGCCGTCGCCCGGCTCGAGGGCCGCTACCCCGACGACATCGCCGCGTACGACGAGGTCCACGTCCAGATCCTGGCGATGGCCGACATGCTGAGCGACGGGATCATCGCCCAGTTCCCGGCCCGGTTCGCCCGCTGAGGGGAATCGACGCTATCCGGGTCGCCCCAGGGCGATCCTCGCGACACGCGCAAGCCGCCCGGGCGCATGGTCCAGGGCGAGCCGCGACAGCCGCTCGGTCGGCGATAGCCGATCGAGCGGCGCCTGGGGTGGACCGGCCGGCACGACGACGAGCCGGCCTCGGCGCCGCAGGACGCTGACCGCGGCACTTCCGTCGGCCCGGCGTCGAAACCGGAGATCGACGCTCGCTCGGCCGACCCGCAGCCGCCGCAGCGTGAGCTCCGGCAGCGACTCGGGCAGCCGGGGTCGAACGAGCGCGAGGAGCCGGAGCGGTGCGAACGGGTAGATGCCGAGCATGGCCTGGACGAGCTGGACGGTCGCACTCGCCGACCACGCCTGGGGGCTGTTGGCGGCCGGGTAGCGCAGGGGTCGCGGAAACGCCGCTCGATCGTGTCCCGTCAAGGCCTCCGGAAGTCGGCCGCTGGGACACGCCGCGGCGGCCTCGAGGACGGCCACCGCGAGCCGCCCGGCCTGGTCGTCGAGGCCATAGCGCTTCATCCCCAGGGCGAAGGTCGCCTGTTCGACGGGCCAGACGACGCCGAGGTGGTAGGCGAACGGATTGAACGACGGGTGCCGCGTCGAGAGCGTTCGGACGCCCCAGCCGGAGAACAGCTCCGGCGACAGGAGGCGATCGGCGACGTCCGCGGCGTGCTCGGGCGGCACGATGCCCGCCGCGAGGGCATGCCCGGGGTTGGAGGTGATGGACCGGACCTGGCCCTTGTCGCGATCGAGCGCCAGCGCGTAGTAGCGTTCGTCGGGCATCCAGAACGCCTCGTGCCACCGCCGCCCGAGATCCGCGGCGCGGCGTCGGAACGCCTCCGCCCGCTCGTCATCGCCGAGGACGACGAGGATCTCGGCCATCCGCTGCAGGGCGATGAAGTGGAAGGCCTGCTCTTCGACGGTCGCGATGGGGTTCTCGACGAGGCGACCGTCGGGGTAGCGGATCGCCTCGTCCGAATCCTTCCAGCCGTGGTTCTTCAGGCCGCCCTTCGATCGTCGACGGTACTCGAGGAACCCGTCGCCGTCGGGGTCGCCGAACCGCTCGGCCCATTCGAGCGCCCGCAGGGCCGTGCCGCGGTATCGCCGCAGGACGTCCTCGTCGCCCGTCCAGTGCCACAACTCTGACAGGGCAAGGACGAACATCGAGGCGGTCGTCTGCGTTCCGTAGTAGCGGTCGAACGGGTCGAACCCGAGGACCGACCGGGGCCCGGCCCTGATCTCGTGGATGAGCTTGCCGGGTTCCTCGTCCCGCCACGGATCGTCGGTCTCGGCCTGGGTTGCGGCAGCGACGGCGAGGGCGCCACGCGCGATCCGCGGTCCGACCAGGGCGGACTGCCAGCCAGCGGGCAGCGTGTCGCGCCCGAAGAAGCCGGTGTAGGTCGGGACACCGGCGTTGACGACCCACGAGGAGCCTTTCGAACCCGCGACGTACTCGTCCTCGAGCTCCCAGTTGCGCAGGTCGAACAGGTCGTCAGACGCCCGCTCCAACACCCGCCCGAGGTCGTTCGAGGCCTCGACGGTCGGTCGAACCCGCCGCCAGCCAGAGCGCTGCCGGGCCCGCCGATCGCCTTCGGCCGTGGGTCCCCGCCACCACCCGTCGACCTGGGACTCGACCTCGAGGTCGACGATGGCCTCCCCGCCGGGTCCCAGTCGAAGCGGGAACCGGATGCGGCCGTCGTCGGCTTCCTCCGGCGCCGCACCCTCGATCCGGATCCGGCCCGCCCGCCGAAGCTTCCGACCGTCGTGCCGCGCCTCGAACTCGAACCGCAACGTCCGCGCCATCGCGTTCCAGGATCGCCGTGTTGATCCACGAACCTGGCCGCCGCCGAGGTCGTCGATGTCAGCGAAGTCGGCCTCGAGCTCGAGCTCCACGGTGGCGTTCCAGTCCACGGCCGAGCGGTTTCGAACCGTGAAGCGATCGGTGAGGCCGTGGCCGATCCGCCGGTCCACGTCGATCTCGAGGGTGTCCTGGGGCAGGACGGGCCCGTGAGCATCGCCACCTGGTCGCGGCAGATGCAGGACGGCCAGCCACCGATCGGCCTCGGGCTGGTCGGAATCGCTCAGCTCCGGCCGCTGGCCGTCTACCGTCAAGCGGTGGCGAGAGAGGACCCGGGCGCCGGCGACGAAGAGGCCATGGCGACCGCCATCGATCCAGCCATCCTGGCCGGTGCAGACGACCGTGTACCCGGACCAGGCGATGACGGGCATGGCGCGGACCATTCCACATCGGCGACCGTCAGTGCCGCGTCACGCCACTCGGCTCGGCCTTGCAGCCCGCCATCATCCCGTATCGCCACCGCGCGCCCATTGGCTCGCCCCCAGCACCCCCGCGAGCTCGTCGTCGGACAGCTCCACCGGGTTCGTGAGCATCGAGCCGGCCCGGCTCTCGGCGACGATCGCCTCGATGTCCGACTCGCCCATGCCGTACCCGGCGAGGCCCTGGAGCGAGACGCGGCTCGTCCAAGCGGCGAGCGTCTCGATGAGCGCCTCACGGGCGCGATCGTCGGGCGTCCCGGGTTCGAGGTTCGCCAGGATCCGGCCGGCCTCGGCATACTTCGCCAGCGCCGCCGCGCTCCCGTTCGCGCCTCGGGTCGCGAGGGCCCGGACGTTGGCCCGGACGCCCTCGACCAGGGTCGCCCCGCAGGCGACGCCATGCGGGATCTCGAACCGCCCGCCCAGCGGCGCCGCGAGGCCGTGCGAGACGCCAAGGCCGGCATTCGCGAGGCAGATCCCCGAGACGAGCGCCGCGTAGGCCATGGCGGATCGGGCTCCAGGGTCGCCGGCGGGGCTCGGATCCGACCAGAACGCGATGAAGCCGTCACGGGCTGCGGCGAGCCCACTCCTCGCCAGGCTGTCGGTGATGGGCGAAGCCCGCCGCGACACGAACGACTCGAGCAGCTGGGTGACGGCGTCGAGGCCGTTGGCCGCCACGACCGCCGGCGAGGCGCCCACGAGCAGGTCCGGATCGACGATGGCGTCCGCCGCGACGAGGCGCTCGTCGCGGAACGAGCGCTTGAACCCGCCCGGGCCGGGCCGCGAGAGGACCGCGTTGCGGGTCGCCTCGCTGCCGGTCCCCGCCGTCGTCGGGACGGCGACGAGCGGCACGGCCGGACCGGGGTAGGGGAGGCCGCGACCGACGACCTCGAGGTGATCCATGACCGACGTCCCCGTTCGAAGGAGGCCCGCGATCGCCTTGGCGGTATCGAGCGCACTGCCGCCGCCGATGCCTACGACGACGTCTACCTCGGACCGCCGGAAGGCCGCGACGGCCTCGTCGACCACCTCGGGTGAGGGCTCTCCGCCCACGGCCACCGTGTCATGCCTGACCCCGAGCCGGTCGAGCTGCTCCAGGAGCCATGGCCAGTGGTTCGAAGCCTTGAAGGAGCGAGACCCGGTGACGATCAGGGCATACCGGCCGTGGCGCGCGACAGTCTCCGGCAGCGACTCGAACCTCCCCGGGCCGAACGTGATCCGGGGCAGCCGGCCGAGCTCGAAGGCACCGATCGTCACGGTACGGGGAAGAGCCCGTCGTACCGAATGCCCTGGCGTGGCTCGGCCATCCAGCCTTCGACCGTCGAGCGCCAGGTCAGATAGTGCGACGTCTCCTTGTGGGCCCGGGCGGCCGCCTCGTCGATGTACGCCTCGTACAGGATGAAGCGCGTCGGATCGTCGATCGAGCGAAGGATGTCGAACCGCCGGTTGCCGGGCTCCCGGATCGAGGCCTCGTGGTTCGCCCGGGTGGCGTCGATGAACGCCTCGAGGTGCTCCGGTCGAACGTGGACGTGGACGAGGGTGACGTGCATTCGTGCCTCCTGGTGCGACCCACTCTAGCCGCACCCGCGTGCCAGACTTCACGGGTGGCCGTGTTCGTCTATGACCAACCGATCCTCGAGCGCTTCCCGACGATCGTCGGCGGCGTCGTCCATGCCGTTGGCCTCGCCAACGGGCCAGCCCCGCCAGATCTCGTCGAGGGGTTCCGGGCCGAGCAGGCGGGTGTTCTCGAGCGACTCGGCACGAGGCCGCTTTCGGAGCTGCCGAGCGTGGCAGCCTGGCGACGCACCTTTCGCGGGTTCGGCGTGGATCCGACCGCATACCGCTCGGCCGTCGAGGCGCTCCTGCGCCGGCTCAGCAAGCAGGGCTCGATCCCCTCGATCAACACGCTCGTCGACCTGGGCAACCTGGTCAGCATCCGCCACGCCCTGCCGGTCGCGGTCTTCGCCCAGCGCGCGGTGCCGGGCAGCACGACTGTTCGGTTCGCGACGGGAAGCGAGCTGTTCACGGATCTTGGATCGGGTGAGCGGGAGCGAGTCCAGCCGGGCGAGGTCATCTTCGTCGACGATGCCGGTCTCGTCTGTGCCCGTCGCTGGTGCTGGCGCCAGGCCCTCGAGACCGCGGCCAGGCCCGAGACGACCGAGGTCCTGGTAACCGTCGAGGGCCACCATGATGGAGCGCGCGCCGACGTCGCCGCAGCGATCGCCGACGTGGAGGGACTGCTGCGCAGGTACACGGCGCCCGCCCGTGTCAGCTCGCTGGTGCCCGAATTTCCCGTCTGAGAACCGATCGCGCTGCGCCTCCGTATAGCCCAGCAACAACCACACCCACTGGGAGGCGCTGAACCATGCGACGTCTGATCCTCAGTCTCGGGCTGGCCTCAACCCTCGCCTTGGCCGCGGCCGTGCCGGCCCTTGGTCATGTGCACGGGATCACCCCGCTGCTCTGCGTGGGAGTCGCCGACGACGGAGCAAACCGCGTGGACGACACACCGGCCGCGCTCGCCAATGGCGGGCCGATCTTCGGCCTCATTCCGCGCGATGTCGGGAACGCACCGCTGACGTTCGGCGACGGCGGCTTCGACACCCCACCGAACGACTGCCTTTGATCTGACGGGCGGCCCGCCGCGAGGCGGGCCGCCGTCCTTTCAGCGCTCGGGAGCGCCGAGCTCGATCGTCTCAGATTCTCCCTTCGGGACGAGCTCCCAGTCGGACCAGGCGCAGCGTGAGCACGCCCAGTGCTGCATCTCGGAAGCGGCATCGTCAGCCGACTCGAAGGCGCGCGCCTGGTCGACGTAGCCGCAACGCGTGCATCGCAGGACCATCTCAGCCATTGTTCGATCTCCTCTTGCGAGGCTTGCGCACGCAGGGTCCGGCGACTTGGCTGCTGACGGCCCTTCAGGCACGCAGCAACGTGCGACAGATTCGCTGCAAGGGCATTACGCCGCCCAGCCGAATCGCTCAGAGCTGCGCCTGATCCGCTCGGGCCTCCCATTCGACGTGCTCGGGTGTTTCGAGCTGGAACGTCGAGTGCTTGACGTCGAAGTCGTCTGACAGGCACATGCCCAGGTGATCGAGGATGTCACCGGTCTTGGCGCCTTCCTCGACGACGACGTGGGCACTGACGACGTTCATCCCGCTCGTGATCGTCCAGGCATGGAGGTCGTGGACGTCGGCCACGCCCGGAGCCTCGAGGATGTGCTCGCGGACGTGATCGAGGTTGATGCCTTTGGGCGTCGCCTCGAGCAGGACGTCGAGAGCCTCGCGGAGGAGGCTCCAGGTTCTCGGGATGATCAGCAGGCCGATGGCCGCCGAGGCCACGGCGTCGGCGGGGGTCCAGCCGGTCAGCGCGATGACGATCGCGGCCACGATGACCGCGACCGATCCAGCGAGGTCGCCCATGACCTCGAGGTACGCGCCGCGCATGTTGAGGCTGTGGCCCTGCGCCTCACGGAGCAGGAAGACGGCCACGGCGTTCGCGATCAGGCCAACCACGGCCACTGCGAGCATGAGCCCGGACGTCACCTCGGGCGGCTCGAAGAGCCGGCGCCAGGCCTCGTAGAGGACGTACCCCGAGACGCCGAAGAGGAGCAGTGCGTTCGCGACCGCGGCGAGAATCTCGAGGCGGAGGAAGCCGAAGGTTCGCTCGCTCGTCGCGGGTCGGCCGGCGATCCAGATCGCCCCGAGGGCGAAGCCGATGCCGAAGACGTCGGTGAACATATGGCCGGCGTCCGCGAGCAGGGCGAGGCTGTTCGAGGCGAGGCCGCCGACGACCTCGACCGCGAAGATCGCCAGCGTCAGCCCGAAGACCGCGATCAATCGCGTTCGATGTCGGGCGCTCGCCGTATGGACGTGCGGCATCAGGTCACGGCGAGGTCGCACGACCGGGGTGGCGATGACCCAGCGTCAACGCCTGGCCCGGCTCGAGTCGTCTCCTACCGGGAGTCGAATGATCGCCCGAGCCGAGCCCGCCGGCACGTCTCGCTCATGGGCGAGGTGCAGCTCGTGGACGGGGCCAACCGCCACGAGGCCCAGCGCCTGGATCGCATCGACGAGCAGTCGAAGGCTGGCGCGCGCGGTCGCCGCGCCGCCGACATGCAGGACCTGCGCGGCTCGGCCCTCACGGAAGCGCACGACTCGGACGAGTGGTTGGGCTCGGCGGGCCTCCTGCTGGACCGTGGCGATCGCGTCGTCAATCGCCAATTGGCTGGCCTCGTCCGGGATCTCGATGAGTTGCCGCCAGTGCCAGTCCGAGCGGTCGTCGAAGGTCTCGGGGAGGCGCGTCCAGTCGGTCGACGGCTCGGTCCACCACAGCGTCTCCAGGACCGGGAGGCGGCTGCCGGGCCGTTGCGACCGCCCGAGGCGGCCGATCAGCGTGCTCGCGATCCGGCGGAGCACGTCACCGGCAAGGTGGTAGTCGGATCCGGCCGGCGGCCCGAGTCCGTCGATCGCGTACAGCACCCGCTCGCCGACCGTCACCAGCATCGGCCGGTCGCTGGCGGCGTGTCGCAGTTCGAACCTGGAGCTCGGTGTGTCGGGCAGGCGCTCGTGGTGGATCATCCGACCAAACTACCCCTCATGCCGTGATCCCGTCCAGCGACCCGCCAGATCGAGCGGATGAGGCCGGGCGCGGCAACGAACAGCATCGCCAAGGCGATGATGACGACCAGCAGGTCGAACGGGATCCCGGTCTCGATGACCATGTTCGTGGCGCCGGTGTTGAGGGCCCCGAACAGCAGCGCCACGAGCACGACGCCGCTCGGTCGCAGACCCGCGATGAGGGCCAGCGCGAGGGCGACGAAGCCGATGCCGCCCGACGGCGACATCCGCCCGACCGGCCCGAGGGCGACCAGCGCGGCGCCCAGGCCGGCAAGGCCCCCGGACAGCGACATGGCCAGGACGATCGCCCCGCCCGATCGCATCCCGGCGCTGCGTGCCGCCGTCCGGCTGAAGCCGGCGCTTCGAAGCTCGAACCCGAGCGTCGTCTGGAAGAGCAGGAAGGACACGACGGCCGCCGCCAGGAGCGCGACGCCGAAGCCCCAGTCGAGTCGAATCGTCGGCAGGTCGATGACCAGCGGGATGTCGGCGATCGGATTCAGGCTTCTGGAGAACACCGGCGAGCGAAGGGCCATGAACGCGATCGCCGGCGCGATGTAGTTGAGCATCAGCGTCGTGATGACCTCGTGGGCACCGGTCCGCGCCTTGAGGAAGCCCGGGATGAAGCCGTAGGCGGCCCCGCCTGACGCCCCTGCCGCGAGCGCCACAACCAGGATCAGGGGAGCCGGCAGGTGGTCAGCCAGCAGGATCGTCGCGATCGTCGCGCCGAGGCCGCCCATCAGGAACTGCCCGTCGGCGCCGAGGTTGATCAGTCCGGCGTGGAACGACACCGCCAGGGCGAGGCCGACGCAGATCAGCGGGGTCGTGCTGACCAGGGTCTCGGTGATCGGCCGGATCGCGGTCGCGATGTCGCGAGGGTCGCCGCTCTGGACGGCGGTCACCACCCGGCCCGGATCGCCGATCGCTCCCGACAGCATCGCCCCGTAGCCCCGGAGCATCTCGCCGACGGCGCCGCCGATCGCCCCGGCGGGGTCGATCCCGATCAACCGGAGGTGCTCGAAGTCGGTCAGGACGATGACGACCGCCCCGCCGAGGAACGCGGTGATGACGGCGAGCGCAGGCACGAGCGCCCGTCGCCCCAACGTCGACAAGGGCATCCCTCCACGGTAGTCTCGACGGGCTCCAATCGCGATCCACGACGATCCACGACAGGCGTCCGAGGGCGCGCGGGAGCCGCGGCGAGGTGAGTGTGTCAGACGCCAGTCGATCCCCGACGACTCGCTACGCCCGAAGCGGTGACGCGGGGATCGCCTACCAGGTCGTTGGGAACGGACCCCTCGACGTGATGATGGTGCCCGGCTTCCCGTCGCACGTGGAATTGGCCTGGGAGTACCCGCGGCTCGCTCACTTCTATCGCCAGCTGGCCTCGATCTGCCGGCTCATCGTCATGGACAAGCGCGGGATCGGCCTGTCCGACCGGGTCCCGCCCGCCGAGCTTCCGGGCCTGGAGCAGCGGGCGGACGACGTCCGGGCGGTGCTCGACGACGTCGGCGTGACGCGCGCGGCCCTCATCGGAGCATCCGATGGCGGTCCGCTCGCGGCGCTCTTCGCGGCGACATACCCCGATCGCACCGATCGCCTCGTGCTGATCAACACCTACGCCCGACGGCTGCGCACGGACGACTACCCGTGGGGGCCGTCAGCAGAGGAGTGGGCGGCCTTCCAGGACGACCTGCGCCAGCACTGGGGCCAGCCGCTGTTCATGGATGTCCTCGCGCCGGGTCAACTCCAGGACGCGGAGTTCATCGAGTGGTGGGCCCGGCTCCTGCGCCAGAGCGTCAGCCTCGGTTCGGCGGCGGCATATCTCGCCATGAACACCGGGGTCGACGTCCGGTCCGTCCTGTCCGCGATCCACGTGCCGACGCTGGTCATCCATCGGAGCGGCGATCGAATCAACCCGATCGGCGGCGGGCAGTTCATGGCCGCCCGGATCCCCGGAGCCCGGCTCGTCGAACTGCCCGGCGAGGAGCATCACCCCTGGCTTGGGGATGCCGCCGCGGTGCTCGGCGAGATCGAGGAGTTCCTCACCGGCCAGCGGAGCGGCCCGCCATCGGATCGGGTCCTCGCGACCCTCCTGTTCACCGACATCGT
This sequence comes from Chloroflexota bacterium, assembly GCA_012026785.1. Lineage (GTDB taxonomy): Bacteria > Chloroflexota > Limnocylindria > Limnocylindrales > CSP1-4 > UBA5189. The sequence goes on along the minus strand of VEOW01000026.1, from coordinate 16,547 downwards.
GACCTCGACCGAGACCGCGGCCCGGCTGGGCGATCGAGATTGGAACGCCCTCCTCGAGACGCATCGAGACGTCGTTCGGTCCGAGCTGAAGCGGTTCGGCGGCCGAGAGGTCGGTACAACGGGCGACGGCTTCCTGGCGACGTTCGATGGGCCGGCCCGGGCCGTCCGCTGCGGGCTCGCGATCGTGGATCGGCTCGCCGGTCTCGGGATCCAGATCCGAGCCGGAGTCCACACCAGCGAGGTGGTCGTCAGTGGCAACGACGTGGCCGGCCTCGGCGTCCACGTTGCGGCCCGGATCATGGCACTCGCGAAGCCGGGCGAGGTGCTCGTCTCGTCGGTCGTGCGCGACCTGGCCCTCGGGTCAGGCCTCGCCTTCGGCGATCGCGGCCGGCACACGCTGAAAGGCGTCGACGGCGAGTGGTCGCTCCTCGCCGCTACCCCGGACGCCGAGCGGCGTGGGGTGGCCGCGGCGCCGCTGCGTATCTGACTCCGGAGCTTAGCTTCTGCGGCCCTTCGAATTCGCCCGCCGGCTGAGCGCTTCGGCAGCGAATAGCCCGACCGTCCCGACCGCCAGGAATGTCGCCACGGCCGGTGTCGGAGACGGCCCGAGCGCGTCAGCGGGTGGCGGCCCCTGCCGACAGGTTGGCGGGAAGGTTCGTGCCGGTTCGCCGGGCCTGGCGGGCATTGTCACTGCTCCTGAGCAGACGGGGCGGTTGTCGACCCAGGCTCCGGGCACGAACGTGACGACCGTCAGGAGCCAGACGCTGACCGCTGCCAGCGTCGCGATGAGCAGGACTCCCGACAACAGGCGGATGGGCACACGAAGAACCTACGGGTGACTCGAGCTGATGGCAATGCCAGAAATTACCCAACGGCAACAGGCTTCGCCCTCGTTCGCCTCCTCCCGCCGTCGCGCGACACCGGAATAGGTACCGGCCCATGTAGCCCCGCAACGCGCGAAGCAAGTTCGCGTTCAGGACGGGGTTTTGGCTGGCGAGCCAGGATTCGAACCTGGAATCCCCTGATCCAGAGTCAGGTGCTCTGCCGTTGAGCCACGCGCCAGCGTCTGAACGGGGACCGGGCCCCGCCCGGCCTGCATTCCGGGATGGATCAGATGCCCATCCCAATCTGAGTCAGATGCCCACCCGAGAAACCGGATGAGTCTGTTGCCCACTCGGGCACCCAGACTCTACAGCACGCGACGTCTGCTTCGTTCGCCGCAAATCGCCATGGACCAGCTTCATTGCACTCGTCGTCGTTGTGGTTGTCCTTGGGCTGTCCCTTATCGGGATCCACGGGCCGTGACAGTCGCAGGTCCGGGTTCCACGGGATCAGGCGCCGGCCAGCGGGCGGTCGAATTCAGCTACAGGCCCTAACTTGTGAGCCTACATCTTATAGGATGTAGTCACGCAGTCTGAGGGCGGATCGTGCCGAATTCTCTCTTCTTGACGAAGGCGCAGTACGCGGCGGATCGGCTCCGTGCCGCGATCCTCCGGGGCGAGATCGCCCCGGCGGAACGACTCCGGGTCGATGAGCTGGCGGCCCAGCTGCAGATCAGCGCGACGCCAGTGCGGGAGGCGTTGCGGGGGCTTGAGGCGGAGGGGCTCGTGGTGTCCTCGCCCCACAAAGGCGTACGTGTCACCGACTTCTCCGACAGCGACCCTACGGAGCTTTACGACCTGCGCGTGCTCCTCGAGTGCTTCGCGACTGCGCGTGGGGCTGATCGCCTTCAGCCGAGGGATGTTGCGACCTTGAGGGCGCTCGGCCAGCAGCATCGAGAGGCAGCGGCTCGGGGTGATTTCCGGGCGGCGTCCGATCTGAATCGCCAGTGGCACATGCACCTCTACAAGCGGGCGCAGCAGAAGCCCTACCTCGTCGAGGCAATCACGCGCCTTTGGAACGTCTTTCCATGGCCGGTCATCTGGTACGCGAGCGGGACCGATCCCCAAGAAACCGACTATCACGGCGAGATTCTGGACGCACTCGAGGCAAGGGAGCCCGGTCGAGCCGCCGAGCTGATGCGGGACCACATCCTGGCCCACAAGGACTACGTCCTCGAACAGCTCGCCAGGCGGCGCAAGTCGCCGCGCGGGTGACGTCCGCCCGAGTGCCTCCTCGCCTTAGGAGCGGAACTGCTATAGGATATAGGAACTCAGGTCTTGGGAGGGCACTGGGATTGGAGTGCCGCCGCTTGGGCAGGACGGGGCTCAAGATCCCGACAATGGGCGTCGGGACGTGGCTCCGCTTCGACGTCCCGCCGGAGGGTGAGGAAGACATCGGCCGGGTTGTCCGGTCCGCGCTCGATCATGGGATCCGATTCTTCGACTCCTCGCCCATGTACGGGCGGGCAGAGGCCGTCCTCGGCCGCGCTCTGGGATCACGGCGGGAGGAGGCCATTGTTGGAACGAAAGTCTGGACCTACGGCTTGGCGGGTGAGCAAGCGGTCTTCGAAGGTCGGTTCCAGTTCGAGGCTCAGCTCGCGCACTACGGCGGCTTCATAGATGTGATGCAGGTCCACAACCTTGCGGCCTACCAGGACCACCTTCCGTGGCTCGAGGAGGAGCGGAACGCCGGCAGGATCGGGTGGATCGGCGGCACCCATTACCGGACGGACGCCCTCACGGCGCTCGTGCCGCTCATGGATGCGGGTCGGCTCGATGTCATTGGGGTTCCGTACAACCCGCTCGAGGCGGAAGCAGCCGACATGATCCTGCCGCTCGCCGAGGAGCAGGATATCGGCGTAATCGCCATGCGCCCGTTCGCGGAGGGTGAGCTGCTTCCCGGTCCGGACATCAAGCGGTTGGATGGCCTGGGAGTCGAGACTTGGGCCGAAGCGCTCCTCAAGTGGACGTTGTCCGACGGGAGGATCCACGTCGTGATCCCGGCCACACGACAGGAACCGCACTTGCTTGCCAACGTTCAGGCCGCCCAGCCGCCCTGGTTCGATCCCGACCAGCGCGCGTTCGTCGGACGCTTGGCGGCCAAGTACGCGGGGGCGAGCGGTGTTGGCTGATCACCTTCGCGCGGCCTCGACGTGCGGGAGTACCCAAGGAGTCCGACTGGCATGACCAACCGCAGCGACAGCCAGGGCTGGATCCTTAGTGCATTTGTCGGCCTCGGAGGCCTCGACGCGTTGCACCCGGAGTCCCGGGGGCTTGATATCGAGCTGGGCTACGACCTGGGCGACTTGGAGTTGCTCGAGGACCGCGTTAAGGCGGGCTCACAGCTCAGCAAGGGCTGGGTTGAGGTTGCAGCCCAAGTGCAAGCTCGAGCGGCGTTCTATGAGCGCTCCGGCTTTGACACGACGGCCGCCAGCCTCTACACGCGAGCTGCCCTCATGTGGGCAAAGGCGAGCTACACATTCTTCTCCACCGACCGGCGCAAGGTGGCCTACCGGCAGTTCGCGGACGAGTGCACCGACCGCATTGGAGCGCTCGGGGCGGCGATCGTTGAGCGAGTCGAGATCCCATTCGAGAGCAAGACGCTCTACGCGATCCTGCACCTGCCTCGGACGGCGTCGACGCCGCTACCTGCGGCCATCCTCGTTCCCGGGATCGATATGGTTAAGGAGGCGTACACCTCGCCTGCGCATCGCCGATTCCTCACCGCTGGCATGGCGGCGATCGCGATCGAGGGTCCGGGCCAGGGCGCGACGCGTCTCCACGGTCTGACGGTCGACCTCACCAACTACGAACGGGCGATCTCGGCTGTGATCGATTTCCTCGAGGCGCGGCCCGACATCGACGCGGGAAGGATCGGCGTGTATGGCATGAGCATGGGCTCGTACTGGGGCCTGCGCGCCGCGGCACATGACCGCCGCCTTCGCGCTGTCGCGACCGCGTTGGGTTGCTACGGCGACATGGAGATCATCTTCAATCGCGCACACCCCAACTTCAAGCGCAACTACATGTACATGTCCGGCTACACGGACGAGGCCGCCTTCGACCGGGAACTCGGAAGCCGAATGAACGTCTGGGATCTTGCTGATCGGATCGACTGCCCGATCTTCATGGGGTTCGGCGAGTTCGACGAATTGACGCCGATCGAGGACACGCTGCGGTTCTACGAACTGCTCCGCTCGCCGAAAGAGCTGTGCGTCTTCGAGCAGGAGTTCCACCCGATCGGCGGCGTCGCTGCGGAGCTTATGCAGTTCAGCGCAAATTGGCTGTCGCGCGCGTTCCAGGGGGCGTTCGACGGCGGGCGCGACGAACGGCGGTATATGCGTCGGTGGGGAGCCGTGCAGGTTGGCGATGCCACCCCACCATGGTGGTCCGGTGCCGCACCAGTTGGTGTGCCTGCAAGGCCGAGGAGGGAGTCATGAGGCTTGCCATCGTCCAGCCCATCACACACGCACCGCCCAACGACGAGCGCAATGTCGGTGATGCCCTCACCCAGATCGAGCTCGCCAGCGCCCAAGGGGCGGACTTTGTCGCCTTCCCGGAATCCTATCCCGGTCCGTGGCGGATGCCGCCGACGTTCGATCCAATCCCGTCGATGGTCGAGGCGGCGCGGCAACACCAGATCTATGTGCAGTTCGGGACGTTCGAACCCATCGACGTGGCGACCGGCCAAGCGCACCAACTAGCCGTGCTGGCCTCTCCGGATTCCCAGCAGTTCATCTACCGGCGGACGCATCCCCCGGCGCCATGGACGCTCTACAGCTACGGCGACGAATGGGCATTCGAGTACGTCCCAGGCGACGATTTCCCGGTAGCAGAAACCAAGCACGCCCGGGTTGGGCTCGAGGTCTGTAGCGAGGTGTACATGCCAGAGGTTTCCCGGGCGCTGGCGCTCCGCGGTGCCGAGGTGATCTTCATGCCCGCCGGGACCGAGAAGCCGAACCTGTGGGCTACGTGGCGAAACCTGATCTGGTCGCGAGCGGTCGAGAACCTAGCGATCGTCGTAACGACCCAGAACCTGTTCCGGCCCACTCAGCTCGGGCTGGCGATGGTTGCCGGCCCGGAGGGCATCTTGTTCGAGAGCGTCGCCGCCGGCACGTTCATCATCGACGTCGATCTCGCCCGGATTCGCGAGCTGCGCGCCATGCGCGACGGCGCTGGCTCCACGAACGGCGCCAAGGCGGGCGTCCTGGACCAGTGGCAGCGCCCCGATCTGTACGACAAGATCTTCCCTCGGCCGGCGGTCAAGGGCTGAGTCGCGAGGACCGCGACTTGCCGGTGATCGACGTCCACTCGCACGTCGCCGTGCCCGCGGCGCAGGAACTCGCCAGCCGGACGCGCACGCTCCGCGACGAGCCGATGGACTTCTTCGTCTCGGCGGCCACGCGAGCGCGCCCACATAAGCCGTTGCGCGCCCTCGTGGACCCGGAGCTGCGGCTAGAGCAGATGGCCGCGTGGGGCGTCGACATCCAGGTCATCTCGCCGAGCCCGAGCCACTTCTGCTATTGGGCGACACCGGAGATTGGAGCTCGGATCGCGGAGCTCGTCAACGACGGCATGGTGGACTTCGCCGCCTCGGTGCCGGACCGGTTCGTGCCGTTCGGGACGCTCCCGCTCCAGGATCCGGCCGTGGCGGCCGATGAGCTCGACCGCGCGCTCGCGCGAGGAATTCGGGGCTTTGAGATCGGAACCGATGTCGCCGGCATGCCGCTCTCGCGGGCCGGCCTGGACGACCTGTTCGCGAAGCTCGCCGCCAGTGACGTGTTGGTCCTCGTGCATCCGAACGGCTACCCCGAGGCTGCCGTGCTGTCGCACTACTACCTCGTCAACATCGTCGGGAACCCGCTCGCGACGACGGTCGCCGCGTACTACCTGATCCTCGACGGCGTGCTCGAGCGTCTCCCGAACCTGCGGCTGTGCTTCGTGCATGGCGGCGGGTACGCTGGCAGCTATCCGGGTCGCCTCGCCCATGCGTTCCGTGCCAGGGACGACGTCCGAGCGGGTGGGTCCAAGGCGGACCCCGCGACCACCCTCGCGCGGTGCCTGTTCGATACCGTCGTCCACGACCCGCTCCAGCTCGAGTTCCTCGTTCGCCGGTTCGGAGCGTCGCGTCTACTCCTGGGGAGCGACTACCCGTTCGACATGGGCCAGGCGGATCCCGTCGCCTTCGTCGCCGACGCTCGGCTCTCATCGAAAGAGCGGAACGCCATCCTGGGCGCCAACGCGGCCGACGTCCTTGGTTCGCTCCCCGCCGCGAACGCGTCGCCGGCTCGCGTGCCATGACGTTCCCGCGGATTCGCGTCTCAGGCGGCGCGGTCGATAGAGGGGAGTCGTACGGCCGGCAGGCCAAGGATCGAATCCTTCGCTCCGTGGAGATCTATCAGGGACTGTTCCTGAAGTACGGGTGGACCTGGGAGGCGGCGCGGGACCACGCGCGCCAATACCTCACGCCGATCGAGGCGCTCTCCCCGCAGTACATCGAGGAGCTCGGCGGGATCGCTCGCGGCAGCGGCCTCCCGTTCAACGACGTCCTCGCGATGAACGTCAGGACGGAGCTCATCTTCGCCGCCAAGGCGCGCCTCGCGAGGGAACAACGTGGGGAATGCAGCTCCTTCGCAATCCTGCCGGCGAGGTCCGTCACGGGCCATACGGTCATCGGCCAGAACTGGGACTGGTTGCCCGACTGCGCGGACAGCCTCGTCGTGCTCGAGGCGGTCCAGGATGACGGCCCCGCGTTCGTTACGGTCGTCGAGGCCGGCCTCTTGGCGAAGACGGGCATGAACGCGTTCGGAATCGGGCTCGCCACGAACGCCCTCGTGACGGATGCGGACGCCGGCGAGTCTGGCGCCCCGTACCACGTGCTCCTGCGGGCCATCCTCGACGCCCAGAACGTCACGGATGCCTACCGTGTCCTACTCAACCACCGGCGCTCGTCGAGCGCGAACTATCTGGTCGCCCACGCCGACGGCATCGCGATGGACATTGAGGCGGCCCCGGGTGACTTCGGAAGGCTGTTCGTTTGGACTGCCGAGCACGGCCTCATCCTCCACACGAATCACTTCCGCTCGCCGAACCTGCCGGTCGGTGACGTCTCGATCTGGGCGATGCCGGACACCCAGATCCGCCTCGCGCGGCTCAACGACCTGACCGCACCGACGGACACGCCACTCGACGTCGATGAGTTCCAGCGGATCCTCGCCGACCACGCGAACTTCCCCGATGGCGTGTGCTGCCACGTGGACGCCCGCCGAGCGCCCCTCGACCGGAGCGCCACGGTGGGCTCGGTGATCATGGATCTCGACGAGCGTGCGTTGTGGCTAGCGAGCGGCACCCCTTGCGTTGCGCCGTACGAGCGACTCGACTACGCGGACTTCCTCCGAGCGCCTGCCGGGATCCGGCAGACAGCGACGGTCTCGTGAGCGCAGACACCGGGCCGGACTTGCCACGGCTGACCGTCGCGCTGACGTTCGACCACGACGCGATCTCCGACAGCGTCCGCCGCGGCGACCCGCCGGTGAAGCTCTCGCACGCCGAGTTCGGGCCGCGGGTGGGTGTGCCGCGGAGCTGCGAGCTGCTGGAGCGCGAGCGGATCCCAGCGACCTGGTTCGTGCCGGGCCACTCGAGCCAGACCTTTCCGGCGTCGATCGAGCTGATCCTCCGCGGCGACAGCGAGCTCGCCTGTCACGGCTGGTTCCACGAGGACTTCTCGACGATTCCGGCCGACGAGCAGCGCCGAATCCTGCATCGCTCGATCGAGGAGGTCGTCCGGCTGACGGGCCGGCCACCGAAGGGCTTTCGGGCGCCCTACTGGGCGCTCGGGAGCGAGACCCTCGATCTGGTGGCGGACGCTGGCTTCGTCTACGACTCGTCGCTCATGGCGGACGACTACCGCCTCTACCGGGTGCGGCGCGGGGACCGGCACTCCGTCGAGCACGGGACGTCGTTCGGCCGAGAGGGGCCGCTCATCGAAGTGCCGGTCTACTGGGCGATGGACGACTGGCCGCACTTCGAGCCCGGAACGGGCAAGGATGGGCTGTCGACGCCGTCCCAGGTGCTGGAGATCTGGCTCGGCGAGCTGCGCTACGCCTACGACCACGCACCCGGGGGCTTGGTCATGGTGACGATGCACCCCGAGTGCATCGGGCGCGGGCACCGGATGGCGATGCTGGAGCGGTTCATTGGCGAGGCAAAGGGCCTCGACGGGCTGGTCTTCGCGCGGCTTGAGGCGGTCGTCGAGCGCTTCCAGCCGGGGTCATCATGACCCGCGCTCCGATCGTCGAGGAGTCCCCGCGCCTCGTCCCCCCGACGCTTGAGATCCGCGGACTGGGGAAGGCTTTCGAGTCGGCCTCCGGGCGGACGGTGCAGGCACTCCAGGACGTCAACCTCACCCTGACCAAGGGTGAGTTCGTGACAATCGTCGGACCCAGCGGGTGCGGCAAGACGACCCTGCTGCGAATCATCAGCGGCCTGATCGAGGCTACTGCAGGCACCGCGCGTCTGAACGGCACGGCTATCGCTGGGCCGAGCCGAAGCGTCGGCATGGTGTTTCAAAGCCCGGTGCTCCTGCCCTGGCGCACGGCGCTCGAGAACGTTCTGATCCCGATCGACATCCAAAGGAAAGATCGCAAGGCATCCCTCGACGATGCCCAGCGGCTCATCGACTTGGTTGGCCTGAGGGGATATGAGCGCAATTATCCACACGAGATGTCGGGCGGGATGCAGCAGCGGGTGGCAATCTGTCGCGCCTTGATTCACGACCCCGAAGTTCTGCTGATGGACGAACCGTTCGGTGCGCTCGACGCCTTGACTCGTGAGCAGATGAACCTCGAGCTCCAGCGGGTTTGGATGAGTAGCGGCAAGACGGTTCTGATGATTACCCACAGCATTCCGGAGGCGGTCTTCCTCGGAAGCCGGGTCATCGTGATGAGTCGCAGGCCCGGGAGCCTGATCTACGAGGCTGGCATCACGGAGCCTCGACCGCGTGACCTGAGCTTCATGGGAACGCCCGAGTTCGGCCGGCTCTCGGATGGCGTGCGAACGCAGATTCAGAGCAATGCAGACGCTGCGTGACGTGATCGGGCGGACCGGCGGCAGCAGAGGGCGTGGCGTCAGCCCGTCCCGCTGGAACGAGATCTTGCCACCGGTCGCGCTGCTCGCGGCGCTGATTGTCGTGTGGGAGCTCGCCGTCACGTGGTTCGAGATTCCGGCGATCATCCTGCCCAAGCCATCAGAGATAGCGTCCGCGTTGATCAACGGAATGTCGCGCGGGACCCTGCCGCCCGACGTCGCGACGACCCTCGTCGAGATCGTGCTTGGGTTTTTCATTGGCGTTGCCGTGGGCGGTCTCTTGGGCGTCGCCGTCGCCGAGGTGCCGATCGTCGAGCGCCTGGTCTATCCCTATGTCGTCGCTCTTCACTCGATCCCGGTGCTCGCCATCGCGCCGATCATCGTCATCTGGCTCGGCTTGGGCCTTGCCTCAAAGATCGCGGTCGTCGTCCTGATCACGTTCTTCCCGCTGACCGTCAACACGGTCCAAGGCCTACGGGCGGTCAGCGCATCGCAGGTCGAAATGCTCAGGAGTTTCGGCGCGTCACGAGGGCAAGTGATGCGGATGGCCCGCCTGCCGAGCGCGCTGCCGTACATCTTCGCGGGCTTGGACGTGGCCGCCATCAACGCGGTCATCGGTGCGGTCGTAGCCGAGTGGCTTGGCGCGACCGGAGGCCTCGGCAGCCGAATCCTGCGGCTGACGTTCCAGCTGGACGTAGCGGGCATGTTCGCAGTCCTCGTGATCTTGGCCCTGCTCGGGATGCTGGCTCACAGGCTCGTCCGCGCTATCGAAAGGAGGGTCGTCTTTTGGCATCAGGCGTAGGCGTCCGTATCTTTGGAGGAGACGAAACCTTGGAAGAGCAACGTCTTGGGAGAGCCCGACCCCGAAGCATTGGTGGTGTCAGCGCGGCCGTGCTGATCATCGCCGCTTGCTCTCCGGCCGCATCGAGCGCGCCGACGGCAGGCCCCGTGCAATCGCCGGCCGAAACGGCAAGTCCGACGGCAGAGGCAACGCCGACCCCGCCGCCGGCCAACCCGACCGAGCTGGAGGTCATTGTCGGCATCGGAGGCCTTACTCCGAACGAGCTGATTACCGTCGTGCTGCCGCAGGAGCTTGGCTACTTCGCTACGGAGGGGGTTGCACCCAAATTCACCTTCACGACCGGGGCAAACACCGTTCAGCTCTTGACAGTCGGCCAAGCCGACATCGGCTTCACTGTCTCGTCAAACGTCGTCCTTGCTCACGCTCAGGACATCCCCGTACGTCCCTTCTACAACATCCTGACCAAGAGCGGCACGGCGATCACTGTGCTCGATGACTCCCCAATTACCTCGGCCGAACAACTCCGTGGGGGGACGATCGGGACGGCGACCGTCGGTGTCGGCCAGTACTTCAACGGCTTAGCGATGGTCGCCGCCGCTGGCCTCGACCCCGAGACCGATGTCGAGTGGGTGTCCGTGGGCGTAGGGGCGCAGGCGTTGCAGGCGCTTGAGTCGGGCACCGTTGACGCGATCGTGTTGTGGGATGCCGCCTACGCCGATATGGAAAACAAGGGCGCGGCATTCAGGTACTTCCGGTTCCCATTCCAGAACGAGCATCACAGTGCGCAGTGGATGGCGACGGACGAGTTCATCGACGCCAATCGCGCCGCGATCATCGGCTTTGGCCGCGCGGAGGCGAAAGCGACCCTATTCGCCCGAACCAACCCGGAGGCCGCTGTTCGCATCTACCTTGACGCCCATCCCGAGCTGATCCCCGACGGGCTAAGCGAACAGGAGGCATTCGATCAAACGCTTCACATTCTCAACACCAATCTTGGGAACGGCGAGGAAATGCCAGGCTCGCCCGGCATTGGGGGATTCTCACCCACTGTCTGGCGGACCATGGCCGACTTCTACCTTGAGTACGGCGTCTTGACCGAGCCGCTCGAGGATGTCTCGGGCATGCAGATCCCTCCGGCAATGACTGAGGAGATGAACACGTTCGATCACGAAGCCATCATCCAAGAAGCAAACACCTACCCCACCAACTGAGGTCGATTCGCAAACCGGCCGGCCCGTCCGAGCCTCGCGTCGGTCGGGCCGGCCACCATTCTCGATGCTCGCTATGCGTGCCCGAGCCAGACCTATGTAACGGTGAGGTAGAGCCATGCTACGCATCGACCACTTCTGCATCGGATCTCGTCATTTGTATGAGGGCGCCGAACGCTTCCGGGCAGAAACGGGGCTAGACAGCTACGACGGTGGCTGGTTCCCGGGCATGGGCGTGGGCCAGCGCATCGTTCCCCTCGGCGACCTCTGCTATATCGAGATCGAAAGCGTGATCGACCGGGATATGGCCACCTCCCACTTCTTTGGTAAGTGGTTCGAAGATGTCCTCGCTGCCGCAAGCCGGGAAGACCGTTTCATGGGCTGGGCCTTGGCCGTGGACAGCATGGACGAGCTCCGTGAGCTGTCCCAGCGGATCGGCTCGCCGCTGTCCGACATCCTTGGGCGAAGTGGCGATGGGGCCGCCTGGGGGCGGCGGCGGCCGAACGGCAAGACCCACAGAGTCAGGGTGGTCCCGGGTGTCCGGGATCATGGTTGGCCACGAGGACTGCCACAGATCTGCCTGTGGGAAGACGTCGTTGCCGACCATCCAGACACGATCGCCGAGGCCGCGACCGTCGCCCACACCGTCCAGCCGAATGGCATTTCCTGGGTGGAGGTCGGCGACGAGGCGGCGACGCGGGCATGGATCGGCCCGGCGATCACGGAGATCGACATAAGGTTCCGCGATGCGCCGGCCGGGCTCTACGCCGTGGGCATCCGAGCCGAATCCGCGGAGATCGTCGTTCGTCGGGAACCAGCGCCGCTGGAGTTAGGGCGTTTGTTCGGCCGATGATGACTGTTGCCAAAACAGCTAGTGTCGCGATTCGCTGATCGCCCGATCCTTCCGGACCGCTTTGGCGAGGATCTCGTCCGCGGTCTTGGTCCACACGAAGGGGGTCGATCCAGCGTTCCAGTTGCTGGTGAACGTGTCGATCATCGCAACGAGCTCCTTGACCGAGTCGAAGCTGCCCCGGCGGATCGCCTGGCGGGTCAGGATGCTGAACCAGGTCTCGACCTGGTTGAGCCACGACGCGCTGGTCGGCGTGAAGTGGAAGGTGATCCTCCGATGACGCGCCAGCCACGCCCTGACGGCCGGCGTCTTGTGGGTGCTGACGTTGTCGAGGACGACGTGCAGCTCCAGATCGGGGTATGCCCGGTCGAGTCGCCGCAGGAAGGCCAGGAAGTCAGCGCCGGTATGGCGGGCGCGGGCCTCGTGGGTCACCTCGCCGGTCGCGACGTGGAGGGCGGCGAACAGGCTCGTCGTGCCGTTGCGCTTGTAGTCGTGGGTCCGGCGTTCAATCAGCCCCGGTCGCAGGGGCAGCATCGGCTGGGTTCGATCGAGCGCCTGGATCTGGGTCTTCTCGTCGACGCTGAGCACGATCGCCCGCTCGGGCGGGTCGAGGTACAGCCCGACCACGTCGCGGACCTTGGCGACCAGGTCGGGGTCGGTGCTGAACTTGAACGTCTCGACGCGGTGCGGCTTCAGGCCCGCCTCGGCCCAGATCCGCTGGACGGTCGTGATGCTCATCCCGACGCGCTGGGCGATCCGTCGCGCGCTCCAGTGGGTGGTGCCGTCGGGCGGTGGCTCGAGGGTCAGCGCGATCGCCTGATCGCGGTCCGCGCGGGTGTACGTCGGCGTCCGGCCGGGGCGTGGCGCATCGCGCAGGCCGGCCAGGCGGTGGGCCTCGAAGCGGCGTCGCCAGAGCAGGACCGTCATGAGGTTCACGCCGCGCTGGGCAGCGATCCGCTTGTTGGCCACGCCATCGGCCGCATCGAGGATGATCCGGGCTCGCTGGGCGAGCCGCTGCTCGGTCGTTCTGGCCCTGACCAGGCGGTCGAGGGCCGCTCGTTCGGCTGGACTCACAACCAACTGGGGCGCGGGAGGATGAGCCATGTGATGGATCGTAGCTGCGATCATCACAATGGTCTAGTCACTTCCGTGCTGATGCACTAGGCAGGCGCGCGGGGTCCACCGATCTCATCGAGTAGAGCGTCGGTGGTCGCCACGCGAGCGAACGGGGCGACAAAGTCGATAGCGCCTGACTGCATTGCCTCCGTCAGTGTCGCCGTCGCATCCTCAACCAACAGGCAATCGAATCCGTGGTCGTACGCGTCGAGCAGCGTCGCCATGACGCAATAGTTCGTCGCCATGCCGGTGAATACGAGTGCCTCGACTCCGATCTCTCGGAGGCGATCCGGAAACGACGAGCCATGGAATGCACTCAAGCGGGTCTTATTGACGACGATGTCCCTGGGACCCGGGGCCAGATCCGCGATGATCGACGCGCCGTCCTCCCAGAGCCTCGGGTACGGGTGCGCATACCCTTGCGCGAGCCAATCGCGAATCTGTCGTCGCGTCCGGGGGGTGAGGTCCCCGTAATCCTCACGTTCCGATGCGAGCGTTGTGTAGATCACCGGCCAGCCAGTCGAGCGGAACGCCTCGAGGAGGCGCTTGATGTGTGGTACGGCGACGTTGCCCAACCGGCCCAAGTAGTGATCGGGAATTGAGTCCAGCCCCATTTGCCGGTACATTCGAGCCCACCCAGTTCCCTCATCCGCGCTTGCCTTGATCATGTCGATAACGACTAAGGCGACGCGCCGATCGCGCACGGCGAAATCTGTGAGCGTTCCGACGAACGGAGTCTGTTGGGTATGAGTGGGGGTCATGAGACTTCTCCGAAGACGGCATAGCTTCTCTCCGGAATCTACGAGACGGCGCGCCATGATGCCTCCCTGCAACACGGGCTTCGGATCGCGGGTCCTTGCACTCCTGCAGGACCCAGCCCAGGCTGCAACAGTGGCGAAGGGAACGACTCACCTCAGCTGGCGTGGTCACCCGAAGTTCTCCAGCGCCTCGCGGAGGATGGCCGTCAGCTGATCCCACTCCACGAGGAAGGCATCGTGGCCCTTCGTCGAGCGGAGCTCGTGATACCGCGCTGCCACGGCGGCCCGGGCGGCCTCGGCGACGAGCGAGCGGACCTGGGCCGGCCCGTAGAGGATGTCGCCCTCGATCCCGAGCCCGGTGAGCGAGGTGCCGGCTCGCGCGAGCCGGGAGAGGGACGCCGCCGCCCCGCCCCGGTGGCGGCCGATGTCGTGATGGTCCATCGCGCCGGCGAGGACGCGGTAGGTGTCGGGGGCGAAGCGCTCGACGAGCTTGTGGCCCTGGTGGTCGAGGTAGGAGACGATCGAGTGGCGGCCGTCGGGTTCGATCCGCCGGCCGAAGCGGCCGTCGAAGTCGGCCTCGCTGCGGTAGGTCGTCATGGCCAGCTGGCGGGCGAGGGCCATGCCCTCGACACCCAGATGCTCGATCAGCCGGAGCTGGAGGTGGTTCCAGGCGATCGCCAGGGGGCCGGTCGCCGCCGGCGAGGCGATCGGCAGGACGTGAGCGACGTCCGCCGGCCGCTCCAAACCGACCTCGAGGGCGACCATGCCGCCCAGCGAACCCCCGGTGACGAGTGCGAACCGCTCCACCCCGAGCGCGTCGGCGAGGGCCCACTGGGCGCGCGCCTGGTCGCGCGGCGTGACCGCCGGGAAGGCCGACCCGTAGGGGCGCCCGGTCCGCGGATCGGGCGAGGTCGGCCCGGTCGTCCCGTAGCGGCCGCCGAGGAGGTTCGCGCACAGGACACCGAGCCGGTCGGTGTCGAGCGCCCGGCCGGGCCCGATGAGCGGTGCCCACCAGTCACCCGCGGCGTCGGCCGAGCCGGTCAGCGCGTGGACCACCAGGACCTGCGGCGCCGGCGGCGCCGGGCCGTCGTGGCGGTAGGCGACGACGAGCTCGGGCAGGACGACCCCTGACTCGAGGGTGAACGACCCGAGCGGGGCGAGCTCGAGCCGGCCGGTACCGAGTGGCAGCGGCGCGACGTCGAGTCGTCGCGCCGCGGCGGTTGCGGCCATCACGCCGCTCCGGTGGCGACGATCGGCTGGTCCGGTCGCTCCCCGACCGCGGCCCGGAGGGCGCCGTCGAGGTCGGCGATGAGGTCGGCGACGTGCTCCAGCCCGACCGACAGCCGGACGAGATCGGGCGTCACGCCGGGCGCCAGCTGGTCTTCGGGGTTGAGCTGCTGATGGGTCGTCGAGGCCGGATGAATGATGAGGCTCTTGGCGTCGCCGACGTTGGCCAGCAGGCTGAACAGCCGGACGGCGTCGATGAGCCGACGGCCAGCTTCGGCACCGCCGCGGACGCCGAACGTCACGATCCCGCCGTAACCACCGTGGAGGTAGCGCGTCGCGAGCTCATGCGAGGGGTGGGATGAGAGGCCCGGATAGCTGACCCAGGCGACTTCGGGCCGGCCCTCGAGCCAGCGCGCGATCGCGAGCGCGTTCTCTCCGTGACGGGCAATCCGGAGCGGTAGCGTCTCGAGGCCCTGGAGGAACAGGAAGGCGTTGAACGGCGACAGCGCCGGCCCGAGATCCCGCAGGAGCTGGACCCGGAGCTTGATGATGAAGGCGAGCTTCCCGAAGGCGTCGACATAGCGGACGCCGTGGTACGACGGATCGGGTTCGACGAACTCCGGGAAGCGACCCGAACCGGCCCAATCGAAGCCTCCGCCGTCGACGACGACACCGCCGATCGCGGTGCCGTGACCGCCGATCCACTTGGTCGCCGAGTGGATGACGATGTCGGCGCCGTGCTCGATCGGCCGGGCGAGGAGCGGCGCGAACGTGTTGTCGACGACGAGCGGGACCCGGGCGGCGTGGGCGACCTCGGCGCTCGCCGCGAGGTCCGCGACGTCGAGGCGGGGGTTACCGATCGTCTCGAGGAAGACGGCCTTCGTCCGGTCGTCGATCGCCTCGGCGAAGGCGGCCGGCCGGGTGCCGTCGACAAAGCGGGTCGTGATGCCGACCTTGGGCAGGGTGTAGGCGAACAGGTTGTACGTCCCGCCGTAGAGCGAGGCCGAGCTGACGATGTTGTCGCCGGCTCGGGCGAGGTTGAGGATCGTGAGCGTCTCGGCGGCCTGGCCCGAGGCGAGCCCGAGGGCCCCAACGCCGCCCTCGAGGGCCGCCACCCGCTCCTCGAAGACCCCGGTCGTGGGGTTCATGATCCGGGTGTAGATGTTGCCGAACTCCTCGAGGGCGAAGAGGCGGGCGGCGTGCTCGGCGCCGTCGAAGACGTAGCTCGTGGTGGCGTAGATCGGGACGGCCCGGGCGTTCGTGGCGGGGTCCGGCTTCTGGCCGGCGTGGAGTGCCAGCGTCTCGGGACGCAGGTTGGCGGAGTCAAGAGCGGTCATTGCGGGATCCTCCGAGGTGACGGTGGGGATGGTGGTCGGTCCCTGGGCCCGGGATCAGGCCGGTGGGGGAGCGACCCCGCCACGTGGTTCGGAGGAAACACGAAGGCCGCAGCCAGCGATCTGGACTGCGGCCCCGGGACCGGCCTAGCGGTCCCGCCTCGAGCTGTCTGCTGTCGCGCGGCGCGCTAGGTGGCTGGTGTGAAACGCGCGTTCTGAAGGGCTAACGAGCAGGCGCGGGCGCAGCTACGATTCTGCTGGCAGGAGCACCGGGACCGAACGGACG
>VEOW01000209.1 GCA_012026785.1 Chloroflexota bacterium | reverse complement strand
CCGCTTCCAGAAGGCGCTCGGCTGCGGGATGTAGTCGTACGTCCGCAGCCAGATGAACCGGACGAACGGCATCTCCCGCTTCTGTCGAGCGATGCGACCCATGCGGTCGATCCAGCAGGAATCTCCGAACACGAAGCGATCCGCCGGGTGATCGGAGAAGAAGACCGCCACCTCGGCGAGCGCGCCAGGTTCGAGAAGGTCGTCGGCGTTCAGCCAGGCCAGGATCTCCCCTGTGGCGCGCGCGAACCCCTGGATCAGGGCGTCGGTCTGGCCGCCGTCGGGTCGGCTCTGGAGGAATGCCAGCTTTGGGGCCCACCGCTCGAGAACCGCCAAGGAGCCATCCGTCGAACCACCATCGATGATGATGTGCTCGAGGTTGGGGTAATCCTGGGAATGGATGCTCTCGAGGGCAGCCTCGAGGAACTCGGCCTGATTGAGCGACGGCGTGACGATGCTGATTCGAGGGGCGTCCATCCGCCTTGCTCCCTCAGCCGGGTGGCTGAAGCCAATGCCGGCTCGGCCGGAGCAGCGGCCCGGCCACTCGCCGGCCAAGGCCGGGGATGGGACGGAGCACGACAGCGAGGTACGAGATCTTCGTCTGGCCGGCACCGAGAAACTCCGACCACGGACCTCGCCGAAGCCGGGCCGGCACGAGGGATTGGAGGAGGAGGCCTAGCCAATAGGCACGTGCGTACAGCGGCCTGCGGAGGCGGTCGGACGTGCGGACCCAGGGTCGCTGCCGCCCCGGACGCGGCACGTGCTTCGCTCGGATCCCGGTAAGCTCCTCGATGACGCGCGGTCGGTGGACGAGTGACAGCGTCTCCGGATGCTGGCGGGCCACGGCGAGGAACTCGTTGATCTTCACGAAGCAGGTGTCCCGTGCCCCGAGGCGGAGCCAGAACTCGAGATCGGCGCCGTAGCGGATCGTCTCATCGAATCCGCCGGCTCCCTCGAAGACGCCCTTGCGCCAGAACACACCCGGCTGCCACATAAAACCGGTGCGACGGAGGTAGTCGAGATCGAACGGCAGGTTCCAGGCGGGCTTCATGCGACCTGTCCAATCGTCGATGTCCATGACATCGCCGAAGATGACGTCGGCCTCAGGATGCCTGACGAACGCGTCTACAACGATCCTGATCGTCCACGGGAAGTACAGGTCATCGCTGTTCAGGTAGGCCTGGATCTCGCCGCGGCCTTGTTGCAGACCTTTGTTGATCGCCGAGTACATGCCGCCGTCCGGTTCGGACGTCCAGCGCAGTCCGTAGGTGCCCTCGTACCGACGCAGCAGCGCGACCGTGCCGTCGGTTGAGCCACCGTCGACGACAAGGTGCTCGATGTTCGGGTATGCCTGTGCCCGAACCGAGCGGATGGTTGCCTCAAGCAACACGGCCCGATTGAACGTCGGCGTGACCACGGTGACGAGGGGACCTCGTGCGTCCGTCAGGCTGCTGTCGTGCACGAGCGAGTCCACCTATACAAGCGGGGCCGCGGCTACGAGACCAGTATCAACCGGGTCAAGCGTTCGCCCCGCGACCTGGCGATAGTGCGCCCGCATCAATAGCGCGGTGCGGCGCCAATCGAACTGACTGAGCCGCAACCGCCCTCGCTTGACCAACTGCGCCCGACAGTCTCCGTCGACCCAGAGTCGCTCGATGGCCACCGCAATCTGATCCGGATCCAGCGGATCGAAGACGATCGCTGCATCGCCAACGAGCTCGGGCAGCGAGGTCACGTTCGAGCAGGCGACCGGCAGCTCAGCGGCGAAGGCCTCGACGATCGGCAGGCCCCAACCCTCATACAGCGACGGAAACACGAGCGCGGTCGCGCGCCGATAGACCACCTGGATCTCCGTCGGATCGAGGAAGCCGAGGAACATGACGTCACGTTCCAGCCCAAGCTCCTCGGCCAGCCGCATCAACGTCGTGTAGCGCTCGTTCCGATGGCCCGAGCAGACGAGTGGCACCGCAATCCCCCGACGGCGAAGCTGGCCAAGTGCTTCGAACAACCGCTCGTGGTTCTTGTGGCCCCATGTCTGGGCCGGGTAGAAGATGTAGCGGGCGGGCAGCTCCAATCGAGTCGCGATCGCGGCCTCCTCGTGCGGCCTCGGCGGCGCGTAGGCGCTTGTCACCGGCGGCGGGTTGACGACAGCGATCCGCTCTGTGGCGATGCCGTACTGAGCACTCACGTCGGCCTTGATCCATTTGGTCGCCACGACCACGAGCTTCGCCTGCTCACAGAATGCCCGATAAGCGGTCTCGCGGCCCTGACGTTCGCTGCTAGTGAAGTACTCCGGCAGGTGTAGGTGCTGGAGGTCCCATGGTTGGTAGATGCTCGGGACGCTCGTCGCGAAGGCAGACTGCCATGTGAAGTGCATAACATCAGCCCCGGCCCGTGTGATAGCGCGATGCAGCGGTGACAGCCACCTCGCTCGCTCACGACTCACCAGGCGCCGGCGGAAAGTCCTGAGAATCGGGAAACGGGCAGCCAGCGCCCCGCGAATGCGGGACGCAATCAGCGCCATCCTCGAACCCGGCGACGGCACCAGCATCGCGGTTCGCTCGACGAGCAGCTGGCAGCGCCCGCCGAGGTACGGTGCGAGCCAAGTCTCGTGGCCTTCATCCACCAGGAACAAGTACTCCTCGGTCTCGTCCTCAAGGCGCGACAGAGCGCTGGCGAGACCGATTACCCATTGCTGAACGCCGCCACTAAGGCCGTCCTTCATCCGAGCATCAATCACGACGCGGAGGACAGCTGCCATGCCTAGGCCCGGATGCCGGCGTTCGGCGCCTCGGGCCGGTACGACTCGCGGAGCAATCCTGCGCCTTCGAACATCATGACCCGGCGGTCGGGTCTTCCCATCACGTTGTGGCTGTCGCCGGCTCGCGCATGACCACCGCCGGCTCGACTCCGGCTTCCCGTAGGTCCGCTTCGAGCATGAGCCGGACCAGCGCGTGGACGGTTGTCGTCGGGCCCCAACCGACGAGGCTGGACCGCCGGATCTGTCCGTAAACCGCGTAGCCCTTCGAAAGCAGGAGATCACCCAGGTGGGAGCCGTCCTGGCCGGTGGTCCCCGTGATAAGAGCCTTTCGAGCGGTCATGCGGCCGGAGTATAGGTTTCAACCGGTGCCAACGAACACCGGGCCGATGGTCCTATGGGGGCGGCTGCTGCGTCCACATCGTGAGCGGGACGTACCCGTTGGCGCCTCCGACCGTGAACCAGCCGTGTTCCTTCGCCAGCGGCAGGTCTGAGCCGAGGTGGGCGTTGATTACGCGCGGGATCACGTTGATCGGCGTCGTGCTGCCCGGGAACAGGTCACGATGACCGAGCGTGTAGGCGAGCAGGAAGGATCGGAACGTCTCGGCTCTCCGGCAGCGTCCTACGGGTTGATCGGCCAGGGCACGAGTGGGAAGTACCCAGTCGTTCCGATCGTCGCAAGATCAATCTCATAGGCCTCCTCGGTGGCGAGTGGGATCTCTGCCCCGACGTAGGCATTAAGGATGCGCGGAATGATGTTCACCGGGCTGGCATCCGATGGGAACAACCCGGGTCTTCCCGGGGTATACGCTACGAAGAGGTTCCGCAGCATCTCGTCCCGATCGCCCAGATCATGCCGAGATCCATGATCGGAAAAGACGACGATGACGGCGGGACGCTTGGTCGATGCAAGGACCCGGCGGACCGTGTCGAAAACGAGTGTGTTGAGGTATGCCACTTGGCCCGGGAGCTCCGCATCCTCGTCCGGTCCGCGATGCTCATCCCACAGGGCGCAAGTCTGAGGTATGCAGCGCAGCTCAACATGTGGCGAGCCATCGGCGTTGAACACGATCGGCGCGTGCGGTGACATGACATGGGCGAACACAAACCTCGGCGACACCACGTCTTCCCCAGCGAGCGTGGCCAGCCGATCGAATGCCGAACGGATGCGATCGCGGTGCTGCGCGTAGAACCACGACCGCTGCAGGTCTGGCAGTAGGTTCGGAAGGACACCCGACTTGGCGAGAGACATCTCGAAGCTGTTGATCTGACCGGTGTCCAGATAGCGGTCAACGCTGAATACCGCGGTCGTGGTGATGCCCGAGGGAATGGATGCAACGACATAACCTGCTCGCCAAAGCGCTTGCAGGGCCTCGCCGGCGTTGATGGATCTGATGAGCGCCGCAGCATGGCCTGGTTGCCCTGGCGGGCTCGGAATGACGTCGTCGACGTGCTTCATGTTGAGGACCGACGAGAGGGTCAACAGGGTGGCGTTGTAGTTCGAGTGAGCCTGGTCGGCGATATCAAACCCCAGGTCCTGCATGGATCGAAGAAAGGGGCTGTTGTCGAACGAGAAGTCATGCGCGAGAGTGTCGGCCCGGGGGTAGCCGTCGAGCATGATCAGGTAGATGTCGGGTGCGCCGGATGGCGGCTGTCCAACGTCGCCAGCCGGCCTGACAACGCCGGCCTGCAGGGTCGTAACGACGCGGCTCATGGCTAGCACCCCGTTGAGCACGAGGGCGACAGTGCCGACAAACGTAAGGAAGGCGGTGACTCGAGGCCAGTCGATGCGAGCCATCCGTCGCGAGCGCACGAGGCCGAACACCAGTGGTCCGCTCGCGGTGAGGAGGACAAACAGCCCGACCACTGGATCCGTGACCATGGCTGCCCCAAGAGTGGCGACGAACGCGCCAATGTGACGATTCCGGGTCATAAGGCCTGCAATCAGCTGGGCAAGAATCGCGACCAATACGACGACCACCAACGGGCGAATGACGACCGGGAACAACTCCCCGGTTGCCAGAAACCTCGTGAGCACAAAGGCCGCGCCAAACGTGGCAGGATAGAGTGGGAACCGAATCACCAGCTCCATGAGTCGCGTCGTTCGCCAGCCTCCCGAGGACGACTCGGTGCCGAATCCCAGAGCGGGCCTTACGGCAGTCGGTGCAGTTACGAGGTCTGTCTCTTCGTACACCTTAGGACGCGCGGAGAGCACTTGTCACGGGTAGCTCACCGACGCATGGAGCAAAGCAGCCTGCGACCGCTTGGATCGAGGGAATAGCCCAGGATCAGGTCGTACGTGGTGCTTGACAGCAGGTTGCAGGCCGCTCGGGCTCGGCGACCGCATCCGTCAGCTGACTTCGGAGTGCGGAGGGTCCTCGGACATCGTGGCGACCGCCGGATCGCTCCTCCCCCGTCGTCGAATCGCACTCACGGCCCGGCCGATCTGGGTCCGAAGGAAGTACGGGACGGCGAGGACAGAGGCGATGAGTACCTGGATGAGCAGGCTCCCTGAGCCGGGATCGATGTACGCGAGCGCTTGGTCGAGCACGTGAGTGGTCTCCCCCAGGTTCGGATGGCGTCGGGCTAGGAAGGCCGACGATAACGATACGACCTCATCGGGCCACGGCAGTCGCCTCGTTGGAGAACGCGCTGGCGCCGATCGCGTTCACCGCGACGACCTTGTAGTAGTAGCGGACGTTCTTCTGTGTCGCGGCGTCACGATAGGTAAGGACGTCGCCGACGGTGGTGAGCAGCACCCCAGCTCCGCTGGCCGTGCTCCGGTAGATCTGGTAGCCGATGATGAGCGAGCCGCTGTTCGTGATCGGTGCGGTCCATGTGAGATTCACGCCCTTGGGCGACGCTGCCGCGGCCGCGAGGTTTCGTGGCGCGCTGGGCGCGGTCTGCGGGGGGGCGGCGCCATCGCCGAGGAACACGCCGTTGAGCAGCACATTGGCCCCTGCCAGCTTATCGGCCGTGATAGTGACCCTCCCGCCGGCCGCGACGGTGATCGGATAGTGCAGCCAGGCTCCCTGTGGGAAGGCGGTCAGGAGCTCGGTGGCCTGGCCGCTGGCGCCGTTCATGACCGTGATCCGCTCGCGGCGGTCAATGGTCGCCCAGTCCACGGCGTAGATATGCAGGAAGCCACTGTATGCGCTCGTGAAGTCAAGTCGGAACCGGACCCGGGTCTTGTCGTAGATCGCGCCGATCCGGCGGCTAGAGCCGTCGGGACTCCGGAGGGCACGCGTCTCGGCCGTCACCCCGCCCGCGCTGCGAGCCCCGCGCTCGATGGTGAGCGTCGCAGTTGGCAGGAGGACGAGGTCGGCGGACGACGTCCACGCGAACATGGCGTAGCCGGCGGAACCATACCGCCCGAGCCAGTCGCCCTCGACGCCCGGGATCTCCGGCGGCGTGCCCGCGACCGCGATCGAGCGGGCACCCTCGCCTCCGGCATTGACCGCGCTGACCGTGTAGTAGTAGGTCGTGCCGTCGACCGCGGTCGCGTCCGTGTAGGACAGCACATTGCCCACGGTGGCGATCTCGGTGCCGGCGCCAGGGGCCTCACCCCGCTGGATCCGATAGCCGGAGACAGAGGCGCCGCCATCGCTCAGCGGTGCCGTCCACCCGATGGCGACGCTCCCGGGGCGGCCGACCGCCACCGGGCTTCGCGGCGCGCCCGGCGGGCCGAACGGCTTCGCGGGCGTCTCGGCGGAGCTCGGACCCTCGCCAGCCGGGTTGAGAGCTCGGATGGTGTAGTAATACGTCGTCCCGTTCGTCAGCGACGTGTCTGAGTAGCTGAGGACGGTGCCGAGCGTCGCGCGAAGCGTCCCGGTGCCGGGGGAGGTTCCCCGGTAGACCTTGTAGCCGGTCACCGGCGCGCCGCCGTCGCTCGAGGGCGCCTCCCACGACAGCCCGACAACGGTGTTGCCCGGGCTGGCCACGATGCCCTGCGGGGCACCGGGCACGGTCCGGGGTGTGGCCTCCAGGGCGTTCGAGGCCGGTCCGAGTCCCGCTGCGTTGGCCGCGACGACCGAGAACGAGTACGCGGTGCCATTGGCCAGGCCGGTGATGGTGCAGGCCGTCGCCCCGGTCGTTACGCAAGTCGCGCCCTCCGGGGTGGCCGTTGCGGTGTAGCTCGTGATGGAGCTCCCGCCGTCGGAGGACGGGGCGATCCATGACAGGGCGACCTGGCCGTCAGCCGGGTTCGCCGAGACGAGGGTCGGCGCGCCCGGTGCTGACGGTGGCGGCGGGGCCCCCTCGCCCAGGAACAGACCGTGGAACAGGACGTTCGCGCCGGCCAGCTTGTCGGCCGTGATCGT
>VEOW01000208.1 GCA_012026785.1 Chloroflexota bacterium | reverse complement strand
GCCCGCTGGCGGGCCGTCTCCGCTGCATTCTTCTTCTGGATCGCGGGAAGGGCCTTGCGGGCCTTGGACACGACGGCTGCCGTGGCCTTCTTCCCGCCGACCGGGCCGGACCCAAAGGCCCGACCGCCCTTCGCCGTGTCCTCATGGACAAGCTTCCGACCGCCGGCGCCGAGCCGCGTGGCTCCCTCGCCCCGGCCCTTTGCCAGCGGCTTCTTGAATGCGACTGGCCTCATGCTCACGCCCACGGGCGACCTTGAGCCGCCGTTGCTTCGCGTGTGGACCGGGGGGTTGGAACCGTAGATGCGGTTCGTCCGCCCCTGGTCCTCCTGCGTATGCGCGCGGCGCTGGCCGTCGTAGACGGTCCGGCTCTCTTCCGTGATCCGGAAGTGAGGTCGGCGCTGCTTCGGCTCCGCCATGACTAGCGGACCTTCTGCGGCTGCTCCCGCAGGACGATGACGAGGTTGAGCGCACCGGCCGTGAACGCCACCGCTCCGGCGGTAGGCCAGTCGATCGTGAGGGTGTCGGTGTCGGAGAACTCGGCGTTCGCGGCCGTGACCGTGAGCGCGATCTCCGCGCCGACCGTCGCCGTCCCCGCGAGGGTGACGGTGCCGGTGGCGACGACGGTGGACGCTCCCTTGAGGACGCGGAACGTCCGAGTGGCCCCGGCTCCGGTCCCGGCGACCGCGACGTACGCCTTGACCGACTCCACGATGAAGCGGAAGCCGCCAACCCAATCCGTGACCGCCTCGACGGAGCCGGTGCCGGCCGGGATGGGGCAGTAGAAGTTGTGGGGGACCCGCTGGACCCCGTAGATCGCCTGGCGAGGCATTGAGCGACTCCTTCTAGGAAGTCGGGGGGGCCGAAGCCCCCCCGCTCAGGTGGCCTAGCTGGTGGCGAGGCCGGTGATCTTCGCGTGCGCGCTCTCGTTGCGAAGCTCGCTGGTGTACTGCGCGATGACCTGGCGAGACTTCTTGAGCCGAGTGCTGGTCTCCACGTCGCCCACCGACAGGGGGTGCCCGGTCAGGGGGCCGAACTTGACCCGCGGACGGTCGAGGAGGAGGACCGTGTCGGTCGGCATGTGCCGGTCGAGGACGATGTCCGCCGTCCCGAAGTCCGACGTGTAGGTGTCCACGATGGAGCCGGCGATGCGATCCGTGCGGGTCGTCATGCGCTGGCTGTCGAGGAACTTGTTGAGCTGGCGCTTCTGGAAGGCGTTGGCGACGAGCGTGTCGATCCGCCCGCCGGCATTCCAGGAGTCCTGCATGGCCTGGAGGACGAACTCCTCCGTGAGATAGGCGCCCGCCTTGGCGTAGGCGTTGGTGGTGAGGCGGACGAGGATGCCGTCCATCGAGCCGGGGACAGTCGTGGTGGGCTGCACCTTGCGGCCGAAGAGGAGCGCGCGCTCCCACTGCATCCACGCGACCTTGAGCGCCTTCGCGATCTCGCGGTCGAGGTCGTCTCCGGGCACCCACTTCTTGATCGCCTGCGTGGTCGTGGTCGTGGTGACCACGTCCTCGTAGAGCTGGCAGTAGTTGTAGAAGCCGGTCTTCGTGGTGGACCGGCTGGCGCCGGCGCTGGCGTCCGTGAGGTTGACGTTGCCGACGATCTTGATGGCGGCCAGCGAGGCATGGGAGGCAGCGGTGGAGCCGCCCCAGCCGCGCGAGCCGGCCGCGATGGCGAGCGTGTCCGTCGAGATCGAGTCGAGCTTCATCAGCTCGGAGTCGATCAGGAGGATGTCGCCCGCGCGGAGGTAGACGCCCTGGCCGGCCGTGACCGTGGCCGTCGAGACGGCGCCGGTGCCGGAGAACTCGCCCTGGGTGGCGATGGCGGTGTCGAGCGGGCGGAGGGCATCCTCCAGCCACTCATGCTTGAGCGCGGTCGCCGTCAGGCCGTCCTTGCCGATGAGGGACAGGAGCGGCACGTCCGAGGGGTCGAGCATCGCGAGCGTGTCGCTCATGTCGATGCCGACGTTCGCGGAGTCGTCCTGCGGCCGGCGGGTGGTGTTGATGACACCCATGTCAGTTGTCTCCCGTCATGCTGGCGGGAGGTGCTTGGCGTTCCCTACTGGCCGCTGGCGAGCTTTGCCCGCACCCACGCCGCCAGGTCACGCTTCTGCTCGGCCTCCCGAAGTTGGTTCTCGATCTCGGGGAGGACCGGGGCATCCGACCGATTGGAGTCTCCGCGCGGGAGGACGGCAGCGAGGGGAGGCTCGGCGCCGGCGGCGGGTGCCACGGGCTGCTCGGCCTGTCCGGAGAGCCGGAGGTGATAGGCGTTGACGGCGGCGATCTGATCGGCCGGCGTGTCTGCCGCGTTCCACATCTCAGCGAAGGTGCCGTAAGCGTCGATCACCTCCGGCGGGTAGATCGCCTCTGCGATCTGCCAGCGTTCGGCCTCCAACTGCTCACGCAGCGCCTCGATCTCCTGCTGGGTCCGGCTGGTCCGGCGGGAAGTCCGCTGGACCGGCTCTTCCTCTTCCTCGTCTTCGGCCTCGTCGTAGGAGGTCTGCGCCTCCTCCAACTGCGCCTTGAGTCTCGCGTTCTCCTGCTGGATGCGGCTGTCGCGAGCCTGGAGCTGCTTGTAGCGCGCTTCCCAGGAGTCGGTCGGCTGCTGTGACTGCTGGGTGGTCGTCACCGTGTCCTGCGCGCCGGCATCCTGCGTATCCGCTCCCGCGGGTGCCTCGTCCGGCGGCTGGGTGGTCATCGAGTCCTCTGCCACGTTCGCCCGTACCTCTTGCAGACCGCCCGGTAGCGGCGGTCGTCTGCTGGTCAGCGTACAGCGAGGGCGCGAACGATGTAAGGGGGTCAGTTGCCGTAATCGTTCGGCGGCTTGCGTCCCACGAACATCCGGTACGCCGCGTCCATGCCGGGGAGCGAGTCGAAGTCCTTGTACAGCTCGCCGGCCAGGTCAGGGACGAACTTGGTGATCGTGTAGACCGGGCCGATCCCGCCGACCTGTTTCGACGCCCCGAAGGCGAGGTCGCGCGTGAACGGCGAGAGGCTGACGCCGATGGAGTCGGGCGACATCGGGAGGAGCATCTGCGCGGCGAAGAGAAGCGTCGGATGCTCCTGGATGAACTCGGCGTAGTCCGGGTCGTTCTGCATGAGTTGGGAGTGGTAGGTCGCGAGCTGGTCGAGGCCGTAGGCGCCGGCCGCGTTCGTCTTGAGTCCGCCGGCGCGGTCGAGGAGAACCTTCGCCAGCCACTTCGTCGCCTTGATCTGGTACGAGATCGGCCAGTACAGGAGGTAGTGGTTCATCCACCGCTCGACGTTGGAGCGGGCCGGGTTGCCGTAGAAGGTGTTCCGGACGCTGCCCCACAGCTCCTCGTTGACCTGTGCCAGCCGGCCGTACAACTCCGCCAGCGCCGGGTCCGCGATGGCGTCCTTCATCACCTCAGCCGAGGCGACCGCGGCGGGGTCCACGCTGTCCATGATCTTGCGGTAGTGCTGGTCGAGCGCCTTGAGCCAGGCGTCCGGCGTGTCGCCCATCGCCTTGATCGTGGCCGACAGCTCCGGGTCATGCTTCGCCAGCGCCCGCAGGGCGTCCTCCATCAGCGCGGGGTCTTCCGCCAGGAGGCCGCGAAGCTTGTCGGGCTGCTCCTTGAGGAAGGTCCGGTAGGCCCACGCCATCCGGTCGTGCGAGAACGGGTAGCCGGTGTCGTTGAGGCCGTCCCGCGCCATCCGCGTCAGGTACTCGCGGGTGTAGCCGAAGAGGCCGCGGTCCCCCTCGATCAGCCGGGAGCCGGGGCGGAGCGCCGCGCGGCCGGCGTAGAGGAACGGCCCCTCCATCGCGTTCAGCGCGTGGAAGCGGATGTCGAGGCCGAAGCGGAACCAGTAGTAGAGCGTCGTCACGGCCTTGTTGTGCATGACCACGCCGTAGGCGTCCGCGAGGAGGTCGCCCAGTTTCGGGACTTCCTTGAGGTTCCGCCGGGTCCAGGAGGTCGCGAGGCGGAACTCCTCCGAGAAGTCGAGGGTCCGGCTCGCGATGTTCTCCGGCATGGCGGCGCCGAAGTAGGCTTCCGCCTCCTTGTAGGCGATGGCGTTCAGCTCCGCGTTCGGGATGTTCCGCTCTGAGGCGTAGAGCGCGTTGTCGCCGGACCGGAAGCGGAGCGCCCCGCCCCTCGTCTTCTCCTGCGCGATGCCGCGGGACTCGACGGTCTTCTCCTTCCACGCGCGCCAGATGCGCGAGGCGAGGTCGGCCGGCACGCCGCGCTCCGCCAGCGCGTCCATGAGGCGCCCGCGGGCCGCGAAGGCGATCTCCTGGTTGTGGCGCGGGCCGAAGGTCTGGTTGTAGAGCCAGCGCACCTGTGCCGCGCCGATCCGGTCGCTCCACGGCTTCATGTAGCCGGTCAGAAGCTCCTCCGCCAGCCCCGGCACCCGCGACATCTCCAGGACG
>VEOW01000004.1 GCA_012026785.1 Chloroflexota bacterium | reverse complement strand
CGTGGGGGGGCTCCGCGCGGGGTGGGGGGGGCGCGGGGCGCGGCGCAACCCGCCAGGCAGGCTCCGCCGCCCCAGCGATTGACCGCCCGCCCGCGTATCCTTCTCCGCGAACCCACTGCGACAGCCCAGACATCAGGTGGTGCCCATGAAGATCGGAGTCGCCAGGGAGACGGCTCCCGGCGAACGTCGCGTCGCGCTCGTCCCCGAGGCACTCGGCCGGCTCACCGGCGCCGGCCTCGAGGTGCTCGTGGAGACGGGGGCCGGCGTGGGCGCGTTGATCCCCGACGGGCAGTACGAGGCAGCCGGGGCGCAAATCGTCGACCCGAAGACCCTGTACGCCGAGGCCGACGTGATCGTCCGGGTCCAGAAGCCCGGCGGTGACGAGGTGAAGCGCCTTCGCTCCGGCCAGGCCGTGATCGGGCTGCTGCAGCCGCTGCTGGACCCGAAGCTGATGGCCGACCTGGCCCAGGCCGGCGTGACGGCGATCAGCCTCGACGCGATCCCGCGGACGCTGTCGCGAGCCCAGTCGATGGACGTCCTGTCGTCGCAGGCCAACGTCGGCGGCTACAAGGCGGTCCTGATGGCCGCCAACGCGTTCGGCCGCTACTTCCCGCTCCTCACGACCGCGGCGGGCACGGCCAAGCCGGCCAACGTCCTCATCCTCGGGATTGGCGTGGCCGGCCTCCAGGCGATCGGCACGGCGCGCCGCCTCGGCGCGGTGGTCAAGGCCTATGACGTGCGGCCCGAGACGAAGGAGCAGGCCGAGTCGCTGGGCGCGCAGTTCGTGAAGCTCAAGACCCAGATCGATGCCACCGGCGCCGGAGGCTACGCCCGCGAGCTGACGGCCGAGGAGCGGGCGGCCCAACAGGCCGAGCTCAACGAGGTCATCGGCGGCATGGACGTCGTGATCACCACCGCCCAGGTCCCCGGCCGCAAGCCGCCGGTGCTGGTGACCGCCGAGGCGGTCGGGAAGATGAAGCCCGGCTCGGTGATCCTCGACATGGCGGCCTCGGCGCTCGGCGGCAACTGCGAGCTGTCGCGGGTCGGCGAGACCATCGTGACCGAGGACCTCGTGACGATCCTGGCACCGGAGAACCTGCCGGCGACGATGCCCGTCGGCGCATCCCAGTTCTACGCCCGGAACCTGTCGGCGCTGCTGCTGCAGCTGCTGAAGGACGGCGCCCTGAACCTCGATCCCGACGACGAGATCGCCGGGCCGGTCACGATCACCCACGGTGGCGAGATTCGATCGGAGGCCGTCAAGCAGCTGCTCGCCCCCGCGGGAGGTGCGGCGTGACCGATCCGCTGCTGACCAACTTCATCATCTTCGTCCTGGCCATCCTGTGCGGCTTCGCGGTGATCTCCAAGGTCCCGGCGACGCTGCACACGCCGC
Organism: Chloroflexota bacterium; assembly: GCA_012026785.1. Lineage (GTDB taxonomy): Bacteria > Chloroflexota > Limnocylindria > Limnocylindrales > CSP1-4 > UBA5189. The sequence continues at coordinate 4,225 of VEOW01000004.1, read as the reverse complement.
TGATGTCCGGCGCGAACTCCATCCACGGCATCGTTCTCGTCGGCTCGATGCTGATCGCAACCTCGGCCCGTGACCCCCTGGGCTACGCCATCGCGCTGGTCGCGGTGGCGTTCTCGGCCATGAACGTCGTCGGCGGATACGTCGTGACCGACCGGATGCTCCAGATGTTCCGCAAGCGCGGCGCTCCGGCCCCACCCCGGCCGGACCAGGTCGCTGCCGAGCAGGCGGAGGGCTAGCCGGTGGACGCGATCGACATCCTCGTTCGCCTGGCCTGGCTGGCCGGCGCCGTCGGCTTCGTCATCGGCCTCATTCGAATGAACTCGCCGGCCACGGCTCGAAACGGCAACCTGCTCTCGGCGGCCGGCATGGCCGTCGCCATCGGGGCGACCGGCATCCTGATCTTGCGGGATGGCGGGGACGCGACGGCCTGGCTGATCATCGGGGCGGGGGTGCTTGTCGGCGGCGGGCTCGGCCTGTACACCGCCCGGACCGTGGCGATGACCGCGATGCCCCAGCTCGTCTCGCTGTTCAACGCCGTCGGCGGTGGCGCGGCCGCACTGATCGGCATCGACGAGTACATCCGCCTGGTGAACTCGCCCGAGGCGGCGCCGCTCACGACGACGATCTTCGTCGTCCTCGACATCGTCATCGGCAGCGTCACCTTCAGCGGCTCGCTCATCGCGTCCGGCAAGCTCATGGGCCTGTCGATCACGCCGTCGCGGCCGGTCATGATCCCCGGCGGTCAGCTCGTCACCCTCGCCCTCGCCGCGATCGTGGTCGTGTCGGCGGGCTACCTGTTCTTCGTTGAGGACAGCCTGCTGGTCATGTTCGTGATCGTGGCCACCGCGCTGGTATTCGGGGTCACGATGACGCTGCCGATCGGCGGCGCCGACATGCCGGTCGTGATCAGCCTCCTGAACTCGTTCACCGGGACCGCCGTCGCGATGGCCGGCTTCGTCATCGACAACGTCGTCCTGATCATCGCCGGCGCCCTCGTGGGGGCCTCGGGCGCCATCCTGACCAAGCTCATGGCCGACGCGATGAACCGCTCGGTCCTGAACATCATGATCGGCGGCTTCGGCGGCGGCGAGGGAACGGTCGGCGGTGGTGGGCCAGAGGGCGGCACGGTCCGTTCGATCGGCGTGGACGACGCGGCCATCCAGCTGGCCTACGCCTCGTCGGTGATCATCGTGCCGGGCTACGGCCTGGCGGTGGCGCAGGCCCAGCACGCGGTTCGCGAGCTGGCCGACCTGCTCGAGGACCGGGGTGTCAACGTCAACTACGCCATCCATCCGGTCGCAGGCCGGATGCCGGGCCACATGAACGTCCTGCTGGCGGAGGCCAATGTCCCCTACCCGCAGCTCCGCGAGATGGAGGACATCAACCCCGAGTTCGAACGGGCCGACGTGGCCCTCGTGGTCGGCGCCAACGACGTCACCAACCCCGCCGCCCGGCGGAGCGGCAACCCGGTCTCGGGCATGCCGATCCTCGACGTCGACCACGCCAAATCGATCATCGTCATCAAGCGCTCGATGGGCCGCGGCTACGCCGGCATCGACAACGAGCTGTACGTCAATCCCAAGACGGGCATGCTCTTTGCCGACGCGAAGCAGGGCCTGGCCGACCTGGTGGCGGCCGTCAAGGCGGTCTGACCGGGCAGCCCCCGACCCAGCGGGGGTTCGAACTCGAACGACGGCGCTGCCGTCCGCGTTCGAACGTCGTCCGTGCAACCCTGTTCGCCCGATGTTCGACGGCCCGCTCGCTCGACCAGCCCGCCTCGGCGTTGCGGCCTTGGCCGCCCTCGTTCTGGCCGCCTGCAGCCCGCCAACCGCGTCACCCTCGCCGAGCGCGTCGAACGGCCCGACGCCGCGACCCACGCTCAGCCCACGACCGACGCCGACGCCGGTCCCCACGCCGCTCGTCAGCCCGGGACCCACCCCGGGCCCGTCGGCCGTCGCCGGCCCCGACCTCGTCCTCCGGCTCACCAGCTGCGCCGAGCTGTGCATCCCGGCGCCCGGGACGACGGTCCTGGCGGACGGTCGACTGATCTGGGCGGGTCCTGACGATCGGGCGCTCGAGACGCGGCTCACGCCGTCGGGCCTGGACCGGATCCGCGTCGAGGTCGAAGGGCGCCCGGAGCTCGCCGCCGGCGGCGAGTACGGGGCGGAGCTCCGCCCGGGCGCTGAGCCGTTCCCGCGCGGCACGACGATGTATCGCTTCGAGGTCGGCGGGCGCGAGCCGCATGTCGTCCTCTCGGGCGACCCGGCTGACTATGCCCTCGAGCCCGACCTGTGGATCATTCCCCCGCAGATGGAGTCCCTGGCGCGCCTCGCCAGGCAGCTGCTCGACCCCGTCGCGTGGCTCGGTCCCGATGCCCTGGCCGGACCGATCCGGCCGTACCGGCCGGAACGCTACCTCGTCCTCGTGGAGCTGTTCCCGGGCGTCGGCTCGATGCCCGAGTTCGGGGTCGACATCGACGCCGTCGATTCGCCGTTCGAGGCGCCGTTCGAGAACCTCGGCGAGGCGGTCCAGATCGACGAGGGTGGCTTTCCGGTCCGGTGCCTCGTCACGGATGCCGAGACGGCCGCTCGGCTGGCCGACGCCGAGAACGAGGCCGGCGTCCGGCGCGACATCGACGCCTGGTCGTCGGGCATCCCGTATCGCTGGGACCGCGCCGAGGGCTTCGTGCAGGTGACCCTCCGGCAGGTGCTGCCGCACCAGGCGCAGCCGTGCGCGGAGCTGGCGCTTCCCTAGGCGAGTTCCGCGAGCGGCGCTTCGGAACCGCGAGGTCGGGCGTCGCGTCAGGAGGTCGTGCATGCCATCGCAGCGCGGCTCCTGATCACGTTCGCGGCCCTGTCCCTGGCCGCCTGCTCGACCGGCGGTCCGCCACCCTCCGCCTCGCCCTCGCCGTCGCCCGGCGCCGACGATGCGCCGCCGGTGGCCTCGGCCCTCCTGCGGGTCACGCAGTTCCAGGCCCTGCCACCGCGCGAGACGTTCGGCTGGACGCCGTCGATCGTGGTCACCCTCGACGGCCGTGTCCTGACCGGCGGCGCGGTCCCGGCGATCTACCCGGGTCCGCTGATGGCTCCGATCCTCGAGCGACAGCTCACGCCGGCCGGCTGGGCCGCGATCGTCGCCGAGGCCCGCGCTGCCGGGCTCCTGTCGGGGGCCCAGGATTTCACCGACGGGGGCGTTCCACCGGGTGGGGTGACCGCGAGGCTGGAGCTCGTGGCCGATGGTCGCCTCTACGATCTCACCGGCGACCCATCGCGGGTGATGATGTGCATCACGACCCCGTGCGTGCCGCCGGCCGGGACGCCGGAGGCGTTCGCCGGCTTCCTGGTCCGCCTGGCCGATCTCGGCTCGTGGCTGCCGGGCGAGCTCGGCCCCGAGCGGGTTCACGTGCCCGCCGGGTTCGGGATCCTCGTCGGCGATCCGCCCGAGGTGGAGCCGGGTCTCGGCGGCCCCCCGGCGACCTGGCCGCTGGCGGGTGGGTTCGCGGCCCTCGGCAAGCCCCTTGCCGACGGGTCGGGCGATCGCTGCGGGACGATCAGCGGGGCGGATGCGGCCGCGGTGTGGCCGCTCATCCAGGCAGCCACCCAGATCACGCGCTGGTCGGACCCCGTGGACGGGACCGCCCATGGCATCACCGTCCGGCCGCTGCTGCCGGGCGACGGCGACCCCTGCGCCGCCATCGCCGCTGCCTGACGCGAGCCCGGGGCGGCTCCTACTGCCCCGCCTCGGCGTTCGAGACGTCCACCACGGCGGCATCGAGCGCCCGCACCAGCTCGTCGGGCGAGAGGTGGATGTTGACGCCCCGGACCCCGCCGCCGATCGAGACGACGGGCTGGTCCCGAATCGAGATGTCCACGACGACCGGCCACGGCCGCGCCGAGCCGAACGGCGTGATCGTGTACCGGACGTAGCCGGTCACCGCCCGGGCCTCGTCGGCATCGGGCAGGGACAGGCGGGTGACCCCCAAGTGGGCCCGCAGCTTCGGCCAGTCGACCCGCCGGCCGGCCGGCACGAGCACGAACAGGTAGTCGTCCTCGCCACGCCGCACGACGATGGTCCGCAGCAGTGCCCCGAGCGGGATGCCCTGCCAGGCCGCGCTCTCCTCGGGGCTCGACGGCACCGCGGTGCGGACAACCCGGTGCGCAACGCCAAGTTCGGCCGCCGCGCGCAGGGCCGCTGTATCAGGATCGGGAGACTCGGGCATCGCGGG
>VEOW01000144.1 GCA_012026785.1 Chloroflexota bacterium | reverse complement strand
CACTCGTGCGACCACGCGTAGTAGCGCGACGAGTCGGTGCCTGCCTCGAACGCGGTCCGGGTGTAGGTCGCATCCAGCCGGCTGTTGCCCCATGGCGTGAGGCGGGAGACCCACGCGGAAACCGAACCCCTGCGGCTCGTCACGCCCGTCGGTGTGCGCGCGTGGTCATCGCGGAGGCCGAGGCCGGCACCCACGCTCGTCGACCTGTCGAGCCGCAGCGAAAGGTTGCCGTAGCCTTCGGCGGCATCGCTGCCGCCGAGGTTCGGATTGCGATCGAGGTTCGTGGAGGAGAGGTCGATCCCGAAATTCGCGGTCGTCGTGCTGCTTCGCGTGTCCGTGCGCCAGTAGAGGCCCTGGCTGTCCTTCTGCGGCGTGATCTCGCCGAAGAGGAGGCCGGGGGACATGCGGAACGCCCCGACCCGATGGGTCATCCGCCCGGACTTGAGCTTGCTGTCGGCCCAGAAGCCGGTCTCGCCATTGTCGTCGACGGCCGCCTGGACCTTCATCCGGCCCTCGCCCACCGGCAGCGAAACCGGCATGTCGGCGGCGAGCGGGGCGGCCGTGTGGTCGGGCACGTCGCGGGATCCGCGGACGGAGACGAGCCCGCCCCCGACGAACGTCCCGTCGCGTAGGCGCCGGGAGTAGTCGACGTTCGCGACGGTACCGTCCAGCGCCTCGAATCCCTGCACCGACATGCCCACCAGCTTGCCGATGCGCCCGCCGCCGGCGCGCAATTCCGAATCCGGGCCCGAGACGACCGTGAAGGCGCCCGCGGCGAGCGAGGAAGGGAGGTTCACCCGGTAGGAGCTCGCCAGCCATGGCGAGAAGGCCGAGCGCCAAACGCCGAACACCGTGTTCGCGCTCACCGAGTCGGTCAGCGCGAACTGGTCGTGGAAGAGGGTGAACCGCGCCCGCGTGAGTCTCGGGTCTGACGGCATCTGCTCGCCCCGGGAAACGTCGAGCTCGAGCTGGAAATCCCCGTAGCGCTCGGTCTCGCGGCGATGCCTCAGCGCGACGCCGGGTGATGTCGTGGTCCCGAGTCCGGAAATCTCGCGGTGGTCCATGAAGAACTCGGTCGACCAGTAGCGCAATCCCGGCGAGAGGTCGCCGGCCTGCGCGCTCTCGACCGCCTCGTCGTCGGGAGCGACGCCCTCGATCAGCTTGTCGACGTACTCCGGAGCGGGCGGTCGCGGCGGCGCCGCACGCTCGCCCGTGGCCACGGTGATGTTCGTGATGCCGGCCATCGTCGCGCCCTGCGCGACGGTCGTCGTCTTCGCGGGCGCCGCGGTCGGAGGGTCCTGGGCCAGCGCGGGGAGAGCGAGGAAGGCGGCCGCGGCGGCGGCGAAACGAAGATCCTTGCGCGTGCCACGCAGCGCGATCCGCCTCGAACCGATTCGTGTCTCCGTCATCGACTCCCGCGAATGCCTTCTTCTCGTTGTGCGCGGGACCGTGCCCGGCCCCCGTTTGACGACGCCATTGTCGCATGGGGGTCGCGCCGAAAGTGTAATGGATTTAACGGCTTGCCATTACGTCGGTAGCCGGGAGGCCGCGGGTACCACGCGATGGTACGACTAGAAATTCAGGGTGATCGTGAGTCTGTCGGAATACGACCCCGCTCGCGCGTCCTGCAGCGGGTCGATGCGGCCGAACAGGGTGAAGGTGAGGGTGGCGCTCGACTTGTTGGGCACCGTGACGCTTTGCGTGAGCGTGTTGGTGCCGGGCGTGTTGCCCCAGACCAGCAGGCGCGAGGCGTCGCGGAAGAGGTTGTAGGCGAGGAGGTCCGGCGCCGTGGCGTGCTTGAGAGCGCGGCTGGCGGTGCCGCCGGTGTTCAGGCTCGGGCCGATCGCCATGGTGACCGCCGTCGTGGCCGGCCCGCCGTCGCGCGCGCAGGTGACCACGAGGACGGCGCTCGAATCGGTGGGGGCGGCGTTGAAGCCGTCGTAGACGCCCAGGCTCATCGACATGTCGGACGCGCTGCACGAGGTCGCCGCCGCCGCGGGCGTCGCCGCGAGCGCGAGGACGAGCGCCGCGAAGGCTTCAAGGCGCCAGCGCACAGGTGAACACGTCGCCGAGCGGTACCAGCATGTCGGTCGATTCCGGAATGACGAGCTCGAACTCACAGGGCTTGCCCTCGATGGCGACGCGGGCGCGGTGCCGCCCGGCTGGAACGTTCTCCACGTAGAAGTCCCCGCCGCCCGCCGTGGTGAACTCGTAGGTCGAGCCGCCCGCCGCGAGCGTGACGAGATGATACTCCAGGGGCTTTTCCTCCCCGGCGAGGCGAAGGCGCAGGCGGCCGGCGAAGCCCTGCACGCGCCGCACGTGGAAGGACAGCAGGGCGCCGGTGCGGTAGCCGGGCGAGAAGGTCCAGCCCATGCGGTCGATCGCGTACTCGATCGGGATGTCCTTGTCGTTGATCGAGGCGTAGTTGCTGGAGTAGGAAGCGATGTTGGGCAGCAGCACGCGTCCCCGCGCGTCCGTGCGCCCGATCTCCTGGCTGTTCTCGTAGACGCGCACGCCGGCGAGCGGCGGCGAGAGCTCCACGACGGCGAAGCTGTCGGTGATGGGCCGGCTCGTCGCGAAGTGACCTCCCGCCGCCACGAGCGCGCCCGCGAGCGCCACGTTGTACGCGGTCGAGGTCGCGGCCCCGCCGCCGCTCACCTGCGCCGCCTCGCCCGAGAGCGTTCCCCAGCGCGTGTGCCACTCCACGCGCGGGTTGACGGTCCGCTGGGTGCCCGTCTCGTCCTCGCGGCGCTGCGCGTTGAGCGAGTAGGCGATGCCCTCCCCGCGCGGCAACTCGCGGCTGAGCTGCACCGTGTCGGTCGTCGCGCCGTGAAGGTCGCGCGCGTGCGAGGCGTTCAGGACGTGGGTTCCGTCCAGCAGGAGCTGCAGCCCCGCGAAGAACTCGTTGCCCCCGGCCGGGCCCAGCTCGCGCCGCCACGTCGCGATGAGGTTGCCCGCGCCTCCCACCGGCAGCGAGTAGGCGAGCGTCACGGACCGGCTGAGGGGCTCGTCCGCCATCTCCCGGCGCGCGAACCCGACGTTGAACGAGCCCAGCCCCGGCGACGAGTAGCCCACCACCGCGCCGGCGGCGCTCCTCGGCAGCGCCGGGCGGATGCCGAGGTGGACCGGCGCGTAGCCCGCCGAGTGGCGCTGGTAGAGGACCTGCGTGGACAGCTCGCGCAGCTGGAAGGCGTGCGAGAAGTAGAAGGCGTGCCCGTCGCCGTCCTCGTCGCGGTTCACCGAGGCGCCGGCGGCGAAGACGCCCACCCGCTCGTCGCGGAAGACGGCCTCGGGGCCCGCGTTGAACTGCTTCGAGGTGCCCTCGGCGCGAACGCCGAGCGTGAGACGGTCGTTCACGCCGTAGCGGTGGAACATCGCGAGCACCGGCTCCGCGTAGCCGGTGCTTCGCGAGCCGAAGTCCTCGCGCAGCACCCCGGCCTGGTAGGCGTAGTCGTGCAGCCCGGCGGCAAGGCCCTGCGGCGCGAAGTAGAACGGGTAGGCGACGGTCTGCTCGCGCCCGAAGACGTCGCGCACCACCACGCGCACGTCCTGGCGCCCGCCGTAGTAGTTGAAGTTGCGGATCTCGTAGGGGCCCGGGTCGACGCGCTGGCGCATCACGAGCGTGTTGCCGACGTAGAAGTCCACCTGCGAGGGGAACTCCGCCACGCCCCGGAATCCGGCGCCCGGCTGCCGCGTCACGTAGGGGTCGAGCAGGTAGGCCTTCGCGAAGGTCACCCCGCCGAAGGGCACCGCCGAGCCCAGCGGCAGGCCCGGCGTGAAGGAGTCGCCGAGGATCAGGCGGCGCAGGTTCTCGCGGTCGTCGCGGATGAGCTGGGTCTCGAGCCGCGCGCCCGTGGTGCCTTCCTGGGAGCGCGAGTGGGTGGACTGGCTGCGCAGCAGCCAGTCGCCGGCGGAGATGGCCGCCTCCGTGGCGAGGCTCAGGAATCCGGAGCCGCTCCCGGTGGCGTCGTAGTAGCCGAGGCGGTAGTTGAGCAGGGCGCTTCGAGGCGAGGCGATCGTGTCGAACTCGGGCGGCCGGCGGGCGAGGTCGATCACGCGTCCGGGAAGGAGCTCCGGAGCGAACATCACCTTCGCCTCGAGCGTCTTCTCGTCGAACTCGACGCGCGCGCCCGGGATCGACGAGAGGAGCACGTGGCGCTCGCCTTCCACGTCGTACTCCTCGACGCCCGCGGGCAGGGTGACGATGCCGCGCAGGTCCTCCGCCCGCACCAGGAGGGCGCCGCTGGAGGTTGCGTGCACGAACTTCTCGCCGTGCCGCACCGCGTTGATGGTGAGCGCCACGATCAGGGGCTGCGTGGGTCCGGGAAATCGCTTCGCGGCCGGCTGGCGCTCCGAGAGCGTGCGGCTCAATTGCAGCTCCAGGGCCAGGGCCCCGGGCAGGCTCGCGGGAAGGAGCAGGATCGCGCGCGCCGCGGCAGCCAGGCGGCGGCGCCGGATGCGGGCGCGGCCCGCCGCGCTCACGGCTCGCAGAGCAGGGGCTGCGCCTCGATCGCCTGGCGGATCTCGCGGCCCTCCATGCCGGCCACGATCTCGAGCCGGCCGGAGGATCGGCACTTGTCCCTGGGCACCGGGATCTCGAAGGCGCGCGTGGCCCCCGGGAAGACGTACCAGCCGCCGGTGCGCGCGATCACGTCCTCGCCGGCGCGCAGCGTTAGCTCGTCGAACCGCACGTGGCGCGTTCCCGCGTTCCGGATCCGGAGGACCACCTTGCCCCGCGCGACCGACGCGGACGCGAACTCGGGATTCGCCGCCCCCGACGGCGGCGCCACGAAGACGGGGACGCCGAAGCGAAGCAGCACCGCGACCTGCGCGCCCTGGGCGCCCGCGGTCGCGGGATCCTGCAGCTCCTCGATGAACAGGCGATAGGCCTTCTCGCGCCCGGGCTCGCCGGCGCGCGTGCCGACGCGGATGACGCGCTTGTCTCCCGGCTCGACGGTCATGATCTGCGGGAAGAAGATGAGGTCCGCGCTCTCGGCGTGTGCATCCTCGCCCTTCTCGTCCTGCGTCCACTCGAAGAGCTTCATGCGGAACGAGAGCTTTCGGCTGTCGTCGTTCGAGACGGTGACGATGCCGGTGCGCGTGGAGCGGTCGAGGTCCACGCGGATGGGGGAGACGCCGAAGCTTCCCGCGGCCGCGGGAAGCGACGCGGCCAGCGCGGCGGCCAGAGCGGCGAGTGCTGCCCGGATCGGTCGAGGGTTCACGGCGGGGATTTCCTTCCTGGCGCGTTGCGGCCACGGCCCCGGCGCGGGGCGCAGGAGGGATGTTACTACGGGGCGATGCTCAGCACGACCGTGTCGGCGTAGGTGCCGGCCATGGCGTTCTGGAAGTCGGCGACGGCCACGGTGCCGGTCACGGTGATCGCCTGGTTCGTGTTCTTCGGCACCGATCCCGACTGCGGCAGGTTCACGCTGTACTTCAGGTGCTGCGCGAGGTTCGTGGCGTGGCGCATCCGCGGCGCGCCCGGCCCCGTCTCGTACAGGCCGTCGTCGGAAGTGATGTTGTAGACCGCCGTTCCCGCCGAGCCGGAACAGCGGAAGCCGATCGTGGCGGTGGCCGT
>VEOW01000197.1 GCA_012026785.1 Chloroflexota bacterium | reverse complement strand
CGAGGTCTTCCGGCGGCTCTCTGTCGACGAAGCCATCCAAGCCGCGATCGCTGCTCCCTTGACAGCGGTCGCGGCTTGACATAGGAGCAACGCATGACGCAGACCACCGAGCGCTCGGTTCCCAAGGCGGACGCAGAGACCCCCACCTTCAAGCTGTTCATCGCCGGCGAGTGGGTCGAGAGCGTCGGCGGCCAGACCTTCGAAAGCGTCAACCCGGCCGACCGGCGTGACGTCATCGGCCGCTTCCAGGCCGGCACGAAGGCCGACACCGCGATGGCTATCAAGGCCGCCGAGATGGCCCTGCCGCGCTGGAAGGCCACCCCGGCCCCGAAGCGCGGCGAGATTCTGTACGCCTTCGCTGAGCTGATGGCGCGAAACAAGGAGCGCCTCTCGCGGGCGATGACCCGCGAGATGGGCAAGGTCATCGCCGAGGCCCGGGGCGACGTCCAGGAAGGCATCGACATCGCCTACCTGATGGCCGGCGAGGGCCGCCGGATGTTCGGCGACACCGTGCCCAGCGAGCTGTCCGACAAGTGGGCGATGAGCATCCGCCAGCCGATCGGCATCGCCGGGATCATCACGCCCTGGAACTTCCCGATCGCCATCCCGTGCTGGAAGATGATGCCGGCGCTCGTGACCGGCAACACCGTCGTCTTCAAGCCGGCCAGCGACACGCCCCACTGCGCGACGCTGCTCGTCGAGCTGATGGCCGAGGCCGGGTTCCCGCCCGGGGTGGTCAACCTCGTGACCGGTGGCGGCGCGGAGGTCGGCGACGCGCGCGTCGAATCACCCGACGTCCCGGTGATCTCGTTCACCGGCCATTCCTCGACCGGCAAGTCGATCGCCGAACGTGCGGCGAAGCGCCTCAAGCGCGTCTCCCTCGAGCTCGGCGGCAAGAACGGCGTCGTCGTCCTGGCCGACGCCGACCTCGACCTCGCGACCGACGGCATCCTGTGGTCGGCCTTCGGGACGACCGGACAGCGCTGCACCGCCTGCTCCCGGGTCATCGTCGAGAAGCCGGTGGTCGAACCCCTCCTCGAACGGCTCGAACGGCGGGCGAAGGGCCTCCGGCTGGGCTCGGGTCTCGATGAAGCCGTCGATGTCGGCCCGCTCATCAACCCGGCGGCCGTCGAGAAGGTCGGCTCGTACATCGAGATCGGCCAGGTCGAAGGCGAGCTGGTCCTCGGGGGACACCCGGCGACGGACGGTGAGCTCGAACACGGCAACTTCTTCGAACCGACGATCTTCGCGAACGTCATGCCGATGGATCGGATCGGCCAGGAGGAGATCTTCGGGCCGGTCCTGTCGATCATCCCGGTCGACGACTTCGACGCGGCGATCACGGCCCTCAACCAGACCCGCTATGGCCTGTCGGCCTCGATCTTCACCCGGGACGTGAACCGCGCCTTCCGGGCGATGCGTGACTTCGAGACCGGCATCGTCTACGTCAACGCCGGCACGACCGGCGCCGAGACGCACCTGCCGTTCGGCGGCTGGAAGGAGACCGGCAACGGCCACCGCGAGGCCGGCCACGCCGCCCTCGACTCGTACACCGAGTGGAAGTCGATCTACGTCGACTTCAGCGGCCGCCTCCAGCGCGCCCAGATCGACAACCAGGCCGCGTCCGGGTGAGCCGCCGGGCGCATCAAGGCTGAGCGTCACTCGCCGTCGGCTCCGTTCGGTGATTCGCGCCGAGGAGCTTCCTCTGCGGTCAGATGGGTGCCTACTCCTCCTCAAAGGTGACCACGGTGTCACCATTGTTCAGGACGAGACGACCCGTGGGGCCCCAGCTGATCGTCGGGCTCGACATCAGGAACCCGGGATACCAGGCTACCTCGCGCCCACACGCCATTGCTGGGAGGGTGAAGTTGACGGTCACGAGCCGCCCGTCCCGGAGCTGGTAGTTGCCCTTGGCGCCGATGCATCCGAGCGTGGCGGCGAAGTTTGAGACATCGTCGAAGCGGAGCCGGAACGTCTCGGGAACGAGCGCGATGGGCTCGCCATCCTCGGTCGCCTCGATCGCCACGTACCAGTGGCCGATGAGCTTCCCCCAATCGAAATGAGCCGCGGTCGGGGTCGCGGCCACTGTCGCCGGCGCGGACGACGACGTTGGCGTCGCGCCCGTCATCGGAGCGGTCACCGGACGCAGGGCCGGGAGCAGGAGTCCGATCGCGAGGACGATGCCTCCGACGCCGGCAAGCCCGGCGATGGCCCGGAACGGCCGGCGAGACCTCGGTCGATCGAGGATGGTGCCGACGGGCGGGACGGTCGGCAGTGAACCGAGGGCATCGAGATGCGCCCGGAGGCCTTGCCAGATCCGCGGGTCTTCGGGAGCATTCATCGCCAGATCTCCGGGTGCTGCCGCAGCGTTTGGATCGCCCGCGCGACGAGCGAACGCACCCCCGACTCAGAGAGGCCCATCACCCGACCGATCTCGCGGTCGCTCAGGTCTCGGTGGTAGCGAAGGGCGATGACCTCGCGCTGCCGCGGCGGCAGCGCTCGCACGAGCGACTCCAGCCAGAGCAGCGACTCCACCGCGTCGCGCGAGTCCCCGTCGTGGTGCGGGAGGAGATGGGTGGCCCTGCGGCTGCGGCGCCGCCACCAATCGGTCGCGATGTTTCGAGCGATGGTGAACAACCACGGCAGTGGCGGCCCCTGCGGCTCGCGGTGCTCACGGAACGCCGTCCAGGCACGGGCGAACGTCTCTGCGGCGACGTCCTCGGCGTCCTCGCGACTGTTCGTAAGGACGAGGGCGTACCGAAAGACATCCGGGTAGTGGCGTTCGAACAGCTCCTCGAAGGGCACCGCGTTTCCTCGCGTTGCGGTCGGTTCGACGACCACGAGGTTCGGCGAGGGCGATGCGAAGTCAAGCGCCATCACCCTATTGACGCAGGCGAGGCCCGATTCGTCCCGCTCCTTCCGCCTGTGCAGGCAGACGTGTCGACGGATCCGGATAGCTTCACGAACGAGACGGTTCTGGGCGCCGAGACGCACCTCCCGCTCGGCGGCTGGAAGGAGACCCCAACGGTCACCGGCGCGGAAGGTCTTGCCGCCTTCGATTCGTACACTGGATGGACGTCGATCTAGCTCGACACAGTCAGGAGGCGCCCGACTGATGGCCCGCGATCCCGTCGTCACCAACCCCGAGCTGTACCGCGTCGTCATGGAGAACGACGCCGTCCGGGTGCTCGAATACCGAGACTCGCCCGGCGATCGGACTCAGCCCCACGACCACCCGGACAGCGTGATGGTCACGCTCAGCTCGTTCCGTCGCCGACTCGTGGCGGGCGGGGAGTCCCGCGAGGTGACGTTCGAACCGGGCGCCGTCCGCTGGCTCGCTGCCCAGGAGCACTCAGGCGAGAACATCGGCGACTCCGAGACGCACGTGGTGTTCGTCGAGCTCAAGGCTCCTGAACACAAGCCTGGCGCCGAGGCTGCACCGCCGCCTCTCGGGCCGACCGACGGCGGCGGGTGACGGAAACGTCGAGCGAGGGGTAGGACCCGGAGAACCGGCGGCGCTGTAGGCTCCGGATCCGTCGCGCGACAGGCACATCGACGACTGAGCGCTGTGGGAGTGGTGGGATGAGTGGTCTTCGACTCGCCGGCGCACTCTGGATCATGGCTGGCGTGACGTGCGCCGGCCTCCTGTCGTTCGTACTCATCGGCGAGCGTCTCAACGACCTCGGGGCCCTGCTGGCGAATCTCGCGTTGCCCGCGCGGGTGCTCGGTGGTGCGCTGGTGGCGTTCCTGATCGGGAGCCTGCTGCTGACTCGCCCGGGGCCGAATGTGGTCCGCTGGTCCAGCCTCGTGGGCGTCGCATGGCTCATCGCGTTCGGGCCGCTGGTCGTGACGGCGGTCGCGGCGGCGCTGGGCGGCTCTGAAGTCGGGCCGGTCATCTCGAGCAGCCTCATCACCAGCCTCGGCATCGCGGGTGCCGTCGTCGGCTACTGGTCTCGAATGGCGGCGCGGCGGCTCAAGTGACGCGACGGGTTCGGGGATTTGCCGCCCTCACGACCGCGTGGCATCCCCAACGGTGAACGAGGGACTGCGGCTGTCGCCTACGCAAGAGGAGCGTCGTATCCACGGATTGTCAGTCGGCGGGCGAGCGGCCACGCTCGCGGCCTTCCCAGATTCCGAGCGTGGTGCGTATCCGGTCATCGATTCGGACTGATCGGTGGATAGCACGCTCTCCTTGCGTCAGTGATCCCGGATCGGGCCGAATCGGCTGGTACGACGCAGGTGGCGCGTAGGCGATCGCGAACCCAGGGGCACCGGGCGTAGCAAGGGCGCGCCCAGAGGAACCCGCTCCAGGATGAGGGGCGGACCTCCCTTGCGGCATCATGAGTCGGTGCCCACCGTCGACGTCGAGATCCGGCCCGCGACGCTCTCTGACTTCGAGGCGATGGTCGACCTCGATCAGGCCAGCGCGGAGCATCACGCGGCGATCGACCCCGCGGCCTGGGAAGTGCCGGATCGCGCGGGTTCGGCGGACTTCCTCCGGAGACGCCAGGCCGAGGATCCGTCGCGCCAGACGCTCTTGGCGACCGTCGACGGACGGGTCGTGGGCATGGTCGAGATCGCGATCGTGCTCACCGGCGTGGCGGGCGGCGCGCTGCAGCGGATTCGAAGCGCCGACCTCGGGATCGTCGTCCTGCCGGAGTGGCGCGGGCAGGGGATCGGCGAGCGCCTCATGGAGGCGGCCGAGGCGTGGGCCCGCGACCATGGCGCGGAGCGCATGATCCTGGACCTGTCGGCGGCGAACGATGGCGCGCGGCGCTTCTATGAGCGGCTCGGCTACGAGGTCTACGGCCTCCAGATGCGCCGCTCCCTCGGCGGCGATAAGGGCCGCGTAGAGTAGGGGAATGAGCGCCCTGTCCGTCGAACCGACCGACGCTCCGCTGACGTTCGAAGAGCTCCAGCTCGCGACCCGCAATCGCGGCATGCCGCTCGAAGCCCTGCGCTACGACCTGACCCCGACGGGTCTCCACTACCTGCTCGTCCACTTTGACATCCCGGCGCTCGACTCGGCGACGTGGCGTCTGCGGATCGGCGGCGCCGTCAAGCGTCCCCTCGAACTCTCGCTCGAGGACCTCCAGGCCCGGCCCCGCCGCACGATTCCGGTGACGATGGAGTGCGCCGGCAACGGCCGGGCTCGACTCCAGCCCCGTCCGATCAGCCAGCCGTGGCTCCTCGAGGCGAGCGGCACGGCCGAGTGGACCGGCACGCCACTGGCCCCGATCCTCGAGGAGGCGGGCCTCGACGAGGGCGCCCTCGAGCTGGTCTTCACCGGCGCCGATCGCGGGGTCCAGGGTGAGATCGAGCAGGACTACCAGCGCAGCCTGACGATCGCCGAGGCGTCACGCCCCGAGGTCCTCCTCGCCTACGAGATGAACGGCGCCCCGCTCCAGCCCCAGCACGGCAGCCCGCTGCGCCTCCTCGTGCCGGGCTGGTACGGCATGACGAGCGTCAAGTGGCTGACCTCGATCGAGGCCGTCACCGAGCCGTTCGATGGCTACCAGCAGGCGACCGCCTACCACTACCAGGCCGCCCCGGACGACCCGGGAGAGCCGGTCACCCGCATCCGTGTCCGGGCCCTCGTGGTCCCGCCGGGGATCCCCGACTTCCTGACCCGCCGTCGCCTGGTCGATCGAGGGCCCGTGACCCTCACCGGCCGCGCATGGTCGGGCGACGGCGAGATCACCAAGGTCGAAGTCGGTGTCGACGGCGACTGGACGCCTGGGACCCTGGGGCCGAGCGTCGGCGAGTTCGCCTGGCGGTCGTGGTCGTTCGAATGGACCGCCGAGCCCGGCGACCACGTCCTGGCCTGCCGGGCGACCGATTCGAGCGGTGCGACCCAGCCGGTCGAGCAGCCCTGGAACGAGCAGGGCATGGGCAACAACCTCGTCCAGCAGGTGGACGTCAGCGTCCGTTGAGCGACGACCGGCCGGTCATTCGAGGCGAGCGTGTTGTGCTCCGTCCGCTCGTGCCAGAGGATCGCGAGCGGCTGATCGAGATCCTGTCGGACCCGACGGTCCAGCAGTGGTGGGATTCGCGCGGCCCGGAGCACAGCGCCCACGAGCTGCTCGAGGAGGACGAGGTCGTGCCGTTCGCGATCGAGCTCGACGGCGAGCTGATCGGCAGCATCCAGTACGCCGAGGAGAACGAGCCCGACTACCGTCACGCCGGAATCGATGTCTTCGTCGGTGCGGCCAACCAGGGCCGTGGCTATGGGACGGAAGCCGTTCGAACCCTGGCCCGCTGGCTGCTGGAGGTTCGAGGCCATCATCGGCTGACGATCGATCCGGCCGCCGACAACGTCCGCGCGATTCGAGCGTACGAGAAGGTGGGGTTCCGGCGCGTCGGCGTGATGCGGCAATACGAGCGGCGGCGGGACGGGACCTACCACGATGGGCTGCTGATGGACCTCCTCGCCGGCGAGCTGCGGTAGGGTTCGATCCATGGCCGATCGCGTCGTCGTCATCACCGGAGCGACGGGCAAGCTCGGGCCTGCCGTCGCCCGGCGGTTTGCCGACGATGGCTCGCGGCTTGGCCTCGTCGCGCGATCGGAGGACGAGGTTGACGAGCTCCTCGAGAGCTTGCCCGGCGGCCGCGAGCGCCATGCCGGGTTCGCGATCGATCTCGACGACCCTGAGGCGACGCTCGCCGGGGCGGAGGCTGTCCGGGACCGATTCGGCCCACCCTCGGTGCTGCTGCACCTCGTCGGCGGCTACATCGGCGGGACCTCCTTCGGCGACACGGAGCTGAACGTCTGGCGTGAGTTGTTCGATCTGAACGTGATGACAACGGTCCACGCGCTCCGTGCGTTCTTGCCGGATATCCGGGCCGCCGAGCACGGCCGGATCGTGACCGTCTCGACCCCGCTCGCCGGCGCCCCGGTCACCGAGGTCGCGGCGTATGCGGCTTCGAAGGCGTCGGTCGAAAGCCTGACCCTGTCGGTCGCCAGGGAGCTCGCCGGGACGACCGCGACCGCGAACGTCATTCTCGTTCGGACGATCAACGACCAGAAGCCAACGCACACCCGGCCCGCCGAGATCGCCGCTGCGTTGGCCTGGCTCTGCTCGCCCGCCGCAGGCCCCGTCAACGGCCAGCGAATCCCGCTCGTCGGCCGAGCCTGAGCTCGAACTGCGGTAAACTCACGCGCCTGGGCCCGTAGCTCAATGGCAGAGCAGCTGACTCTTAATCAGCGGGTTGAAGGTTCAAGTCCTTCCGGGCTCACCATCTGATTTGAGCGTCCGGGCGCGCCATACCGCTACGGCCGACAGTGATCCGGCGACCACGGATTGCCATAGCCGGGGGCGCTGGAGTAGGTACAGAGCTGCTGATCGCGGTCGGCGAGAAAGACTGCGACCAGGATCGCCGCGAGCAGGACGAGCACCACGGTCTGTGCGATGAGCAGCACCCGTCTGTAACGCAAGACCAGCCGGGTGAAACTGCCGATCATGCTCCGATCCTAGAGGCGCGAAGGGGCTCGGCAATGCGTACTTCCGCTCATTAGTCGCGCCCTTCTGGCGACTTTGCCCGCAGTCGCCCAGCATCGCCCTCCCGTACGCTGAGGGCGATGGCCTCGGTAATCCTGGCTGACAACGAGGACCGCCGGTTCGGCGACGTCCGGGCCCTCGATGGCGTCAGCTTCGAGGTCACGCACGGCGAGGTCGTAGGCCTCCTCGGCCACAGCGGCGCCGGCAAGACGACGACCATCCGCCTGCTGAACGGGCTCCTGCGGCCCGATGGCGGGACCATTCGAGTCCTCGATCTCGATCCGACCGTGGCCGGTGCGGAGGTTCGGGCTCGAACGGGGGTCCTGACCGAGACGCCGTCGCTCGACGAGCGACTCACGGCCCGCGAGAACCTCGTTTTCTACGCCGAGCTGTACGGCGTCACCGCCGCTCGCGTGCAGTCCCGCGTTGGGGACTGCTCGAGCAGTTCGAGCTGGCGGAGCGGTCGTTTCGCCGCGAGCGGCTGCTTGTCGGTTCGTAGACCCCGCTACCATGCCGGCCAGCCGGAGAGGGAGCGTCTCGAGGGAAGGCGCGCCGGTCGGGGGGTTCCATGCGCCGCGCCCATTTCGCGCTCGTTCTCGTCGCGCTCGTCGCACTCGCCGCCTGCAGTGGGCCCGCCCCGGGTCCGGCGTCGACCCTGAGACCGGCGGCAACCCAGGCAGGTGCCAAGACGACGCCGGCCGCGCCCAGCGCTGCCGCCACCGTCACGCCGGCGACGACCGCACCCACCACGGGCCCCACGAGCGACTCCACCGCGGTCGGTCCACCGATCGGCATGTACCGCTGCTACCTGGTCCCGCAGTACACCTACCTGAGCTACGTCGAGCTGCTCTCCGGGGGTCGCTACGAGGCCGGCTACACGCCGGGCGAGCCTCGGACGAACGGCTCGTACGTCTACTCCGCGGCGTCCAACCAGGTCGTCTGGTCCGGGGGCGACTACGAAGAGACATGGCCCGTCGCTTACTGGGTCCAGCCCAACGTCTACCCGGACGGCTCGAAGCGCGAGGGCACCGGCGCCGCCCGCCACACCATCGCCCTCAAGGTCGATCATTCGAACCCCCGGCTGCCCGGCCAGGAGGTCGGCAGCAACCCGATCTACGTCTACTGCTACCAGGAGGCCGGCTGACGGGGTCCTGGCCGGCGCCTCGGGGTTCCACGCCGCCGGCCGCAATCCCCCGAGGGTTCCTCATCGCCGTTGTCACGTGGCCCGGCCACCGCGCGAGATGCGACATCGTTCGAAGTGTGGGAACCTTGCCCTGAGCCTGCCGGCTCCCCACGTTCCATCCGACCGTCGACCGACCGTCGACCGATCGGGCGCGCGACCCGCATCCCGGCGGCATTCGAGCGCCAGGTCCACCGGGGAGGTACATGGAAGCGATCGCCGTCGAACGTCCCGCTGCCACCGGGCTGCTCCTGGCCGAGGGCACCAAGCTCGTCCACATCGGGCCGCACAAGACCGGAACGACGGCCTTGCAGGGGGCCTTCCACCTGGCTCGAACGCAGGCCAAGGAGCAGGGCGTTCAGTACGCCGGCTACGGGCGCCACTCCGCGAGCCAGGTCCTTGCCGTCATCGGGCGGCCGTCGCCCTGGTCCGACGATCGAAAGCCGCCGGACATTCGAACCTGGCAGCGACTGGCCGCCGAAGTTCGAGGCGCGCGAGCCCAGCGGGTCGTCCTCAGCAGCGAGTACTTCTCCGAGGCCGACTCGGACACCATCCGCCGAGTCGTCCGCGACCTGGGCGGCGAGCCGATCCACATCGCGGTCACCCTTCGACCGATCGCCCGGATCCTGCCCTCGCAGTGGCAGCAGTACGTCCAGAACCGGCTGACCGAGGAGTTCGACGTCTGGCTGCGGAAGCTCCTGACCCAGCCACGCGGCAAGGTCAGCCCGAACTTCTGGAGGCGCCACCAGCACGACGCCCTCATCCGCCGCTGGGCCGACGTCGTCGGGGCCGAGAACGTGACCGCTGTCATCCTCGATGAGAAGGACCACGACTTCGTCCTTCGCGTCTTCGAGGAGCTGGTGGGGCTGACGAGCGGAACGCTCCAGTTCGATCCAGCCCTGGTCAACCGCTCGTTGACGCTGCCCGAGATCGAGATGGTCCGGGCCTTCAACGCGATCTACAAGGCCGAGAAGATGCCCGTCCCCCTGTATACGCGGGTCCTGCGCCGCGGTGCCGCGGCGCTGATGGAGCGACGGAAGCCGGCGCCTGACGAGGCCAAGGTCGACCTGCCGCCGTGGTCGCTCGAACCGGTCGGCCAGCTGGCTCGGGAGATCGTCGACGGGATCGCGGCCTCCGGGGTGCGGGTCGTCGGCGATCTCGAGAGCCTCACCCGGGTCTCGACCAGGCGCGAGGAAGGATCGGCGCCCTACGTCATCAAGCCCGACGTCGCGGCCAGCCTGGCGTTCGGCATCCTGCTGGCCACCGGCGCCGCCCGGGGGACGGCCCGCATGGAGCCGGATCCGGAGGCCGGCCCGCCGCTGCAGATGCCGTCGCCGTACTCCGAGCCGCCAGAGCTGTTCCGCATCTCGACCCTTCAGCTGGGCCTCGTGCTCTTCCGGCGGATGCGCGGCGACCTCCGCGACCGAATCGCCCGGCTGGTCCGGCGCCGCTGACCTCAGCGCGTCGGTTCGCCCTGCGTGGCCAGCCGGCGCGCCAGCGCCGCCCGGATGAGGGCGACCGCTTCTGGGACCGACGTCCGCGTCGTGTCGATCGTCACGTCCGCGTCCTCGGGCGCCTCGTAGGGTGAATCGATGCCCGTGAAGTCCGGGATCTCGCCCGCCCGCGCGCGCTTGTAGAGGCCCTTCGGGTCGCGTCCTTCGGCGACCTCGAGTGGCGCGTGCACGAAGACCAGCAGGAACGGAGCCACCGGCTCGATGAGCTCCCGGGCGCGTCGCCGGGCGCTGGCAAACGGCGCGATCAGGGCCGTGATCGCCAGCCCGCCGGCGGCCGCCCGCTCGGCCGCAAGCGTCGCCGCCTGCTCGACGTTCCGCTCACGAGAGGCCCGATCGAATCCGAGATCGGTCGTCAGCTGGGCGCGCAGGACGTCGCCGTCGATGATCGAGACGTCGGCGCGGCCGTCGGACCGCAGCGCGTCCGCGAGGGCCGCAGCGATCGTCGACTTGCCGGCGCCGGACAGGCCGGTCAGGAAGACGCCCGCGCCCCGCTGCGGCGGTCCATCCGTCTCCGTCGCCGTTGCCACTCGAGCCTCCTCTCTGGCGCGCGCGGCCGAGGCTTTGACGCGCTTCCGAATCGTGACCCATGCCACGCTGCCCAGGATGAGCACCGCGCCCGCCGCGAGGAGGGCGACCTCCGTCGCCACCCCGAGCAGCCGCAACCCCGACGCGAGCAGCAGGAACACCAGGACGCGTCGAATGATGCCGCCGGGCGCCCGACTGGAGATCTGGGCGCCGAGCCAAGCGCCCGGGACGGCGCCGACGAGCAGGGACGCCGTGAGGGTGAGTGACACCTCCCCGAGCAGCAGATGGCTCAGCGCGGCCGCGCCGACGAGCGGGATCGCCTGGGCGAGGTCGGTGCCGACGAGCGCCGAGGCCTTCAGGCCGGGATACATCAGCAGCAGGGCCACGATGACGATCGAGCCCGAGCCGACCGAGGTCAGCCCGACCATGAAGCCTGCCACCGCCCCGAGCGCGATCGTCGGTAGCGGCCGAACCTGGACGACCGGTCGCGACGGCCTCGCCGGACCCTCGCCGAGCGGGAGCCTGGCGTTCCACATCTGCATGAACGAGCGGACGACGAGGCCCGCCGTGGCTGCCAGCAGCGCCAGGCCCAGCAGGGTCTTGAGGGCCGTGTCGAGCGTCTCGCCGCGCGGGAGGAGGCTGATCAGCCAGGCCCCCGAGAATGCCGCCGGCACCGAGCCCAGGCACAGGAACTTCACGAGGTCGGTGTTGACCGTCCCGCGCCGCAAGTGGACGAGCGCCCCGGCCGGCTTCATGACGAAGCTCGCGACGAGGTCGGATGAGATCGCCGTCAGGGGGGCGGTTCGAAAGAAGAACACCAGCATCGGCGTCATGAGCGCGCCGCCGCCCATGCCGGTCAGCCCGACGACGATGCCCACGATGAGCCCACCGATGACAAGCGGAAGGTCGAAGGTCACCGCCGGACAGGTTCCACCCGGCGATGATACCTTCGGGTCCCGAGAGCAACGCCCCGCGCGCCCTCCCCGGCGCCCCTCGGAAGACACCGACAGAGGTCACCAAACGACCCCTTGAAATCGCATGTCCTGAGCCACCTCCGCAGTCTCGAAGCGGAGAGCATCTTCATCTTCCGCGAGGTCGCTGCCGAGATGCAGCGGCCATGCCTGCTGTTCTCGGGCGGCAAAGACTCCACGATCATGCTGGCGATCGCGCGGAAGGCCTTCGCCCCGGCGCGCATCCCGTTCCCGATCATGCACGTCGACACGGGCCTCAACTTCCCCGAGGTGCTCGCCTATCGCGACAAGTGGGTCGCCGACCTGGGCCTGCAGCTGATCGTCGCCTCGGTGCCCGAGGCGATCGAGCGCGGACTCGTCCAGGAGGAGGCCGGCGGCTCGCGCAACCGGATCCAGACGCCGGTCCTGCTGGAGGCGGTCGAGCGGCATGGCTTCGACGCCCTGTTCGGCGGCGCCCGGCGCGACGAGGAGAAGGCCCGGGCCAAGGAGCGGGTCTTCTCGTTCCGCGACGAGTTCGGCCAGTGGGATCCGAAGAACCAGCGCCCGGAGCTGTGGAACCTGTTCAACAGCCGCGTCCAGCCCGGCCAGCACATCCGGGTCTTCCCGCTGTCGAACTGGACCGAGCTCGACGTCTGGACCTACATCACCGAGTTCGAGGGCGAGGTCGCGCCGCTGTACCTCGCGGCCGAGCGCGAGGTCATCGAGCGCGACGGGATGCTCTACGCGGTGAACGAGTTCACGCCGCCGCGCAACGGCGAGGTTCCGTCGCGGAAGAAGGTCCGCTACCGCACGATCGGCGACGCCAACCTGACCGCGGCGGTCGAATCCGAGGCCGACACGATGGAGAAGGTCCTGGCCGCGGTCGCGGCCGCACGGATCACGGAGCGCGGCGCGACCCGCGGCGACGACAAGTTCAGCGAGACGGCCATGGAAGACCGCAAGCGCGAGGGCTACTTCTGATGGCGGCGCGAGGTGGTGGCAACGGCGCGAGCCGCGGCAACGGCGCGGAGATGGCCGAGGCCAAGGCCGCCCAGGAGACGCCGACGGCCGGTCGAACCCAGACGTTCGAACGCCGGATGGCCGCCAGCGACCTCCTTCGACTGGCCACCGCCGGCTCGGTCGACGACGGCAAGTCGACCCTCATCGGGCGCCTGCTGTTCGATTCGAAGACGCTGTTCATCGACCAGCTCGCGGCGGTCGAGCGGGTCTCGAAGGAGCGCGGCCATGACTTCACCGACCTGGCGCTGCTGACCGACGGCCTGCGGGCCGAGCGGGAGCAGGGGATCACGATCGACGTCGCCTATCGCTTCTTCGCCACGCCGAAGCGGCGATTCATCATCGCCGACACCCCCGGGCACATCCAGTACACCCGGAACATGGTCACCGGGGCCTCGACGGCCGACGTGGCCGTACTCCTCCTCGATGCCCGTCGCGGCATTACCGAGCAGAGCCGCCGGCACGCCTTCATCGCCTCGCTCCTCGGCGTGCCCCACATCCTGCTGTGCATCAACAAGATGGACCTGGTCGACTGGTCGGAGGACGCCTACGAGTCGATCCGCGAAGAGTTCATCGAGTTCGCCACCCGGTTGCGGGTCCGTGACCTGTCGTTCATCCCGATCTCGGCGCTTCACGGCGACAACGTCGTCAACCTCTCGAAGCACATGCCGTGGTACGACGGCCTGCCGCTGCTCCGCCACCTCGAGCGGCTGTACGTCGCCTCGGACCGCAACCTCGTCGACGTCCGCTTCCCGGTCCAGTACGTCATTCGACCGCAGTCGAAGACGGTCATCGACTACCGCGGCTACGCCGGCTCGGTCGCCTCGGGCGTCATGAAGGCCGGCGACCCCGTGCTCGTGCTGCCGTCGGGCTTCGAGTCGAAGATCGCCTCGATCGAGACGGCCGAGGGCCCGGTCGAGGAGGCCTACCCGCCGATGGCCGTCACGGTCCTTCTCGAGGACCACCTCGACATCGGCCGCGGCGACATGATCTGCCGGCCCCACAACGTCCCGACCGTCGCCCAGGAGATCGACGCGCAGGTCTGCTGGATGGACGAGACTGCCCCCATGGCCAAGGGCGCCAAGTACGCGATCAAGCACACCACCCGCTGGGCGCGCGCCCTTGTCCGGGACATCGCCTACCGCATCGACGTGAACACGCTCCATCGCGTCGAGGGGGTCGACTCGCTCGCCCTGAACGAGATCGGGCGGGTCCAGCTCCGGACGACGCTGCCGCTGTTCGTCGACACCTACCAGGAGAACCGCCTGACCGGCTCGTTCATCCTCGTCAACGAGCAGACGAACCGAACGGTCGGCGCCGGCGTCATCGGCCGCGCCACCACCGCGGGCTAAGCCGAAGTCACTCGCCCCGGCCCCCAGCCACCCGTCCCGTTTCTCTCCAATGCCCACTCCAGGCGCATTGGTCACGAGACGGGACGGGGGCAGCGTGCCACCATCCGAACGAGATGGCGCGCGAGAAGCTGTGCCCGAAGGTGATCCTCGAAGGCACGCGGCTGACCCACAAGACCGACCTGGCGTTCGCGCTCAACGAGCACCCCCGGATCGTCGGGCCGCGGCGCTATCGCTACCACTCGCCGCTGATCTCGGCGGAGTGGTGCGCGTTCTCGCCGTACCCCTGGGGCAGGGGACTGATCAACTTCGAGCCGGCCGAGGAGGCGCGGGCGATGGAGACGTACGCGACCTGGGCCCGGCTGTTCGAGCTGCAGCCTCACTACTCGTGGATCGTCGACCGTTTCCACCTCTCGACGCAGGCGTACCAGCAGGAGCGGGGCCGACACTACGACTTCTCATGGCTGGAGGACCGGCTGCTGCCGCTCGGCTTCCACGTCGTGTTGTGCACGCGCCGCGAGGAGACGTTCGAGGCGGCGCGCGCCGAGCGCCTGGCGGTCTCGGGGAAGCCGAGCCAGTACGACGACCTCGGCGTCTTCATCCGCGAGCAGGCGCTCTTCCGCGAGCTCGTGTCGGCCTCACGGCTGCCGTCGCTGGAGTTGGACCTCACCGACGGTGACCTCGAAGGGGCCTGTGTTCGAGTAGCCGACTGGCTCGAATCGACCGGCGGCCTGTGGTGCCGTTGACGTAACCGCCCGACGGCCCCGGCCCGGCCGCCCTGACCGTCCGGCCCGACCGCCTGACCGCAATCAGCGG
>VEOW01000221.1 GCA_012026785.1 Chloroflexota bacterium | reverse complement strand
CGGCAGCCGCACCTGATCCGCCGCTCGGGGAGCTGCGCGAGGCCCTCGTGGCAGCCGGCCGGCGTCTCGGCGCCCGGGGCCTCATCTCGGCCGGCGAGGGCAACCTGTCGGTCAGGCTGGCCGGGGATCGCCTGCTCATCACGCCAGCGGGGCTGCGGAAGGACGAGCTGGCGTCGGACGAGCTCCTCGTCGTCCCGCTCGAGGGGCCGCTCCCGGAGCGCGCGGACGGCCTTCGGCCGAGCTCGGACCTGGCGATCCACCGGGCCGTCCTGCGCGCTCGCCCGGACGTCAGCGCCGTGGTCCACGCCCACGTGCCGGCCTCGATGGCGCTGACGCTCGCGGGCGCGGCGCCCGATCCCGCTGCGCTGCCGGAGACGGCGATGCTCCTGCCGCGCCTGCCCGTGGTGCCGTATGGCGAGCCGGGCAGCGAAGCCCTGGCGACAGCCGTTGCGGCCGCCCTCGCGGCAGGCCCCGAGCCATTGGCGGGCGCCGTCCTCCTGGAGCGGCACGGTGCGGTCGCTGTGGGCATGGGGCCGGGATCGGGAGCGGTGCGCCAGGCCGTCGACCGGCTCGAGCTCGTCGACGTCCTCTGCCGGACGTGGCGCGACGCCATGCTGGTCCGCGCCGCCATCGACGGGGTCGGTCGCCGCCGCGCCGCCCGGAAGACGAGGTGAGCGGCGGGCTATCCTTCCGGGGCCGGACCGGTGCACCGGGTCGTGGATCGGCATGTCCAGGGAGGGATCGATGAACGTCCGCGCGCTGGTCGCCGAGGCTGTCGGCACCTTCATCCTCGTCGGGCTCGGCTCGCTCGCCGTCGTGAGCTCGCTCGCGGCAGCGCAGTTCGCCTCGACGACCTACATCCTGCTGGTCGTGCCGTTCGGCTTCGGTCTCGGCCTGCTGGCCGCGATCGCCGTCGCCGGTCACGTGTCGGGCGGCCACTTCAACCCGGCCGTGACGCTCGGGGCCGTGCTGGATCGGCGCATCGAGATCGTGACCGGCATCGGCTACCTCGTTGCCCAGGTCGTCGGTGCGATCGCGGCGTCGCTCACCATCCTGCTGCTCACGTCCCGCGAGCTGGTGTCGGCGACCAGGAACACGGCCGGGCTCACCGACTGGCCGACGTTCGCCATCGAGGTCATCCTGACCGCCATCTTCGTGGCCGTGATCCTGTCGATCACGAGGACCCATCCGACGCATGGCGTCTTCGTCATCCCGTTCACCCTCACGGTCATCCACTTCGTCGGCATCCCGCTCAGCGGTGCGTCGGTCAACCCGGCGCGCTCGCTCGGGCCGGCGATCGTCGCCGGCGACTACACGGGGCTGTGGATCTATCTCACCGCGCCGTTCGTCGGCGTGATCATCGGCTGGGCCGTCTACTGGTTCCTGACGCCGCCCGGGGGGCCGATCCCGGGGGTCGCCGAGGTTGATCTCGAGGGCGAGGAAGGCCTCGACGACTACGACGAGGGTGACGAGGGGGACGAGATCGACGACGAGCTCGACGATCGCGAGGTGGCGCGCGGCTGAGCCCGGCGGCAGTCCCGGCCGGGCGGCACGCGGCCGGGCGGCACCCGGCCGGGCGGCACCCGGCCGGATGGCTCACAGTAGGTCGATAGCGATCAGGAGGGCGAAGGCGACGATCATCCCGTTGCCGACGATGCTGAGCCACGCCTGGAACTGCGGCGGCAGGCGCCGGTGCGCGAGCGACCCCGCGGCCGCGAGCAGGAGCTGCCACGACAGCGAGGCCCCGAACGCCCCGATGGCGAACGCCGGCCGGGCCAGCGGCCCGCCGCCGAGGACCGGCAGCGCGAGGACGAGCGCCGCGAAGTAGACGACGGTCATCGGGTTCAGGCTGGTCAGACCGAGAAAGCGCAGATACATCGTCACGACCGGACGGGCCCTGCTGGCCGGGGCTTCGAGAGCAAGCCCCGGCGGCTCCTGCGCTGCCGCTCCGACAGCCCGAGTGCGGGCGGCCCGGAACCCGCGGACGGCGATGACGAGCAGGACCACGACGGCCGCGGCCCGAAGCGGCACGGTCCACGGCGTCAAGGCGGCCGCCACCGCGCTGCCGCCGACCACGGCCAGCGTCGCGTAGAGCCCGTCGGCCGTGGCGGCCCCCGCGGCCGCGGCCGCGCCGAGGCGGAACCCCCGCCGCAGCGCCGTCTCCACGACGAGCACCGCGATCGCGCCAACGGGAATGGCCACCGCGTAGCCGGCCGCGGCTCCCGCGAGCAGCGGTCCGATCAGCCCGGCAGGATCGCTGGTCGGCGTGGCCGGATCAGGCGGCCGAGGCCCCCGCCGCCACGCGGTCGAGGATCGCCCCGAGCGCTCGGCGGTAGGTCGGGCCCTCGTAGTCGTGGAGTGGGTCCGGTTCGAGCGGATGCTCCTCCTGGCGGCCCTCGTGGCGGACGTAGACGACCGGGAAGATGTTCGTCCCGTCCGCCTCGACCGTCACGGCGATCGCGTCGGGCCCGCCACCGTCGAGGAAGCTGGTCAGCGGCAGGATGCCCTCGTCGACGACCCCCCGCTCCGGATCGAGCGTCACGACGCTGGCGAGGTAGGCCTTCTGGTGCCACAGCTCGGGCGCCGAGGTCGTCTCGGCGAGGAGGTGGTCGCGAAGGTCGCCGAGCGGGATCGTGGGGCGATCGAGGACGATCCCGAAGTGCTGCTCGGCAATATGGCGGACCAGGATCCGGGCGTTGTAGCGGAAGCCCTGGACGGCCCCCGAGTAGGACGAGATGCCGTGCTTCTTGAGCCCTGCCCAGCCTTGGGTGATCGTGCCGGCGAAGTAGATCCCGGGCACCGTCGCGCTCTCCCAGTAGTCCGTCTGGGCCGGCAGCTTCGATTGGCCGAAGGTCGCGACACCGAGCGCCGGCAGGTCGACGAGCGGGCAGGTGAAGCCAGTCGCGGCGATGACCTCGTCCGCGACGACGGTCAGCGGCATCGAGGTATCGCTGCGATTGAGCTCGACCCGCAGCGTGCCGTCGGGCGCCCGGGTGATCCCCTTCAGGCTCGCCGCGAGGATGTCGACGCCACCGCCCAGCGCGGAGTCCTCGAACGGCTGGACGTACCGGGCCCGCACGCCCATCAGCGACCGGGCCGCGATCGAGGTCTTCGCCGGAGACGGCGACGCGAGCGTGATCCTGGCCGCCCACTGCAGCAGGCCGGTGGCGAGCTCGAAGCCGGAGTTCTGCTTGCCGATGATGAACAGCCGCTTGCCGGCGTAGCTGGCAGCCTCGCGCGTGTCGGCGTAGTGCACCGCCAGCTCGATCCCGGGGGTGGCCGGCGCGTACGGCTCGGCGACGCCGACGGCAATGATCGCGAACCGGCAGCGGTACTCGCCATCGGTCGTCTCGAGGATGAAGCGGTCCCCGTCGGCCGTCGCCTCGCGTCGGGTCCCGGTCCAGGTGCAGCCCTGCCGGATTCGAAGCCCGGCCCGCTCGGCGAACGCCTGCAGCTGGGCTTCCATCTCGGGACGCGACGGGAAGTCGGACGACCCGTCCATGAACTCGACGGCCATCCCGCGCAGCTCGGGCTCGCGGGCCAGCAGGCTGTTCCAGTCCCAGCGCTCGAAGGACCGGGAGTGGCGGTCGCCGCCGGCGTAGGGCTTCGTCCACGACAGGAGGCGCTGAAAGAACGGCCAGCGCCGGAACATGCCGCCGGGCAGCGGGTCCGAGGAGATGACCGCGTGGTCGATCCCGAGGCGCGTCAGGAAGTACGTGACCTGGAGGGCGCCCGGGCCGGAGCCGACGACGACGATCGGGTACTCGCCCGGCGGGAAGGGCCGCTCGATCATCGAAACGACCGACTCAACGGGACGCCGACCCGACGAGACGCCTACGCAACCGGACGCCCCGCCCGCTCGTTCGCGGCGCGGAGGCGACGCGATTGCGTCTGGAGCATTCGAAACAGGACGCGCGGGTGGGCGATCAGGAACGGCTCGACGTCGGGCCCGCCGAGCACGATGCAGCGCAGCGGCCGGGTGGCGACGACGTCAGCGATCGGGGGTTCGCCGAGCAGGATGCTGGCCTCGCCGAAGAAATCGCCGCGTCCGAGCGTGGCCCGCTTGAGGCCGTCGGCGACGACATCGGCTTCACCGTCGAGGATCACGTAGAGGCCGGAGCCCGTGAGGCCCTGGCGGAGCACGCGCGCGTCCTTGGGAAAGAACGCCTCCTCGAACCGGCTCGCGACGCCCAGCAGCTGCGGCCGGGTCAGATCGGCGAACAGGCTGAGACTCGCAATCGCGTCGGCGATCTCTTCACGCGTGGACATCCACCGCCCCTCCTCGCGTCGCTGCCAGGGTCATTGTGGCACCCGAGTTGACGACCGTGGCGCCAGCGCGCAGCATCGGACCCGTCCAGGGACGCAGGGAGGACCCGATGACGCTGACCCACGACCGGCGCGCGGAGCTGCTGGCCGCCTGTCCCCTCTTCCAGGGCATCGATGCCGAGGGGCTCGCCGCGCTCGCCAGCCGAGCGGTCCAGGTCGACTTCGCGCCGGGTCACGTGATTGCCCGCCAGGGCGAGATCGGCACGGGCTTCTTCGTCGTCGTCTCGGGCAAGGTCCGCGTCGTCCGGGACGGGACGGTCGTGGCGCACCTGGGCCCCGGCGAGTTCTTCGGCGAGCTGTCGGTGCTCGACCGTCAGCCGCGCAACGCGATGGTCGCCGCCGAGGAGCCCACGAGCTGCCTGGCCCTCGCCTCGTGGGACTTCGAGAAGGTCCTCCTCGAGCAGCCGGCGTTGACGCTTGCGATCCTGCGTGGCGTCGCGACCCGACTGCGCCAGGCCACGGAGTCGGCGCGGCACTGATGGCCGAAGCAGGCGTCCCCGCCGTCGCCGACAGCCACGCCGGCCCCCTCACGCTGGCCTTCCTGTTCAGCGACATCGAGGGCTCGACGAAGCTCCAGGAGCAGCTCGGGACGGCCGCCTACGCAAAGGTCCTGGACCGCCACTCCGCCCTCCTCCGGTCTGCGTTCGAGGCCCACGGCGGGCAGGAGCAGGGCACCGAGGGCGACTCGTTCTTCGTCGTCTTCGAAAGCGCTCGGGAGGCCGTCGCCGCCGCCATCGAGGCGCAGCGGGCGCTGGCGGGCGAGGCCTGGCCCGAGGACGGTGAGGTTCGCGTGCGGATGGGCATCCACGCCGGCGAGGCGAGGCCGACGGCGAGCGGCCTGGTCGGCCTGGACATCACCCGCGCCGCCCGGATCGCGGCCGCTGCCAACGGCGGGCAGATCGTGGTGTCCGAGGCGGTTCGGCAGCTCGCAGGGGCCGATCTCGGTCCAGGGGTCAGCCTGCGAGGCCTCGGCCGGCACCGGCTGAAGGACCTCCGGGAGCCCCAGCCGCTGTGCCAGGTCGTGGCCGAAGGCCTGCGCATGGAGTTCCCGCCGATCCGGTCGCTCGACGCCCGACCCAACAACCTCCCGACCCAGCTGACCTCGTTCATCGGCCGCGAGCGCGAGCTCGAGGAAGCCGGGCGGCTGCTCGAGGGGAGCCGGCTGGTGACGCTGACCGGACCCGGTGGGACGGGCAAGACGCGGCTGGGCCTGCAGGTCGCCGCCAACGCCTCCGACCGATTTCCCGATGGCATCTTCTTCGTGGCCCTCGAGACGGTCCGCGAGCCGGCGCTGCTGCTGCCCCGCATCGCCTCCGCGATCGGCCTCGCCGAGAACCGGATGGACGAGGCGGGCGGCACACTGCGCGAGTGGCTGGCCGGCAAGGAAGTCCTGCTCGTCCTCGACAACTTCGAGCAGGTCGTCGCGGCGGGGCCGATCGTGGCCGACCTGCTCCGCGACGCCCCCGGACTGTCGGTGATCGTGACGTCACGGGCGCCGCTCCGCGTCTCGGGTGAGCAGGAGTATCCGGTTCCGGGCCTGCCGGTTCCGCCCGACCCGAGCCAGATGTCGGCCATGGAGCGGGCCCGGATGCCGGCCGGGGCCCTGGCCCTGGATCCCGCGACGCTCACGACGTTCGAGGCCATCAAGCTGTTCATCGCCCGGGCGGGGGCGGTCCGGCCGGGCTTCGCCGTCACGAACGACAACGCTCCGGCCGTCGCGGCGAGCGTCGCCCGCCTCCACGGCATGCCGCTCGCGATCGAGCTGGCAGCGGCCAGGACGAAGCTCCTCTCGCCGGAGGCGATCCAGTCACGGCTGGAGAGCCAGCTGGGGCTGCTCTCGGGCGGCGCCCGCGCCCTCCCCGAGCGTCAGCAGACGTTGCGCGGCGCCATCGCCTGGTCGTACGACCTCCTCGACGACGGTCAGCGGGCCTTACTGGACCGGCTGTCGGTCTTCGCCGGCGGCTTCGACCTGGAGGCCGCAGAGGCGATCTGCGGGCCGGCCGACGAGGTCGGGGTGGAGATCGTCGATGGGCTCATCTCCCTCGCCGACCAGAGCCTCATCCGGAGTGCCGAGGCCGACGGCGAGCCCCGCTTCTCGATGCTCGACACGATCCGCCAGTACGCCGCCGAGATGCTCGACGCGCGCGGCGAGACGCGCCGGCTCCGGGACGCCCACGCGCGCTGGTACCTGGCCGTCGCGGAGCGCCTCGGCCCGGAGCTGGCCGGCGCCGAGCAGGGCTCGCTGCTCGACCGGATCGAGGCGGATCACGACAACTTCCGGGCCGTCCTGGACCATGCCACCGCGATCGGCGACGGCGACACCGCGATCCGCATGGCCTACGCGATCTGGCGGTTCTGGCAGAAGCGCGGGCATCTCTACGAGGCCCGCCGTCGGGTCGACGCGATCGTCCGGGCCGACTGGTCTCGCGACGACCCCCGGCTGAGGGCTCGGCTCCTGGAGGTGCTCGGTGGGATCTGCTGGTGGCAGGCCGACATCGAGTCAATGCGAGTCGCGTACACCGAGGCCCTCGCCCTGTGGCGTGAGCTGGACGACAAGGCCGAGCTCGCGAACGCCCTCTACAACTACTCGTTCATCTTCCTCGTCCCGACCTCGGCCGACGCCGAGCTCACGGAGCTGGATCCGGAGGGCGAGCGGGTCCTCCAGGAAGCCCTCGCGCTGTACCGCGAGCTCGACGATCCCCGGGGCCAGGCCAATGCGCTGTGGGGCCTCGGCAACCGCAAGTACTTCTCCGACCATCCGGACGCCGGCATCGACGAGTACCGGGCTGCGCTCGAGCTGACCCGCCAGGCCGGGGAACGAACCATGGAGGCCTGGTCCCTGCACATGCTCGGCAGCGCCCTGCTGCGCCGCGGCACGCCCGACGAGTCGCGGCCCCTGCTCCAGCACGCACTGCGCCACTTCCACGCCGCCGGCGACGCGGCCGGGATCACGATGCTGCTCGATGATCTCTCCTCGCAGGCGGTGGCGGAGGAGGATCTGCGCCGGGCCGCGCAGCTGTGGGGCGCGGCGCGCAACCTCACAGCCGTCACCGGCGCGGCCCTGGCCGGCTTCACCGACGAGTGGATCGAGGGCAAGGTCCGACCGAACGTTCGCGGGAGCGTCCAGCCCGAGGACCTCGAACGCTGGGCGCGCGAGGGGGCGATGATGCCGCTCGACGACGTCGTCGCCTACGCGCTCGATGCCTCGGTCGAGTCGCTCGCCGAGCCGATCGCGGAGCCAGCCTAGGCCCGGGCGTTGCCCTAGACTCGGGCCATGACCGTCCCGACCGAGGCGCG
>VEOW01000085.1 GCA_012026785.1 Chloroflexota bacterium | reverse complement strand
CCCGTCGCCCGACCCGTCCCCGTCACCCTCGCCCGCCGGCCCCGTCACCCTCGCCGACTCGATCACCTTCTACGGCCGCGGCTGGGGCCACGGCGTCGGCCTCTCGCAGTACGGCGCCTACGGTCGGGCGCTCGACGGCCAGTCGGCCGGCCAGATCCTGTCGCACTACTACGAGAACACGACGATGGGCAGCATCGGCAACCCCAACGTCCGGGTCCTCGTGCTGTCGGGCTTCGTTGCCTCGTCGTCGAACCCGGTCCAGGTGTTCGGCCGCGGCGGCAGCTGGTCCATCGACGGCATCAGCCGAACGTTCCCCGCCGATGCGCGCCTTCGCATGACCCCGAAGACGGTCGACGGCTCGACGACCTGGCGCGCCGTCGTGACCCGCGCCGATGGCGCCGTCCTGTACGACGCGGCGGTGCCGCGCAAGATCATGGTTCGGCCTGGCAGCGGCGCCTCGCTCCAGCTGTGGTCGAAGCCGTCCGCCTACGACCGCTTCCGGGGCACCCTGCAGATCATCGGTGCCGGCGGTTCGACCCCGACGGTCAAGGTCGTCAACCACCTCAAGATGGAGACCTACCTGAAGGGCGTCGTCCCGGCCGAGGTGTCCGCCGCTTGGCCGACCGAGGCCATCCGGGCGCAGGCGATCGCCGCCCGCTCGTACGCCGCTCGGCGGCTCCATCCGTCGACGGGCACCTTCGACCTCTACGACGACACGCGCCACCAGGTCTACCGGGGCATGCTCGCCGAGAAGGCCGGCACCAACGCGGCCATCGCCGCGACCGACGGCAAGGTCAGGCTGGCCCCGAACGGCAGCGTCGCCAACACGCTGTTCCATTCGACCGGCGGCGGGGCCACCGAGAACAACGAGAACGTCTTCGTTTCGAGCACCGGTGAGAAGGTCGCCGGCGCCGTGAAGTACCTCCGCGGCTCGCTCGATCGGCGCGCCGACGGCACGGCTTACGACGACGCCTCGAACCGGGCAACCTGGAAGACCCAGACCTACTCCCTGGCTCAGATCCAGGCGTGGTTCGCCCGCGACTCGCGGACCAACGTGGGAACCCTCGTCGCGCTCGACCTCCGCGACCGTGGGGTGTCCGGCCGGCTCATCAGTGTGACGCTCATCGGCGCCAACGGGACCACGAAGCAGGTCTCCGGCGCGGTGTTCATCTCGGTCTTCAACGCCCAGCGGCCATCGAGCGACCGCACCATGAAGAGCACGCTCTTCGACCTGGCGCCGATCCCGTAGGCCCGGGCCCGCGCGCGGCCCTGCTTCGGCGCGGACCCGCGCCGACCCCGCCCCTTGTTTGCGCCCAACGCAACAAGCGTCGGTTGGACCTTGGCCGGAGCGCCGTGGAGAGCCGCACGAGGCTTCCCAGCCGTCAACCGTTGCGCCGGCTGCAACAGCCGTCGGTCGAAGACCGAAGAGCAGCCTCGATGCGGCCCGCCCCGGCCGCTCAGCCGTCCCTTGTTGCCCCCATCGCAACGCTGACGGCCGGCGGCCGAGGCAAGGCAGCCAGGGGCCCAGTTCCCCTGGTTATGGCGTGAAGTCGAAGCTCTCGATAATCGGGTCGGCGATGGCCATGAGCGCGTCGAAGTCGGCCTCGGGTGCGGGCACGACGATCAGGACGTTGTGCCGATCAGGGAGGTCGAGCAGGTAGTGGCGCGTCGGATGGCCAGGCGTCAGGCCCCACCACAGCGGCTGGTAGTCGCTGACCCAGAGCTGGTAGTCGCCCGAGCACACCGGACCCCCTGACGTCACTGACACATCGACGCGCGACCCGGTCAGGCCGCCCAGCACGACGGGCTCGGGGGCAGTGATCGAGAGGTCGGGCAGTGCGCCGAGCCAGGCAACGAGGTCCGCGGAAGTGCGCCCAAGGCCGCCGGCCGGACGACGCGTACACGACGTCTGATCGGAGCCATACACGTCGAGGAAGATGAAGATGCCCGGCTCGGAGGTCTCTGTGGCTCCAGCCGGCACGAGCGCGTAGCCGAGTGGCACGTTCCAGTCGTTCACCCAGCCATCGGGAACAACATATGTGAACGGCTGCTCGAGCGGCGGCCCCGCATGGTGCAAGCCCGCCAGAAGGGGTCCGGTGCACTCCGAGGTGTCGACGCAGAGCGCCTCGCGCTGGAAGCGGAAGCTTTCGATAACCGGGGTCGCAATCTCGACGAAAGCGTCGAAGGCGTCGCTGTTCGGCGCCTCGATGGCCACGTTGGTCACGTGCCCGTTGGGCCCGTCGAGCAGCCACAGCCGGTTCACCCGGTCGCCGCTGATGTCCTGCCAGCCGATGTCGTTGATCGTCCCCTGGTGGGTGAACAGGTTGACCGCGTTCGTGCACGGCCCGCTCCACGTCTCGTCTCGCCGGACGTCGACGACGACGCCGGGAAGACCCCCGAGGACGACCCGTTCGGGCGTCGAAACCACGAGCCCAGGGTGATCGATCAGGAACGCGAGGAGGTCCTCGACGCTGCGCCCGCGTCCCTCCTCCGGTCGGTTCTCACAGGTGGACTGGGACATGATGTTCCAGTCTGGCCAGACCGCGATGATGGTGTTGGCGGGTGCGCCGTCCGCCTCGAGGTTCATGGCCCCCGGGACGTCGAGTGGCTTCTGCCAGCCCTCCGGGACGGTGTACCGAACCGGCGCGAGAACGGCGGCGGTCGAATGGGTTCCGGCGGCCAGGCGGCCGGTGCACTCGGGATCGGACGGTTGGCAGAGGCTCGGGTCGTCGGTGACGGCGGCCTGGGTGGGTGTCGGCGTCGGCGCCATCGATGGTGACGGCGAGGCGCCGGTATTGGACGTCGGCCCGAGCGCGGTCAGGCCAACGCCAACGGCGACGATCGCGAGGACCGCGATCGCGGCGGCGAGAAACCGGGTGCTCACCTTGAGGTCCCTCCAGCGGAGGCGCCACGGCGAGCGCTGCGGGGCGCGGTAGACCGCGGCCACCGCGTCGTCGAAGACACGGTCGGGAACGTGGTTCGGCCCGTCGGCGAGCCAGAGGTCGAGGACGCGTTCGATGTCCGTTCGCTGGGTCATGCCGGGCGTCCTCCCACCAGCTCGGCGCGGGCGTCCGCGTCGAGGGCAGCGCGCATGGCGCGATGGGCGTTGTGAAGTCGGGAGCGGGCGGTCCCGTTCGGGATGCCGAGGAGCTCGGCGATCTCGGCCGGGGCATAGCCCACGTAGTGGTGCAGGACGAGGATGGCGCGCTGCTCGGGAGGCAGCCGCCGGAACCCGCGTTCGAGCTGGTCCCGATCGGCGATCCCGCGCAGCTCGTCGGGCGCGGCCGGCCCGTCGACCGGCAGCACCCGCAGGTTGGCAACCCGGCGCCGCTCGCGACCCGCGTGCTCGAGACACACGTTCACGAACAGCCGCCGGAGCCAGGCGTCGAACCGGTCCGGATCGCGGAGTGCCGGCAGGTCACGCCAGGCGATCACCAGCGCGTCCTGGAAGGCATCCTCGGCCCGGTCGACGTCTCGAAGGATCCGGTGGGCGAGGGCGTAGAGGTGGTCCGCGCGCGAACGGATCAGGTCGACGTATGCCTCCCGATCTCCTCGCTGGGCCGCCTCGACGAGGTCCCTCTCCACCGTCTCGCCTCGGTGCTGGCGCCCGGTCGGGGGCGCCGTCCAACTCTACTGGTGGTCGTCGAGGGCCCGGCGTTCATTCGCGGTAGCCGCTCCATCCGGGCGAGGCATTTGCGCCCAGCGCAACAAGCGTCGGCTGGACCATTGGCCGCAGCGCCCTGGAGACCCGCTTGAGGCGTTCGTCCGTCTGCCGTTGCGCCCGGTGCAACGGCCGGCGGTTGGCGGCTCCTTCGGCGCTTTGCGGCGCCCCACCCCAACCGTCCAACCGTCCCTTGTTGCACACCGTGCAAACGGGAGGGGCGACGGCGGCGGCGAGGTCGCGGTCGTTGCGAGAGGTCGCGCCTGTTGCGCGGCATGTAAAGATCACCCCCATGGCAACCGAGCCGAGGCGTCCCGACGGCGCGACCCTGGTGGCCTTTCTCGGAGTCGCGCTCTTCGGCGGCCTCAACACGATCGCAGCCAAGGTCACGGTTGCGGAGCTGGCACCCCTGTGGGGCGCGGGGACGCGCTTCCTCGCTGCCGGCGCCATCTTCGCCGCGCTCACGGTCGTGACCGGACGGGCGGTCCCGCGGGGCCGCGGCCTCACCGGGGCGATGCTCTACGGGACCGTCGGCTATGCCGGCGCCTTCGGCCTGCTCTACCCGGCCCTGCGCGAGGTCCCGGCCGGGACGGCCGGAGTGGTGATCGCGCTGGCCCCACTGGCGACCTACGCCCTGGCGGTCGCCCAGGGCCAGGAGCGCTTCCAGCTCATGTCCCTGGTGGGCGGATTGATCGCGGTGGCGGGCGTGGCCATCGTGTTGCTGGACCAGCTGTCGGCCGCGGTCCCCCTCGGGGCCCTGGTCCTCGCGATCGGCGGGATGCTCTGCCTGTCGGAATCCGGCGTGATCGCGAAGTGGATCCCGCGCAGCGACCCGTTCGCCACCAACGCCGTGGCAATGACGACCGCCGGGCTGCTCGGGATCGCCGCATCCTTCGTCCTGGGTGAGCCGATGACGATCCCGACCCAATCCGACACGTGGCTCGCGATCGGCTACATCGTCGTCCTCGGCTCGGTGGCGCTCTTCGGGCTGTACCTCTTCGGCCTGGAGCGCTGGAGCGCCTCGGGCATGGCCTACTCGACCCTGCTGCTGCCGTTCGTGAGCGTGACCGCCGCGACGCTCCTGGCCGGCGAGGCCTTCACGCCGGCGTTCGCGATCGGCGGCCTGGTCATGGTCGTCGGCGTCTACGTCGGCGCGTTCCTGGCCCACCGCCCGCGCCGTTCGACCGCGACGGCGATGCCGGAGTGCCTGCCGATCGAGGACTGTGCCGACGCGATCCCGGCGGCGCTACGCTCCGAGGGCAGCGTCTCGCGCTGACCAGCAAGGAGACTCCCGTGGCGATCGCAGCC
Source organism: Chloroflexota bacterium (assembly GCA_012026785.1). Taxonomy (GTDB): domain Bacteria; phylum Chloroflexota; class Limnocylindria; order Limnocylindrales; family CSP1-4; genus UBA5189. The sequence continues at coordinate 13,849 of VEOW01000085.1, read as the reverse complement.
CTGCCCCGCTTCCGGACCCAGGCCTTCATCGACGGCCGCTTCATCGACGCCGCCTCCGGCGAGACCTTCGAGACCGAGAACCCCGCGACGGGTGAGGTGATCGCGCGGGTCGCCGCGGGCGGAGTCGAGGACATCGACCGCGCCGTGAAGGCCGCCCGCCGGGCCTTCGACGACGGGCGCTGGTCGAACCAGTCGCCGGCGGAACGAAAGCGGACCCTGCTCCGGCTGGCCGACCTCGTCGAGGCCAACGCCGAGGAGTTGGCGACGCTCGACTCGCTCGAGGCCGGCAAGCCGATCTCGGACAACCGGGGCGGCGACCTGCCCGAGTCCGTTCGAACCATCCGCTGGTTCGCGGAGGCTGCCGACAAGGTCTTCGACGCCGTCGCCCCGACCGGGCCCGACGCCCTCGGGCTGATCGTTCGAGAGCCGGTCGGCGTGGTCGGCGCGGTCGTGCCCTGGAACTTCCCGCTGCTGATGGCGATCTGGAAGATCGCGCCGGCGCTTGCCGCCGGCAACACGATGGTCGTCAAGCCGTCACGGCTGACGTCGCTGTCGGCGATCCGGCTGGCCGAGCTGGCCGCCGAGGCAGGCCTGCCCCAGGGCGTTCTCAACGTCGTGCCCGGACCCGGCGGCACGGCCGGCCAGGCGCTGGGGCGGCACATGGACGTCGACAAGGTGACCTTCACCGGCTCGACCGAGGTCGGGCGCCAGTTCCTCAACTATGCCGCGGAGAGCAACCTCAAGGAGGTCACCCTGGAGCTCGGTGGCAAGAGCCCCCAGCTGGTGCTGGCCGATGCCCGCGATCTCGATCTCGACGTCGTGGCCGAGCGGGTCCTGTTCGCGGCCTTCATGAACCAGGGCCAGAACTGCTCCTGCGGCTCGCGACTGATCGTCGATCGCTCGGTCCAGGAGGCGCTGGTCGAGCGCCTCGTCGAGCACCTGCCGGAGTGGATCGTGGGCGATCCGCTCCAGCCCGACACGAAGATCGGGCCGATGATCGAGCGGCCGCACCTCGACAAGGTTATGGGCTACATCGAGCGCGGCCGGGCCGAAGGCGCCCGGGTCGTCGTCGGTGGCGAGCGGGTCCTCGAGGAGAGCGGCGGCCACTTCGTTGCTCCGACGATCTTCGACGACGCGACCAACTCGATGACCATCGCCCGCGAGGAGATCTTCGGGCCGGTCCTGACGACGATCCCGTTCGACTCGGAGGACGACGCGATCCGGCTCGCCAACGAGACCTCGTACGGCCTCGCGGCGTCGGTCTACACCAAGGACCTCGACACCGCGTTCCGGGTCGCGCGCGCGTTGCGCGTCGGCGTCGTCGGCGTGAACAACTACTCCGAGGGCGACGTGTTCACGCCGTTCGGCGGCTTCAAGCAGTCCGGCTTCGGCGGCCGCGACAAGGGCCTCGAGGCCCTCGAGCAGTACACCGAGAAGAAGACGATCTGGGTGACCCTGGGCTGAGCGAGGTCGCCCGCCCGCTCAGTCAGCCCGGTACAGCAGCCACGAGTCGGCCATCCGCTGCGTCTGGCCGGGCGTGAACTCGGTCAGGCACGGATCGTCGGAGTAGTCCATGTAGTTGTGGATCGGGTCGAGACCCGGAGCCTTGCAGGTGTCGCGACCCTCCGGGCAGCCGAAGGCCGGGGACTTCTCGGGTGGCGTGTCGTCGATGAAGTCACCGGTCTTATTGCAGCCACCGTAGAAGGTGTGCTCGAGGTTCAGCCAGTGGCCGGCCTCGTGGGTCAGCGTGTCGCCCTCGTCGTAGCGGCCGTGGTACGCATCCGAGGCCCCGGGCACGGTCCGCCAGTCGATGACGATGCCGTCGAGGTAAGCCTGGGCTGTGTCGGTGATCTCCGGCAGGTAGGCCCACCCGAGGTACGCCCCGCCGCTCGTCGAGTAGACGTTCAGGGTGTCGTCACCGCCGGTCTTGAGGGCGTGCTTCATCTCGTGCTCGGCGCCACCCGAGCGTGAGGCGTACCAGCGCGCGTTGTCGGTCCGGGTGACCCCGGCGAGCTCGAACGAGAAGCCGGTATCGAAGCCGCCCTCGCGACCACCGAAGCCGTCGTTGATGGCGCGGATCTGGGCCCGGATCTGCTGATCGGACAGCTGGCCGGCCGAGCCGTCGGTGATGACGTGGAACCAGACCGGCACGGTCACCGAGAAGTCGGCTGGCGCCTTGCCCCGGGCCCGCGCGGGCAACGCGGTCGAGGTCTGGCCATCGTCCTTCTCGCGGCCGGCCTTGTCGGGGCCGCTGCGGGCCATCGCCGACCAGACCTGGTCGGGCAGGCACTCGGCCCAACCGGAGCCGCCGGCGGCGGCGACGAATGCCGGGGTGATGCTTGCCGAGAAGGCGAGGGTGACGGCGGCGACGAGCGCCAGGGCACGGCGCGGTGCTTGCATCGCGAGCTCCTCCTGCGGGCGACCCGCTTTGCCTCCGGCCGCCGCGTCCGGCGACTCTACGCCTCGAGGGCGGCGCTGCAAAGCAGGGCGGTGACAGTCGGCACCGGATGGCTCAGGAAGGCTGGGCCGATTGGCTCGAAGACGGCGTTGGGCTCGAAGACGACGTTGGGCTCGAGCCCGGGGTCTCCGATGGCGCGGCGGACGGCGCCGGCGACGGGGATGGCGACGGTCCGGTCGACGGTTCGACCGACGGTGTCGGTTCGAAGGACGGCACCGGCGTCGGCGAGGGCTCGGGCGGTGGCGGGACACCCAGCATCGCGGCGACGTCCTTGCGGATCTTGGTGATGATCGCCGGCGTCAGCCAGGAGGGGTACTTCGGCGGCACGATCCGGAGCTGCTTGACCGAGGCATTCGCGGCCTTGCCGAACAGCTCGACGAGGTTCGGCAGCGAGCTTCGCGGCAGGTCCGTCCAGGCGAAGCCCTTGGCCGCCTTGAACAGGCCCGGGGCGTTCAGGATCGTCGCCGGCCCGATCTGATCGCGGATCGCGAGCAGGACCGTCTGCTGGCGGGCCATCCGCGAGTAATCGGAATCCTGGTGCCGGGTCCGGGCGTAGGCCAGGGTGAGACGTCCGTCGAGGTGCTGCTTGCCGGCCTTGATCGTCAGCTCGATCCGGCCGAGGACCGGGTCGGGGTAGTGCTCGTCATGGACGGTCGAGGGGATATAGATGTCGAGCCCGCCCATCGCGTCGACGACCTTGATGACGCCCCACAGGTCGGCGACGAGGACCGCGTCGATCGGCCGACCGGTCAGCTCGGATACGACCGCTCGAACGGCGCCGATCCCCTCGACCGCGCCGGTGCCGGGCCACCGCTCGGGGTGGCGGAAGGTGGCCTCGACGTACAGGGCGTTCAGCAGGTCGCGGAAGCAGCCGCAGGCGACGGCGTTTCGGGCGGGTCCCGGTGGGAACGGTGCGTTCACGAGGTTCCGCGGCAGGCCGATCATCGCGACCTTGCCCGTCGCCACGTCGATCTCGACCAGCAGCATCGTGTCCATCCGCCGGCTCCATCGCCCGCCCGAGGCGTCGGATCCCAGGAGCAGCAGGTCGAATCGCCCGTCATCGCCCCACGGCACCGCTCCGGGCCGGTCCCATGGCACGGCGGCGTTGAGTCCGGGCAGGTTTCCGACGCCGGCCACGAACGTGCCTCGCGGACCCTTCGACGGCTCGGGCGGCAGCGTCACCAGCGGATCCGGGGAGTACGGGTCGTTCGGGAGGTTCGCCCACCACGGATCCGGGGGATCGGTCGGCTCCGGCTCGGGCGTCCACGGAGCGTCGGTCGCCTCGGGGCCGCTGGCGAACGTGGAATCGAGGAAGTCGTTCGTGGCGGCGATCGTCGAGCCGATCCACAGGTGGGGAACGAGCACGAGAACGAGGACCGCCGGACCCAGCACGCCCGCCGCGAGGCGTGGCTCCTTCGTGCCACGGGCGGCGTCGACGGCCGCGGCGATCCGCCAGGCCGCGAGCGCGACGTTGAGAACGGCCAGGGCTGGCAGGACGCCTGGCGTGACGACGAAGGCCAGGACCGCGACGTAGCCGCCGCTCACGTAGAGGGACGCGAACAGGCCGACGACGAGCACGATCGGAGCGAGGAACAGGACGGCCGCCCGCCGCCGGCCGAGCAGGGCGTGGCCGGCGCCCGGCACGATCAGGCCGAGGAGGCCAGCCAGGGCAGTGCGCACGGCGCCATCTTGGGCACGGCGAACCGTTCGTCAATGGGCCGAAGGTCCCATCTCCGCACCAGACCGCACCTCGGGGCACCATACGCAGATGCCGGACCTCGCCGCACCGGACTACCAGGTCGCGCGGTTCCTGCTGGAGCGAGGCATCGCCGCGCTCTACCTGGTCGCGTTCGTCGTCGCCCTTCGGCAGTTCCCGGCCCTCTGCGGCGAGCGAGGCCTCGAGCCCGTCCCGCGGTTCCTCGAGCTGGTCCCCCGCTTCCGCGAGGCGCCGACGATCTTCCACTGGACCGGCTACTCGGACCGCCTCCTCCGAACGATCTGCTGGGTCGGCCTCGCCCTTTCGGTAACGCTGCTGCTCGGGCTGCCCCAGGGGCTCCGGCTACCGCTTGGTCTCGGCCTGCTCCTGACGATGGCGGCCTGGTTCGTCCTGTGGGCGCTCTACCAGTCGATCGTCAACGTCGGTGGCTCGTTCTACAGCTTCGGCTGGGAGAGCCTGCTGCTCGAAGTCGGATTCCTCGCGATCTTCCTGGGCAATGCCGAGATCGCGCCGCCACTTCCGGCCCTGCTGGCCGTTCGATGGCTGGCCTTCAGGGTCGAGTTCGGGGCGGGGCTCATCAAGCTCCGCGGCGACCGCTGCTGGCGCGAGCTGACCTGCATGGAGTGGCATCACGAGACCCAGCCGATGCCGAACCCGCTGAGCTGGCTGTTCCATCACCTGCCGCTGTGGTTCCATCGGCTCGAGACGATCGGCAACTACGTCGCCCAGCTGGTCCTGCCGTTCGGGCTGTTCCTGCCCCAGCCGTTCGCCTCGGTCGCGGCGATCCTGATGATCGGAACCCAGCTGTACCTCGTCGTCAGCGGCAACTACGCCTGGCTCAACTGGGCCACCATCGTCACCATGCTCGCCGCGATCTCCGATCCCGTCGCCGTGGCGCTCGTCCCGCCGGTCGGCGGGCTTCTCGCCGCTACCGCAGGGTTCGTCGCCCCGCCGGCGTGGTTCTCTTTCGCCCTGATCGGTCTCGTCATCCTCGTCGTCGTGCTGAGCTACTTCCCGGTTCGAAACCTGCTGAGCCCGCACCAGGCCATGAACGCATCGTTCGACCCGTTCCGGCTCGTCAACACCTACGGCGCCTTCGGGACGGTCAGCCGGGTCCGCGACGAGGTCGTCGTCGAGGGCACCGCGGCCGAGCAGCCGGGTGAGGCCGCGGAGTGGCGCGAGTACGAGTTCAAGGGCAAGCCGGGCGACGTCCACCGGCTGCCGCCCCAGGTCGCGCCGTACCACCTGCGGCTGGACTGGCTGATGTGGTTCCTGCCGCTGTCGTCGCGCTACGGCGAGCGCTGGTTCCTGCCGTTCCTCGGCAAGCTGCTCCAGGGCGATCGGGGGACGCTCGGCCTGCTGCATCGCAACCCCTTCCCCGACCACCCGCCGCGGTATGTCCGGGCGCTCCTCTATCGCTACCGCTTCACGACGCTTCGGGAGCGGCGCGAGACGGGCGCGTGGTGGTCGCGGGAGCGGATCGGCGAGTACGTGGGCCCGCTGCGGCTGCGCGGCGAGGGGGAGCCGTGAGCGCCGGCCGCGCGATTGCGGGCCGCGAGCCGCTCGATGCCGTCGTCGTCGGGGCCGGCCCCAACGGCCTCGCCGCCGCGATCGAGCTGGCTCGTGCCGGCCACGCGGGCCAGGTCCTCGAACGAGCCTCGGATCCCGGCGGCGGCGCCCGCTCGGCCGAGCGCACGCTGCCGGGCTTCGTCCACGACGTCTGCAGCGCGGTCCACCCGTTCGGCCGGACGTCGCCGTTCTTCGCCGGGCTCGACCTGGCCCGTCACGGGCTGCGCTGGGTGGAGCCGCCGGTGGCCCTCGCCCACCCGCTGGACGGCGGCCGGGCCGTCCTTGTGACCCGCGACGTGGACGTCACGGCCAGCCAGCTCGGCCGTGACGCGGGGGCCTATCGCGGCCTCGTCGGGCCGCTGGTCCGGAGCTTCGGACCGCTCATTCCCGACATCCTCGCGCCGTTCCATGTCCCGCTCTCGCCGCGGCGTGCGATTCGCCTCGCGCGATTCGGCTTCCATGCCCTCCAGCCGGCAACGCTGCTGGCCCGCCGCTTCGAGGGCGCCCCCGCCCGGGCGCTCCTCGCGGGCGCCGCGGCCCACTCTGTCCTGCCGCTGTCCGAGCCCGTCAGCGGCGCGGCCGCGCTCGTGATGCTGGGCAGCGCCCACTTCGACGGCTGGCCCTTCCCCGCGGGTGGTTCGGGCGAGATCGCAAAGGCCCTGGTGACCGAGCTCGCGTCGCTCGGTGGAATGCTCGAAACGGGCCACCCCGTCGCCCGCCTGGCGGACCTGCCGCCGAGCCGGGTGGCGGTCTTCGACACCGCCCCGCGAGCCCTCACCGAGGTCGCCGGCCGGCGCCTCCCGGAGGGCTACCGCCGGGCCATCCGCGGGTTCCGCTACGGCCCCTCCGTGTTCAAGCTGGACCTCGCCCTCGACGGCCCGATCCCGTGGCAGGCCGAGGGGGTGGACCAGGCCGGCACGGTTCATCTCGGCGGCACCTTCGAGGAGATCGCCGCCTCGGAGGCGGACGCCGCGCACGGACGAATCAGCCCGCGGCCGTACGTGCTGCTCGCCCAGCAGAGTCGCTTCGACCGATCACGAGCACCCGGCGACGGTGAGACGGCCTGGGCCTATTGCCACGTCCCCCACGGCTCGACGGTCGACATGACCGAGGCCATCCTCGGCCAGATCGAGCGCTTCGCGCCGGGCGTGCGCGACCGGGTCCTAGCGGTCTCGAAGACCGACGCCAACGCGCTCGCGGCCTACAACCCCAACAACGTCGGCGGCGACATCACGGGCGGTCGAATGGGCCTCCGCCAGCTGTTCACCCGGCCGGCCATCCGGCTCGATCCCTACTCCACGCCCGACCCCCGGCTGTTCCTGTGCTCCGCCTCGACGCCGCCCGGCGCCGGGATTCACGGCATGTGCGGGCTGCACGCGGCACACTCTGTCCTGCGGCGCCTCGGCAGTAACGCCGGCGCGCGGGGAGAAGACACCGACCCGGAGAATCGATGAGCAACCTGAAGGATCTCGCCGACCTGCCGATGCTGGAAGTCTGGGGCGAGGCTGTCCGAGCCCGCCGGCTCGACGGCGAGCGGATCTCGTTCGCGATCGTGGAGCTGGCCCCGAACGCGGTCGTGCCCGAGCACCACCATCCGGCGGAGCAGCTCGGGATGTGCATCACCGGCTCGATCCGGTTCACGATCGACGGCGAGACCCGCGACCTCGGCCCGGGCGGAACCTGGCGAATCACCTCGGAGAAGCCGCACGTTGTCGTGGCCGGACCGGACGGCGCGGTCGTCATCGACGTCTTCACCCCGATCCGCTCGGACTGGGACGCGCTGCCGCTCGTGGACCCGCCGACGGCGCCGCGCTGGCCGCGCGCGTGACCTCCGGGTGAGCCTGCCGTGAGCCTCTTCAAGCTGCGCCGCCAGCTGCCCGACATCACCGACCCGGCAGTCGTCGTCGCCCTCGATGGCTGGGTCGACGCCGGCAGCGCCGCAACCGCGGCGGCCGACGTGCTGGCGCGCGGCAGCCGGGTGGTGGCGACGTTCGATGCCGATGCGGTCTTCGACTACCGGGCTCGCCGCCCGACGCTCGAGATCCTCGACGGCCGCCCGAAGTCGCTCGAATGGCCCGAGCTGACACTCCGGTCGACGCGGGTCGCCGAGCGCGATCTGCTGATCCTGACCGGCCCCGAGCCAGACTACCGCTGGCACGAGCTGTCGACCGACCTGGTCGAGCTGGCCCGCCGCTTCGGCGTCGCGGAGTGGATCAGCCTCGGCGCCATCCCGGCGGCAGTGCCTCACACCCGTCCCGTGCCGATCCTCGGCACCACCTCCCGCGGTGGGCAGCTGCGGGGCGATGTCAAGGCCGGCCCGGAGGGCATGCTCCGGGTCCCCGCCGCCGCGATCTCGGTCTTCGACATCGCGGTCTCGAAGGCCGGCATTCCCGCCGTCGGCTACTTCGCCCAGATTCCGCACTACGTCTCGGGCGAGTACCCCCAGGCCTCGATCGACCTGCTGTACGCCCTGGGCCGGCACCTCGGCACGGAGCTCGATACCGGTCGCCTGCCCGAGGAGGCACGCCTGATGCGGATCCGGCTCGATGCCGCCGCTGCGCGGGAGGACACGACGCGCGCGTACGTGGAGCGCCTCGAGTCGCTCGTGGATGAGTCTCGGCTGCCGTCGGGCGACGAGCTGATCAGCGAGATCGAGCGGTTCCTGCGCGAGGGCGGCCAGCAGGGCGGCTCGGGGCGGCCGAATTGAGCGAGTCGGAGGCCGCCGCGTTCGCCCCGCCGCCACACGTCCTCGTCCTCGGCCGCGACACCTGCGAGGACACGACCCGGGCGCGTGCGCACCTGGCAGCCCGCGGCGTCGCCTTCAGCTATCGCAACTACGAGCTCGATCCGGGCGCCGACGCCATGATCCGGGCCCACAACGACGGCCGCCTCGTCACGCCGACGATCCTGCTCGGCGATCCCGTGCGCCCGTCGCGCGTCCTCGTCGAGCCGTCCAACGACGAGCTGGACGCCGCCCTGGAGCTGGCACCGTAGCCGCTACTCGCCGCGGAGGTGGTACAGCGCCTGGATCGCGGCGATCTTCGGGGCGAACTCGGTGCGCAGCGCGTTGACGTCATCGCGCTCCACGTCGAGCTCGCGGGCGATCTGCTGGAGGGTGTGCGATTCCTCGGCGTTGATGGTCCCGTCGGCCGCGCCGACGACGTAGCAGCAGCGCAGCAGCGCCAGCCGCTCCTCGGCCGAGGCGAGCTCCCGGAACTGGCGGGTCACGAGGTAGTCCTCGGTCGCGCCGTAGAGCAGCGACTGCTGATGGGCCATCTCGGCGACGAGGACCGCCTGCGGTTCGGGCAGGGCCCCGTGCTCCTCGACGAGGCGCTCGATGGACGCCGACTCGACCTCGCTGATGTGGAGGTCCGCCGCCGCGGCCCGGGTCAGGATGTAGGCGAACGCCGCGAGGAAGCGAGCCCGTTCGCGGGGCAGGGCGTCGAGCTCGGCGATGATCCGGCGGACCGTCTGGGTATCGGCGTCGCGGGAGTGGCCCGCGATGGCCGGGGCCTCGGCCGTGGCAGCGTCGGGCAGTCCCGAGCCGCCGAGAAATCGTCGCAACATCACCACGACAGTATGACGAAGTGACCTTTGGCCCACCGGAAGCCCGGATTCGGCCTGCTATGATGGCCGAGCAGCTGCTATTCCTTGCTGCAAGAATTTGCGAGTGGGGGTGAGAGCCCCTGCGGAGGGCCCGCGCCGCGGTCGCCTGAAGGTCGGCTGGATCCAATGCGGGGCCCGTGGAGGGCGTGATGACGTCACCGGTGTTGGAGGCCCCAGTCGAGACCAAGACGATGCGCGTGGCCGTGATGGCGGGCGTCCGGGACGTGTCGGTCCAGGACATGGCCATCCCCGAGCCCGGTTTCGGCCAGGTTCTCGTCCGGGTTCGGGCGACCGCCATCTGCACCTGGGAACAGCGGTCGTACTCGGGTGCCCAGCACAACAAGTTCCCGTTCGTCGGCGGGCACGAGATGGCGGGCGAGGTCGCGGCCCTCGGACCGGGCACGAACACGGACCTCGAGGTCGGCGAGCGGGTCGCCGTCGGCTCGGCGTCGTGCGGCCGCTGCCATTGGTGCATGACCGGCCAGGATCGAGCCTGCAAGGGGCACTACGGCTTCGCCCAGAAGTACGGCGACGCCTGGGGCCCGGGTGGCTTCGCCGAATACCGGATCCAGGCGGCCGACGGGGTCTACCGCATCGGCGACGCACCGTTCGAGATCGGGGCCTTGTCCGAGCCGCTGTCGTGCGCGATGCACGCGAGCCGAATGCTGAACCTCCGCCCGGCCCAGGACGTCGTCGTCATCGGTGCCGGCGTCATGGGCCTGATGAACGTCGTGGCCGCCCGCCAGTACGGTGCCCGCGTGATCGTCAGCGAGATCGACGCGGACCGCCTGGCGATGGCCAAGCGGATGGGCGCGACAGAGCTGATCGACGCGAGCAAGGTCGATCCCGTCGAGCGCGTCAAGGAGCTGACCGAGGGCCGCGGGGCCGAGGCCGTGATCGCGGCCATCGGCCACGAGAAGGCCAACGAGCAGGGCTGGGCGATGCTCAGCGACCGCGGCCGGTTCGTGCTCTTCGCGGCGGCTCACCCGGAGCCGGCGTTCACCATCTCCCCCAACGACGCCCACAACCGTGAGACCGGCGTCTTCGGCGTGATCTCGGGTGAGAAGCAGGACTTCTACGCGGCCACCCGGCTCATCCGCTATGGCCTCGTCGACCTCTCGCCGCTGATCGACATCCGTTACCCCCTCAGCGAGATCGCGGCCGCCCTCGAGCACGCGATCAAGCCCGGCACCTACCGGGTCATCGTCGAGCTGTAAGCCCCAGCCAAGCGAAGGAGATCGCATTCCCATGAAGCGCCGCATGCATCGCCTGCTCAAGGACGACGGTCGAATCCTCATCGTGGCCATGGACCACACCGCGTTCATGGACGCCCCGGTCGACGGCCTCGCCCGCTACGGCGACACCTGCCGGTCCGTCGTTCCCGCCGGGGCTGACGCCTTCCTGTCGCCGATCGGCTCGATCATCGCCTTCGGCGACGCGATCGGCTCGGCCGCCGCCATCGCCTCGTTCGACACCAGCCCACCGTTCCTCGAGGTCGCCGTGGAGCGAGCCCTGGCCGTCGGCGCCGACGCGGGCAAGAGCATGGCCTACCCGTTCACCGGCGACGACTCGATCAAGCAGGCCGCCCGCTTGGCTGCCGACGCGGCCCGCTATGGCGTCCCGTTCGTCATCGAGCCCATCCCGGGCGGCTTCGCCGCGGCGGACATGCACACCCCCGACAAGATCGCCGCGGGCGCGCGAATCGCCGCCGAGACCGGCGCCGACGTCGTCAAGACCCTCTACACCGGCGATCCCGAGACGATGCGCAAGGTGGTCGAGTACGCGATGGTGCCGGTGGTCATCCTTGGCGGCGCCAAGAAGGGCTCCGTCCGTGAGCTGTACCAGGACGTCTACGACGCGGTGAACCTCGCGGGCTGCGCCGGCGTGGCGATCGGCAACAACATCTGGCGCGACCCCGATCCCGCGGGCATCACCCGCGGCCTCGCCGCGATCATCCATGGCGGCGCCTCGGTCGACGAGGCGCTCGCAGCCGCCGGTCAGCTCGTCGCGAGCTGAACCCGGTCGGAGGAGGCCGAAGGAGCCGGCCCGTCCCCCAGCGGGCCGGCTCCTCCCTCTTCAGCAGCCTGGACGGGAGGACCCGATGACGACCCAACTCTCCCCCTCGACCACGGACTGGTCGGCCGACCCGCGCTGGTCGCTCGTCAGCTCCGACGCCTATCCGCTGCTCATCGGGGGCCGGCTCGTGCAGGCCGACGATGGCGCGGTCTTCCCGGCCGTGTCGCCTCGAGACAACGAGCCGGTGGCGCGGATCGCGCAGGCCGGCGCTGCCGACGTCGCCGCGGCGGTCACGGCCGCCCGCCAGGCATTCGACGACGGGCCCTGGGGTCGAACCACCGCCAGGGACCGTGGCGTCTACCTGCTTCGAATTGCCGACCTGATCGAGGGGCACGCCGACGAGCTGGCGTTCCTCGAGTCGATCGACGCCGGCAAGCCGATCAGCTCGGTCCACTACTCGGACCTCTCGATCAGCCTCGATTCGCTGCGCTTCTTCGCCGGCCGGGCCCGGATCTCGCCGGCCAAGGCCGCCGAGATGCCCGACGCCGCGGTCATCCACCACGAGCTCATCGAGCCGCTGGGTGTCGTCGCCGAGATCCTGCCCTGGAACGGCCCGCTGTGGACCGGGATCCAGCGGATGGCCGCGATCCTCGCCGCCGGCAACGCCGCGATCGTCAAGCCGGCCCAGATGGCGTCGCTGACGTTCATGCGCGTCGCCCAGCTGCTCGTCGAGGCCGACCTGCCGCCGGGTGCCGTCAACGTCGTCGCCGGTCCCGGTGGCGTTGTCGGGGAGGCGCTGACGCTCGACCCGCGGGTCGACATGATCTCGCTCACCGGGGGCATCGAGACCGGCACCCGGATCCTGGAGCAGGCCGCCTCGCAGGTGAAGCGGATCTCGCTCGAGCTCGGCGGCAAGAACCCCAACCTCGTGTTCGCCGACGCCGACCTCGATACCGCAGTGACCTGGAGCGCACTCGGCGCCTTCGGCAACACCGGCCAGATCTGCGTGTGCGGCTCGAGGATCCTCGTCGAGCGCTCGGTCCACGACCGCTTCGTCGAGGGCCTCGTCGCGAAGGCCGAGGCGATGAAAGTCGGCGAGCCGCTCGATCCCTCGACCGAGCTGGGTCCCGTCATCGCTGCCAGCCACGGCGCGAAGGTCTGGGAGTACATCCAGGTCGGCAAGGGCGAGGCGCGCCTCCTCACCGGCGGCGTGCCGTACACCGACCCGGTTCGATCGAAGGGCGCCTACATCCCGCCGACGGTCTTCGCCGAGGCCACCCCGACGTGCCGGATCGCGCGCGAGGAGAGCTTCGGCCCGGTCGTCGCGGTTCTGCCGTTCGACACCGAGGCCGAGGCCGTCGCGATCGCCAACGACACGACCTACGGCCTGGCCGCGGGCGTGTTCACCCGCGATCTCGACCGGGCGTGGCGCCTCGGCCGCTCGCTCAAGGCCGGCCAGGTCTACGTCAACCAGTGGTTCTCGCCGGGCGTCCTCGAGGCCCCGGGCCACGGCTACAAGCAGTCCGGCTACGGCGGGGTCGGGATCGAGAAGTACAGCCAGCACAAGCAGCTCTTCTTCCGCGTCGCCGACGCGGGCCGGTAGGGATTGGAGGCGGCCCGCCGGCCGCAGCGGCCGCGCCGCGGCCACTCGGCCGCACGATTTGCACGGGACGCAACAAGCGTCGGTTGGGCGGTCGGTCGAGGGCTCGGATCCGACCGGATGACGCGCTCAACCGTCCGGCGTTGCGCGCGACGCAACGTTCGACGGCTGAGGGTCGCGATCACCGCCCGGTGTGGCGTTCGATCGGGTGTCAACCGTCCGTTGTTGCACGGAGCGCAAACGTCGCGGCGGGGCTGGATGGGAGGTGAACGTGAGGTCGATCGTCGTCGAGCTGTTCGTCAGTGACGTGGAGCAGAGCATCGCCTTCTACCGGGCACTCGGGTTCCGGGTCGCGAAGCGCTGGGGCGACTGGCTGATCCTCGAGCGCGACGGCGTGAAGCTGACGCTCCAGGGCGATTCTCACGCCGTGGCGGGCCCTCACTACTTCACGCCCCACATCGGCCGCCAGCCCCGTGGTACGGGCGTCGAGATCGTCGTCCAGGTCGACGACGTCGAATCGCTGTATGCGGACGCGCAAGCCAGGGGGCTGAACATCGTGAAGCCGATCCAGGATCGCGACTGGGGCGCCCGCGACTTCCGCGTCGCCGATCCCGCCGGCTACTTCGTGCGGCTCACCTCGCCGCTGCGAGGGGAGTAAGGCCAGGCGGCGGCGCATCGTTGGAGCCGGACGGCCCTTGCTCGAGCGACGGCCGCCTCGCACGATACGCGCCTGACCAACCAGGCACGCGAGGTGGCGCCATGAGAGTCAGCCAGTTGCCGGGCCAGTTCGTCTGGCTCGACACCGGGACGCCGATCCTCTACACGACTGATCCAGCGGCCCCCGAGCGAATCGAGCGGGGCATCGTCGTCCGCATCGAGCGGG
>VEOW01000122.1 GCA_012026785.1 Chloroflexota bacterium | reverse complement strand
GACATCGCGATCGCGGCACTCGGTCTGGGACTCCTGATGACCGGCCGCGTATCGCCGATCGTTGTGGTTGGCTTGGCCGCGATCGTCGCGCAGCTCATCGCGCTCTAGGAGGACACCGAATGAACGACGGCGAGAGGAGCCTGACGTGATCCTCTGCTTCCTGCGCCACGGCGCGTCCGATCCGCCCGAGAGCGCACCCGACGAGGCGCGCCAACTGACCGACGCGGGCCGCGCCGCGCGCCGCGTCGCCGTTGCTCGCCCGGCTCGACCTACGGCCGGAGCTGATCCTCTGCTCACCCCGCGAACGCGCGGTCGAGACCGTGCGCATCCTCCAGGCCGGCGGGCTCGCCGGCCGGCTTGTCGTCGACGAGTGGCTGGCATCCGGCTCAGAGTGGAGCGACTTCGAGCGCGCACTCGCCGACCACCACGACGCCCAGCGGGTGCTGCTCGTGGGCCATGAGCCCGCGTTCTCACGCAGCGTCGAGCTCCTGCCGGCGCGCGGCCAAGATCAAGCTGCGTGAGGGCGGGCTGTGCTGCGTGGAGTTCGCGGGACGGCCCGAGCCAGGGAGCGGCGCTTTGACGCTCCTGCTCGATCCCGACCTCTACGGGGGAAGCATCCCTTCTTCTGTGCTGAGCGATCAGGCCGGTGAGGGCCACGGGCGAAGGGCCACGGCAAAGCGCCCGGACCAGTAGTGGTTCCAGGTCCCGTTGAGGCAGGAGGCGGAGCCGGACGACGGCGGACACGCCTTTCCGGAACCAGCTCATGCCGCGGGCCTTGAAGCGACGGGCGACGACGATGTCGACCGCCTTCTCCATCGGTCCCGAGGAGGCGAGCGGCACGATCCGGTAGTTCTCGATCGCGCGCCGGTTGTTCGTCACGTAGCCGTAGACTGCGGCGAGCCTGGTCGAGCGGTCGAGGTCCTGCCCGGCCTCCTCGTACGCCCAGCCGGCGAGCAGCTCGAGCAGGTGCTCGGCATCGCCCGGCGCGGCGACGGCCAGGGCGATCTCGAGCCGATCCGCCCGCTCCGGACCGATCGCGCTCCGAAGCTGCTCGACGAGGTGGTACCAGTCGAGCAGCTCGATGGCCGTCGGAAAGGCTCGTTCGCGGATCCAGCGGATGGCCGCCGCACCGTCGGACACGAAACAGATCCGCTCGGCCTCGTACACGCCGAGCCGCGTGCACAGCGCAGTGAACCGCTCGGCGAAGGCGGTCCAGCTCTCGGTCCCGGCGTCGAGCGTCCGGCCGGTCAATGCTCGCCGGTTGCGGCCGATCCGGCGGACCCCGTCGAAGACGAGGCCGAGCTTGACCTCGAGCTCGGTGCCCGATGCGCGGTCATGGACCATCGTGCCGTCGGCGCTCACCCAGACCGTGCCAGCCCGGCGCGGCGGCTTCGTCCGCCGGTCGGGATGGGCACCCAACAGCGCGTCGGCATCGGCCGCCCGGGCCGCCTCGAGGGCGCCTCCCTCCTCGGTCACCCAGCGATGCAGCTCGCCCCGGCCGATCGGCCAGCGCCGGAGCTCGGCCGCGACGTCGACGGCTTTCTGGTAGCTCATCTCGGTGACCAGCCACAGCCCACGCTCGCGGACGCCGAGCGTGTGCTGCGTGCGCGGCTCGAGACCGAGCGCGGCGTCGAGCGGGACCTGCTCGATCCCGCAGGCCGGCAGCGATAGCGTTGGCGGCGGAGGTCGACCTCGCCGGACAGGGTGACCAGTCGCCGCGGTGCCCGGCCGTTCGCCTTGACCGGCCCGCCACAGGCCGGACAGGCGACCGGCACCGGTAGCGCCGCCTCGAGTCGCGCGACGAGCTCGCGCCACAGGCGGACCCCGATCTCGGCCAGCGCGGTACTCACCGTTCGCTCGAGCGAGCCCACGTCGGCGTGCTCCGTCGCCAGGTGCACCTCGACCGGCACCGTACACTCCACTTCGAGCCCCTCCTCGCGCTGGTGCTTCGACAACACCGACAGCGTGATGGATGGGGCTCACCCCGTTCTGGCCTAGCGAGCACAGACGTCGGGATGCTTACCTCTACGGGAGACTCTCTTGACACCTCAGGCGAAAGCCGGATGTGATCGGGGGCTCGGCGCTGGCCAGACACCCGTGTTAACGGATTGGCGGCAGGGTCCTGGATTTGGGCCGGAGCCGGCCGTGTACTGAAAAGGCTGGGCGACCCGGCCAGCGAGATCACGCTTCCCCACCCTCGGCGATCATGGGCTTGGTTGAAAGCGGCACTGATCGAGTGTCCCCAATGCCATCAGATACTCGAGCGCCGTTCGCCAGCGCACCGCTACTGCGAGCAATGTGCACGCGCGCTCAGCCGGGAACGCAGCCGGCAGGCGATGCAACGCGCTCGGGCAGGCCACGGGCGGCTGGGAGCTTCAGAGGCCGAGCGACTGGATCACGAACCGCACGACTTCGGCGATTGATGGCATGGCAGCGATGACTGCGATCGCGCCGAATACGAGGGTCAGAACAAGCACTCGTCGGTCCAGCCGGACCGCCTCGCTAGCGGCGAGGAGGGTCGAAACGGTTGCCAGCGCATCGCGGTGCTGGCGCTCGGCGTCAAGGAGCAGTTCGGCGCGATGACGGATCGAGTCTGCTTGGTGCTTCGTCAGCGTCGGCGAGGGTTCGGCCTTTGGCGGCCCGATCGTGGGTACGGGCCGGGGCCGACGTAGGAGTGAACGGGCGCGCTGCCCGATCGATGGTCGCGCCTCCTGGGGAACGCCACCACTCCCCGGCGGGTCCTGACGAATGAGCGTGAGGATGTGTTCGGGGCCCGGCCTAAACGTCGCGCGCTCATGGGTCCGCCAGTGCTTGCTTGAAAGGTCAGAAGCAACAGGCTCGACATCGCGAACGAAGGCTGTGACGTCAGTCCGTAGCGCGTCCAGCCGGCGGATGTCCCACTCCGGAGTCGCGGTCGCGCCCATGCTGTCGCGAGACCGAGACACGGCTGCGTGCATTCCAGTGAGGAGGGACTCCGTGGCATGAAGCATTAGAGTCATGCTCATCTCGTCGTGGACCCGATTGAGCCACCCCGCTCGAGTCGCCCCGCCGTAAGCGGCTTGAAGCTTGTCCCGAGCGTCGCTGAGGAAGTCGCCTTGGCGCCCCGCCAACCACCACTGAAGCCGCTCGCCGTCGCGCTCAGGTACCCGCAGATAGAGGCCCGGCCAGTCCTCTGAATTCCATGCTTCGTGCGAGGCGTCCAATCCGGCCGTCCAAAGCCACTCGGTGAACTGCGCTGGGCGAGCGAAGGGAACAACCTGCCGGGTCGTCAGGAACACACATGATGGGTAATCCCCATCCTGGAGTCCCGCGGCGAACGCGCCGGGGAAGTGCCTGCGTACCCAGCTCGCGCACTCATGTGTCAGCTCGCTAATGGCGGCTTGCATCGCCTCCTTCCGCTGGTTGTCGGGGTTCACGTACAGCCAGCCGTGGCGGAACCGTCGAAGCCGGGTCTGGTATTCAGTCCGAAGGGGTCGGTCCAGCAGGGCGCGATCCCCGACGGCGACCTCGAACTGGATCGTGACCACGGACAGGGACGGCGTCACGTTCTCCAGCCACCCGCTCGCACGCCCGACTCGGGGCGGCAGATCGGTCTCCACGTAGTCGGCCCCGAAGACGCCCTGCCCGCGTCGAGTGAAGAACCCAAGGTTTACTGAGCCGCCCGCATGCGCACCGCTCCGGTAGAGACGAACGTAATGGGCCGCGGTCTCACGCGATCCAGAGTGGCCACCGACACGAAGCGCGTCGAGACCATCGATCAGGCCGTCGAGGTACGAGGGAGGGTAGGCCTCGGATATCCAGATTGCCTCGACGCTGATCTCCTCGCCGTCTGGAAGGCGCCCTTCACGGTTTCGACCTGCGTCGAGTGCTCGGATCTCGTTCAACCCGGCGAAGCTCACGAGCGCATGGCGAAGGCGCCGCGGGACAAGCCGCCTCCCCCACCGGGACAGCGCGGCCCGCTGGAGCGGCATCCAGACAACTCGATCTAGCAGCCGCTGCCTGGGGTCCTTCTTGAGCTCGTCTGCCTGCGCTTCCACGGCGACTTCTTCCGATGGCTCCGCGGTCCTCAGGCGGACCAGGTGCTTGGCGTTGGGAAGCGGATGGGGATGATCACCACGGCAACCATGGATGGATATCGCGGATCGGTTAGCCCGTGCAGCGACGGGCGCAACCAGCCGATGTAGTTTGAGAGGACGCCCGGGGGCGCGGACTTCGGTGAGTCATCGAGGACCACGAGCACGCTGATCTGCGAGTCGCGATCCACCGCGTAGTGCTCGGGCTGACTCATGTACTTCGCGGCATCCTCTAGGCTCGGCGCGTTCTCGTGCTCGACCTTTAGCTCGAGCGGTACCCGGCCCAACCCGAGGTCCGTGAGGCCGCCGCTCGCGCCCGCGTGGCGCACAATCCGGGCGCCGATGCCCGGGTCGGCCGCGAAGTGATCTTCGAGCAGCCGTTGGAACGCGGCCGCGTCCACGCGTTCCTCACCAGCTTTGAGCGCCTTCTGCTGCTGCCGGTGGGCGAAGCGCACGATCGACTCGAGAAGCGTCAGGAGATCCCGGCGGTCCTCACCCATCAGCTTCGGGATCGACGCGTCCAGCTCCCCCATCATCTCCTGAACTCGGGCGGCCACGATCGGCATCTCAAGTGGCATCGCTGTGCGTGGGTCGAAGGAAGCGACGCGAATCCGCCGATAGCCAACCACGCGAACAGGCGTCGACTGCCCGCTCGCGTCCACGAAGGCCGCTCGCGATACAAGTTCAACAGCAGGGCGATCGAAGCCAAGGTCCGCCCGTAGCACGAGATGCGTCGACGCTTCCAGGCGACCGGATTCGAATTCCACCCCGCCGACCTCGATCACGGTTGCGGGTAGCGCCGAAAGAAAGTCAACCTTGAGCCTGGTCGCATCTGGCGGCCAACTCGCGACGCGTGCCGTTAGGTCGAGGACGTGGTACCGATCGGGACGGAGCGCGACTGGATCCGGCGCTGGTTCGCCGTCGATCGACGCGAGAACGAGGATCGGGCTCAGGGGAGCCGGCGTCGCCTCGGGAGGACGCCACGCCCGTTCGCGCTGCTGCCTCAGGCCGGTCACCGGAGGCGGAAGCTGAGCCCGGAGAAGCCGCCTAGCGATGCCGGCGACCTCTCGCGGGTCTGACAAGCTTGTGAGGTCTGCGGCGATGTCGGCAAGGTCCGGACGAACGCCGCTCGCTTCGTCGAGCAGCGCCTGCGCCCGAGCCGCAGCAGCCGTTCGGAATCGATCGGCATCGGGCTCCGCGCTCAGGCGCGCGGGCTCCCAGCGCGCGGCCATCGCGATAGCCCCGAGGAGGTCGCCGAAGGCGCGGACCGAATCGCCGACGGGCAGGCTCAGCCCTGCGAGCGCTTCCGCCGCGGGCTGGAGCGCGTCGCCTTCGCCCCCAACAGCAACTTGCTTGGACAAGGCCTTGAGAGCGGTGCTGCGGGCGCTACGCCAAGAAGAAAGGACGTTCTGCATCGTCGCTGCGCCTGAGATCCTCGATGGAGGCGGCTTCCGTGTCACCCCATGTCTTCAGGATGTCCTCGATGCTATCGGCGTCGCCCGCCGCGATGCGTCGCTCCAGCTCCAGCGCAGCTTCGAGCTGCTGAGCCAGGCGTCGCTGGTGGCGTTCCTCGACGGTGTCTGGGATTGCGTGGACGACTTCGCGGGCGGTCTCGATCGCAGCCTCGTAGGCACCCAGGCACGCCAGGGTCTCCGCTACCCGCCAAGCCCAGTGTCGATCCTCGAACGCATCGAGGCGCTCATGGGCACGATCCCGTAACGCTGCGGCCAGGTCCGAATCGTCGCTGGGTCCAACAGCGGCGATCGCCTCGAGCAGCTCTTCTCGTTCCCTTTCGCCCAGGTCGGCATACGCTCGATCGTCGTCCAAGCGGATGGCATGGGCTGCTTCGCGACGCCACGCGGGTCGGTTGCGCAGGCGCCGGGTCCGGGCGAGCAGTTCCGCGGCCGAGTGGGCTGGCATCGAGTGGGCGATCGACAACACCAAGTCCGCGACCCGATCCTCCAACCCGATCCCATCGGCAAGGCGGAGGGCCGCCCATGCGCAGTCCCGAACCAGATCGTCGTGCTCGCGCTCGGGGGCATAGACCTGGGCAATCACGAGCAAGTGCCGGATGACCGGCACCCGATGCAGAGCCTCAAGCTCGATCACACGGACCGCGTCGACGGCTGCGTGGACTACGCGAAGGAACTGATCGGACAGGGCTCCGAGGATCACATCGCGGAGCAGTTCGGGAACCACAGCTCCGTCCGGCACGAGTCGGGCAACGGTTCGGAGTGCTTGCGAGCGCTGCAGTGGCGGGCCGGCGAGCGCACCCGAGTAGAGGTACGGGAGCGCGAGCGGGAGAGCGTCGTGGCGCTCTGCGACTTTCTCGATCAGCCGTAGAGCGAATTCGCGAAAGGAGCCCTCTGCCGAGGCCTCCCAAAGTCGGGCCAAGAGACCCCAAAACTCATCTGGCCGATCGGCCGCGAGGTCCCCGACTCCGTCCGTCGTGTTGCGAGTCGCAGCCGCGAGCGTCGTGAGCTCGCCGGAACGCTGGAGCTGGGCGAGCGGTGCGGCTGGAGGACTGCTGTCCTGCATGTCGTCGAGGCGGTTAGCCATAAGGACGACACTGCCGAGCAAGGGCTCGAGCGCAACCGAGACGCTGGTGGGGTGGTACCGGCCAACCAGCTCCAGCATGTCCGCGGCTGCGCGAACGACGTCCAGGTCGGGGTCGCCAAGGGCCGCCATGGCCCGCCGGACAATTGAGTTCGCGCCGGCTTCAGGTAGCCTGCCCTCGTCACGCAGTCGGTCGCGCACCGCTGTGTCGTAGACGCGGAGCAAGGCTTGTCGATAGTCCGAGCTTGCTCCGGGCCATCGGGTGTCTACCGCGGCATCGACAGCGCTCGGGTGGCGCATCAATACCATCGCCGCAGCCCGCGCCGAGTGAGCCATTGGGAACGCGTCGCCGTGGAATCGCGAGTCATCGGAGGTCGCGAGGCCGTCGAGCATCGCCGGCAGCAGGCGCGGTCCAGCGTCGCCGTCGGCGCTGAGCAACAGAGCAGCCGCCCGCGCCGCGCGGGCACGTCGCCATCCATCGCCGTGCCGGAGCTCCTCGCTCACGGACGCCTCGACCTGTGCTGCGTCGTCCCGATGCAGCCGGAGCAGCAGGGCAGGCTCGGGATCCGGCCCCCGCTCGAACGGCTCGTCGCGAGCGCCGCGACCAGCAAGGCCGATCGCTATCTCGCGAATGTCAGCCGAGGCTAGATCCGTCGCCGACCCCTCAGTCGCCAAGAAGCCCGCCGCGCACACGACGGAGACACCTCGAGCGAGACAACGCGTCGCCACTGGCGCGAGCCGAGAAGTCGCTGGCCGCCCGACGAGCCGGTTGAGCTCGACGAGGGACTCAAGGATCCCGGGGAACCCGTGGGTCTCGAGGTCCAGGATCAGCATGTCGATCAGGGCGTCGTCGAACGCGTCTGGGTGCAGCGATGCCAGAGCCAGAAGATCGGCCTTCTCCTCGGTCGCGGGAGCGCCGCGATCTAGGGCATTGATGTGGTCAATGACCTCGCGAGCCACCGGCCCGAGTGAGCCCGCGATCAGGTGCCGATGGTCGCGTCGAGAGGCGCGCGCGGCCTCCGCAGCCGACTCAGCCGCGACTCGCTCGGCGTCCCGTGCCTCCCGCTCGCGAAGCAGTGGCTCAGCCCAAGTACCAAGGTTGGGGAAGACCCCAGCTGGCTCGCGGAAGGTGCAGCTGCGGCAATAGCGCGAGTAGAAGTCCAGCGCGATGCTCTCGAGCTGCATGCCGCTCATGAGCGTCCCTGCCGCATAGTCGCACCGGAACATCCCGCCGCCGATCGGTAGGCCCGTCTGCTCCTCCACGAGGCCGACGCCGGTATGACGGCGGTCGAGCTTCAAATTGCGGCACCAGCCAGCAGCCAGGCCAAGGATCTCGCGGTTGCGCTGGCCAAGCTCGATCGCCTCGCTGATCTCCTTATCGAGGTCCTGCCGCTTCACGGCATCAGTCTACGGAACACGCGTTCGACGCTGCGGTTGGTGGGGAGCCGGGTGGCCTACGTCTCGTCGGATCAATGCATGACCGTGGGCCGAGTGCCGATCCATCGGCATGGGCCCGGATGGCGGCCGTCGGCGAGGGCGTCGCCCGATCGTTCGGCGATCCGATGTCGCGGCCTGGATTGATTTGACCGCCTCCCGCTGGTGCGCCTCGAGCGCCCGCAACACCTCATCGACCAGCGGCCTAAGCGGGAGCGGCGGCGGCGTTCCGATCGCGGTCACAACGATCCGCCGTATTCGTCGCCCTGGCATTCCTCAGCCCCAATCACCGCCCGGGAGCTCCCGCCCGGCCGGTCGTTACAGATCTCGTAACTTTCGTAACTTCGGCTCGCCGTCGAAGGTGGTCGCGGAAGAGCGGCAGCGCGAAGTCGTACGCACCGCGGGTCGCGCGGTAGATGAGCCCACGTTCGACGAGCCTGCGGACGAGGAGGTTGAGTCCCGAAACCTCGGGCAGCGCGGCATGCAGCCGGCTGAGCGGGACGCGTCCCTCGACACGCGCCATGGCTTCCAGCACCCGCTGCTCGGCCGGCGTCGCACCCTCGAAGCGGTCCTCGAAGAAGGCCAGGCCAAGCTCGTGAAGCAGCGCCGGCTCGACGCCCCGATAGGCGTCCAGCGACACATCCGGCGAAGCAACGCTTCGACATACGTAGGCGCCGAAGAACTGCAGGAAATATGGATACCCCGCCGTCCCCTCGACGATCTCGCCGATGACCGATAGCGCGAACGAGCGGTGGCTGGCGGCCAGCGGGATCGCCAGGGCGTCCCAGGCATCACTCCGCGCCAGGTTGCCCACGACGACATGGCCGAACATCCGCTCCGCATAGGTCCGGGCGCGCTTGAGGTTGAGGCTGAGCATGGGCAGGCCGGACAGGATGACGCGGACATTCGGTTCGGCCTTCTGGACCGACCCGATGGCGGCCAGCAGGCCGGACAGCGGGTAACGCTCGCGGCTGCGGTCGTCGGCGAGCAGATGCGCCTCGTCGTACAGGAGGAGCGCTCCCGCCCGCTCAGAGTCCCGGACCGCAGCGTCCAGCTCCGACACCGCGGCACGCATCCGATCCGCCGCCTCCGCGGCGCGTCCCTCGTAGGCCGGCTCGTAGCCCAGTTCCCCGACCGTCAGTCGACGCGGTCGCAGGTAGCGCACGCCGTCCTCGCCAGCCTGGCCAACGGCGGCGAGCGGCGACAGCCGCCGACGGAGCGCGTTGACGTCTTCCTCGAGCGCGTCGGCCAGGCGCCCATCATCGCGATGGCGCTCCCCCACTTCGCGATGCAGGGTGACCCAACCTGCCTGCTCGGCGTGTGCGGCGAACTCGGCCAGCAGCACGGTCTTCCCGGTGCCGCGCAGACCCGTCAGCGTCCAGTTCGGATGGAGCGGTTGCTGGGCGACGAACGTGTCGAACTCCACGAGCAGCCCGTCACGTCCCGCCAGGAATGGCGGCGGGACCCCGTTCCCGGGCCGGAACGGATTCGCGAGTTGTTCAGTTGGCTTGGTCGGCGCGACCTCGGCCATCGCCGTGTCCTCGTTCGTCTGTTTGATTGGGCCGGGGAGCGCCGCTGGCGCCTCCCCGGCCTTGGTTCGCACCTGTTGAAGCCACACGTGCCTACTGCGCGCCGGCCGGGACGCGGAACCAGGAGCGACTGCGCATCGCGCACTGGACCGTGTCGAGGTAGACCTCGCTGTAGGGGACGCTGCCGGTCTCGAGGAGCTGCCAGAGGCAACTCAACATCGCGCTGGCGACCATCAGGTTGGTGGCCAGAAGCTGGGGCTGTTCGGCCACATGGGCCAGGCAGCCGTCGACTCCGGACGTACCGTCGCCATCGGCCTCGCCGATCTCCGGATGGATCTCGGTGAGGTGGCCATCGACCGACCAGGCATCCCGGCGGCGGACGAGCTGGACGTTGCCGTCCGTCTCGTCGTTGCCGCCGCTGATGAGGGTCGCGTCCGACAGGGTCGCGACATGCCGGTCGACCAACGCCCGCGTCGGGTGGTTGTCGACCGCGAGGAGGACGAGGTCCCTTTCGCGAACGACGTGCCCGACGTTGGCGCCGGTCACGAACTCCGCGACGACCTGCACCGCCAGTCCGGCCGATCG
>VEOW01000105.1 GCA_012026785.1 Chloroflexota bacterium | reverse complement strand
GGCTGCGGCGTCACGCTCGGAGCCGGGGAGGCCGACGGCGTCGGTACGACAGCGCCCACCGTCGGGCTGGCAGGCGGCGGGGCGGGCTCGCAGGCCGCGAGGGCGATGGCGATCGCCGCGACCGCGGCGGCTCGGCGAAACGGGATCCGGGGCATCGCGCCGGCCATCGTAGCCCGCGTCACGAAGGCCGTCCGCCGCCCGTCCCCAGACCGCTCACTCGAATTCGAATGCCCCCAGCCACCGTCCCCAGGGGTGGCCAGACCTGGAGGACGCCGTGGAACCTCGGATCGCGCGTCGGATCTTGGCCGGAGCGCTCGTGCTCGCCACCGCTGCGAACCTCCTGTTCGATGGCGCGGCCATCGGGATCAACCTGCCGATCTGGGTGGCGCTGGCTGTCGTGGCACTCGGGATCGTCGGACCAGGCCCGGTCGACCCGGTCGACAGCTGGCTGCCCGTCGTCGCCGTGGCGGCCGCGGTCCCACCGGCGCTGTGGACCGATCCGACGATCGTCGCCCTCGATCGCGTCGTGGTCCTCGTGGCGCTGCTGGCCTGGGCGCTCGCGGTCGGGGGTGTCCGCGTCACCCGCCGGGCGGCCGAGGAGGTCGTCGCGCTCGGTGGCTGGTGCGGCCTGCTCGTGGCCGTCGCCGCGGCTCGAGTCCTGGGCTCGGCCAACGCCGACCATGGCCTCGAACGGCCCGTTGCATCACTCGGTCGCGGATTGCCCGTCCTGCGCGGCCTCCTCGTGGCGGCCCCCGTCCTCGCGGTCTTCACGCTGCTGCTGGCCTCGGCGGACGCCGTCTTCAGCCGCGGCCTGGAGCTCGCGACCGAGGTCGTCGTCGACCCGGTGGATCCCCTGCGCCGCTCGGTCTGGATCACCCTCCTGGCCTGGCCGGTGGCCGGCCTCCTCGCCGTCGCGGCCGGCGTCGGATCCACGGTCGTGGCGCCACTGGGCCTCGGTGACGCACGTGTTGTCGAAGTGGCCGTGCGCGGCGACGAGACCAGGTCGGCGGCCGTGCCGTGGCTTCGGCGTTGGCGAACGGATGCGCTGACCGTCCTCGTGGCCGTCGACCTGTTGTTCGCGGTCTTCGTCGCGCTCCAGGTCGCCTACCTGTTCGGCGGCCGCGACACCCTGGAGCTGACCGGCCTCACCTACAGCGCGTACGCGCGCCAGGGGTACTTCCAGCTGGTCGCTGTCGTCGTGCTCGCCGGCCTGCTCCTGGTGGGGATCCATGCCGTGGCCGGACCGGGTCGCGTCATGCGGGCCGGCGGCCTCGTCCTGCTGGGCCTGACGGCGGTGATCCTCGTTTCGGCGGCCTACCGGCTGTACCTCTATCAGGCGGCCTACGGCTGGACCGAGCTCCGCTTCTACGTCGCGGCGTCGATCGCCTGGCTTGGTGCCGCCATCGTGATCGCGGCGGCCCTCCTCGTCACGCAGCGGATGCGCTGGCTGCCACACGGCCTGGCGGTCGCGGCCGTGGTGATCACACTCGGCGTCTCGTACCTCGGGCCACAGGCCTTCGTCGTCCACCAGAACGTGGCCCGGGTCCTCGACCCCTCCCTCGTGGCGCCCGGGGGCTTCTCGGGCTTCGACGCCGAGTACGCCGTCGGCCTCGGCTACGACAGCGTCCCGGTCCTCGTCGCGGCGCTCGATCGGTTCGAACCGGCCGATCGCCGGACCGTGCTCCAGGCGCTCGAATGGCGACGCCAGGTCCTCGACGATGACCCCGGGTTCGAACATTGGGCGGCCTGGAACGTCGCCCGGGAGCGGGCGCGCGAGGCCCTGGGTAGCCTGCCGTCTCCCTGATCGAGGGTCCTGCGGCACACTGGGCGTCACCAGCGACCGAGGAGGAGAGCGTGACGACCAGGGGAGGGGACGCCCGGTTCGAGGGCTTCCGGCCGGCGGCGGTCCAGTTCCTCGCCGACCTCGCGGACCACAACGAGCGGCCGTGGTTTCAGGCTCGCAAGGCCGACTACGAGCGGCTGCTCAAGGAACCCCTCGAGGCCCTGTGCGTCGCGCTCGAGGCGGCATTTCGCGACCGCGGGCTGCCGTTGACGGCCGATCCGGCCCGATCCCCGTTCCGCATCTACCGCGACGTCCGGTTCTCGAAGGACAAGTCGCCGTACAAGACGAACATCGGGGCCAGCTTCCCATTCGCCGAGCGGGCGGCCGATGGCACGCCGCTGCCGGGTGGCGGTCGACGCGGCGGCGGCTACTTCCATCTCCAGCCCGGCGATATCTTCGTCGGCGGCGGGATGTGGCACCCCGAGCGCGAGCCACTCACCGCCTGGCGGCAGCTGGTCGTCGAGGGGCCGGACCGGGTCCACGCCGCGGTCGACGACCCCGCGTTCGTAGCGCGCTTCGGAGGCGTGAGCGGCGATCGGTTGCGCCGGGTCCCGAGCGGCTTTCCCGCCGATCACCCGGATGCGACGCTGCTGATGCTCAGGGACGTCACGTTCGGCCGTCGCCTCGATGACCGCGAGGTCTTCTCGCCGTCGCTGCCGGAGATCCTCGCCGACGACCTCGCGACGGCCACGCCCCTGTTGCGCCTGCTCGCGTCGCTCGACGGCTGACGCCGTTACCAGGCGGCCCAGCCGGTCACGGCTCGGATCCGGAAGACGAGGATCTGGGCGAAGGGTGCATCGCGGTACTGCGGGTAGCGATCCCGGAGACTGCGTTCGAGCCTGGCCGTATCGCCGGCCTCCCCGGGGGACCACTGCAAGCTGATCCGGACCCACCACAACGTCGACCAGTCGAGCGCGTCCCAATGCTCGACGAGCAACGTCGCTCGGGGATCCGCTTCGAGGTTGCGGAGGCGCGCCAGGTCGGTCGAGGCCTTTGGCTTGACCCGGTCGATCGGCACGGCCACAAGCTGGCCGACGATGGCGAAGCAGACCGGCACGAGATCGGCGCCGCGCTCGTGGTGGAGCGTCGCCAGCACGCCGTGATCGGCAGCGGCCGCGCGGCGGAGCGCTGCGGTTCCGGTTAGCTGCATCCGCGGAGGATGGCACGCCGGCCTGTCCGGGGCATATCCCGGTGACGAGGACCGGGGGCCGAGACCGAGCGATCGCCCCGAGGCACTACACTCCCTCGCCACCGCGCCGTCGCAACGGGCCCGAGAGCGCGATACCCGCCGGGAGTCATGAACCTCGTCTTCCTGTCGCCCCACTTCCCGCCGAACATGTACCTGTACTGCCAGCGCCTGCGCGAGGCAGGGGTGACCGTGCTCGGGCTCGCCGACGCGGCCTACGACGGCTTGCGGCCGGAGCTGCGCGAGGCGCTCACCGAGTACTACCGCGTCGATGACCTCCATGACGACGCCGCCCTGATTCGGGCCGTCGGGCACTTCACCCATCGCTACGGCAAGATCGACCGGATCGAGTCACTCAACGAGTACTGGCTGGAGACCGACGCCCGTCTCAGAACCGAGTTCAACGTGCCGGGCATCCGCGCCGAGCGCATCGATCGCATCAAGCGCAAGTCAGCCATGAAGCGGGTCTTCGAACGGGCGGGCGTCCGGGTCGCCCGCGGCCGGGTCATTCGAACGGCGCCCGCGGCTCGCCAGTTCATCGACCAGGTTGGCTACCCCGTGGTCGCCAAGCCCGACATCGGCGTCGGGGCGGCGCGGACCTATCGAATCGCCAACGAGACCGACCTCGAGGCCTTCCTCGGCGACCGGCCGCCGATCGACTACTTCATGGAGGAGTTCCTCGAGGGAACGCTGCTGAGCTACGACGGCCTCGTCGACCGCGACGGCCGGGTGGTCTTCGACTCCTCGCTCGTGTACGGCGTGACGGTCCTCGACTCGGTGCGCGGGGCGGACATGTACTACTGGATCGAGCGCGAGATCGCCGACGACCTGCGGGAGGTGGGTCGCCGGGTCATCGACGCCTTCGAGGTCCGCGAACGGCCGTTTCACTTCGAGTTCTTCCGGCTCGACGACGGCGACCTGGCGGCGCTCGAGGTCAACATGCGCCAGCCGGGCGGGCCGACGGTCGACCTCTGGAACTGGGCCAACGACATCGACTTCTACCGGGCCTGGGCCGAGGTCGTCGCCCGGGGCACGACGGAGGTCCGAACCGCGCGGCCGTTCTACACGCTGTGGGCGGGCCGTCGGACGGGGCGCTCATACGCCCTGTCGCACGACGAGGTGCTCGGCGAGTTCGGCCCGCTGCTCATCCATCACGACGGTATCGACGACGTGTTCTCGGCGGCGATGGGGAACTACGGCTACGTCCTGCGCGGCCCCGAGCTCGAGCCGCTCGTGGCGGCCGCCCACCGGATCCAGGCCAAGGCCGCCTGACGGTTCGAATCGATGCACGTCGAGGAGCGGCTGTGGTCCAGCCCATCGCTGGGCCATGACATGGCGCTCAAGGTTTACGGCCACGCCGGCCGGCCGGTGGTGGCGTTCCCGTCGCAGGACGGCCGCTACTGGGATTTCGAAAGCTGGGGCATGGTCGAAGCCTGTGCGGGCTTCATCGACGCCGGCCGGATGCGCCTGGTGGCGGTGGACGGGATCGACTGGCAGTCGTGGACCAACCATTCGATCTCGCCGGCCGACCGCGGCCGGCGCCACGACGCCTACGACCGCTACATCGCCGACGAGGTCGTGCCGTTCGCCCGTGACCTGACCGGCTGGGAGCGGGCCTGGGCGACCGGCGCGAGCATGGGCGCCTATCACGCCGCCAACGCGGTGTTCCGCCACCCAGATCGGTTCGACGGCCTGATCGCCCTGTCGGGCCTGTACTCGCTGCGGATCTTCGTCGGCGACGACGGCAGCGAGCCGGTGTACTTCAACAGCCCGCTGTCGTACCTGCCCAACCTCGAGGATCCCTGGTACCTGGAGCGGCTCCGCGAGGCGCGGCTGGCGTTCGTCGTCGGTCGGGGGGCGTGGGAGGACGACATGCTGGCCGACACGCGGGCCATGCGGGCGGTGCTCGAGGCGAAGGCCATCCCCGCGATCGTCGACGAGTGGGGCGACGACGTGAACCATGACTGGCCGTGGTGGCGGCGGATGCTGCCGCACTACCTCGAGGTGCTCGGGGTCTAGTGCAGGTCCGCGTCTCGGGCGCCGAGATCCGCGGATATATATCTCTCCGGCCGGAGGTTGTGCCGGGAATCGTCCGCCCGGCGGGCCGAATGGCCCTCCCCCCGTCGCGCCCATCGTCCGATGCTGGGCCCGTTGGCGAGAAGGGACAACCTTCGTCGGCGCGCGCCGCGGGCCGGCGAGTGAGGGTCGTGCACGGGAGTGGCCGGACCGCCTGCAGCCGCCCAGCCAGAGGGCGTCGCCGAATTCGACGTCGCCGAGCCCGGCGCATCGCCGACGCTGCCGGATCGCCCGCCGCGGGACCTGCTGGGGCCGATCGGGCGCTTCGTCGGGGCCGCCCGGGCGTGGGGCGGTCGCCTGACGCGGCGTGCCGTCCGGCTCGGGGTCGTGTATGGGCTGCTCGCGGCGATCTCGCTCGCCGGCGGGCTCGCCGTGGTCGCGATCGCCGCAGAGTACGGTTACCAGCCGAACCGCGACACGGCGGCCTGGGCGGGCCTCACGATCCGCTACGCCGAGAACGGCACCTGCGCCTCGTGCCACGAGCCGGAGGCAAGCCTGATCGAGGTGGCGGCCCACGCCGCCGTGAGCTGCGAGACCTGTCACGGGCCGCTCGAAGGACATGCCCTCGCGCCGACGGCAGCCCCCGTCGAGCTTCCCGCCGCGGCCGGGGACGAGCCGATCTGCCTGAGCTGCCACGAGGCCGTCATCGGGCGGCCCCTGACATTCCCGATGGTCTCGTCGGTCA
Source organism: Chloroflexota bacterium (assembly GCA_012026785.1). Classification (GTDB taxonomy): domain Bacteria; phylum Chloroflexota; class Limnocylindria; order Limnocylindrales; family CSP1-4; genus UBA5189. Next base: position 8,702 of record VEOW01000105.1, on the reverse strand, counting down.
CCCACTTCCCGCTGCCGGCGTGCGCCGTCTGCCACGACCCCCACGAGCCAGCCGCGATCCCGCCACCCGACATCCGCCACTCGCTCGATCGCCTGCCGGCGTGCACCGTCTGCCATCGAGCCGACGGGATCCGGCCGATGCCGGAGCAGCACCCGACGTGGGACGGGGACTGCCGGGCCTGCCACCGCAGCGCCCAGGCGCTGGGGAGCTGAGATGAACGATCCCCTCCTGGTGGTGTTCGCGCTGACCTTCCCGGTCCTGCTGGGCGTCACGATCCTGCTCGCGATCGTCGTCTGGCGGGGGAGCGGCCTCGAAGCCCCCGACGTGCTGGCGCCGCCGCGCGCCCAGGCGCGCGGCGGCCGGCTGCTCGGCGACCTCCGCATCGTGACGGTCTGGCTGCTCCTGACGGCCGTGACGGTCGTCGGGGCATTCATCGTCGGGTTCGCCCTGGTCCATGCGCTGCTGTTCGCCTTCGGACAGGGCGTGGCGACGGTGGCCCTGGTCGGCAGTGGGATCGTGCTGGCGGCGGTCCCCGTCGCCTGGGGTCTCGTCATCCGCCACCACCTCCGCGGTGGACGGAGCTCGCGATGAGGGGCTCGCGATGAGCGGCACCGCCGCGCCCTCGACCGCCGCGCTCGGCCGCCGGGTCCTGGCGTTCACGCGCCGGCGTTTCCTCGCGCTCCTCGTCCTCCTCGCGCCAGGAGCGGCGGCCGGCGCGGCACTGTGGCCGCGCGACCTGCCGGCCCCTGCCTCGAACGGTTCCAATGGCATCCCGCCCGGCGACCCGACAACCAGCCCGGCGCCGACGGCGGGCACACCGGTGTCGTGGGCCTTCGGCGTCGACACGACGCGCTGCATCGGCTGCGGCCGCTGCGTCGAGGCCTGCAAGCTCGAGAACGGGGTGCCCTTCAACCCCGAGTGCAACCGCACCTGGGTGGAGCGCCACGCGGTGGACGCCGACGGGACGGAGTACGTCGACTCCCCGCACGCCGGCATCGACGGCTTCCCGCCGCTGTCGACCGCACCCGGCGCGGCGACCGCCGACATCCAGCGCAGCTGGTTCATGCCGCGGCTGTGCATGCAGTGCGAGAACCCGCCGTGCGTCGGCGTCTGTCCGGTCGGCGCGACCTACCGGACGGCCGAGGGCGTCGTCCTCGTCGACCAGGACCGATGCGTCGGCTGCGGCTACTGCGTCGTCGCCTGCCCGTACGGCGCGCGCTACCTGATCCCGGCCGGCGCGTCGTCGCCGATGGGCAGCGCCGGCGTGGCCGACAAGTGCACCTGGTGCTACCACCGGATCACGGCCGGCCGGGAGCCGGCATGCGTCGAGATCTGCCCCGTCGGCGCACGAATCTTCGGCGACCTGTCCGATCCCGACAGCCCGATCCAGGCGATCGTCGATCAGCCCGACGTCAGCCTCCTGCGGCCAGACCTCGGGACCGAGCCGCGGGTCTACTACGTCGGTCTCGAGAGCGAGGTGGCGTGATGCGGCTGCGGATCGCCGGGAAGCCTGTCTCGCTCGATCGGGCCGCCGCGCGAGCGGCCTTCGGCAGCGCCTGTGCGGTGGCGCGGGCCGAGGTCGCGGCCCAGCCTCGCTACCTGCGACGCTGGTTCGCGGCCCTGACGATTGTTGCGATCCTCGGCGCCGCGTCCGCGGCGCTGACGGTGCCGCCCGGCGCCGAGGTCTTCGGGACGACCCCGCCGTTCGAGTGGGGGATCCTCATCGCCGCGTACGTGTTCCTGGTCGTGACGACCAGCGGCCTGTGCCTCGTGAACTCGCTGGGCATGGTCTTCGGCATCGACCGCTTCAAGCCCCTCGAGATGCGGCACGTCGTGCTGGCCCTGCTGTTCCTCGTCGCGGGCTTCGGGGTCATCGCCCTCGATCTGCATTACCCGCTCCGGCTCGTGTTCGGGGTGGTGTTCAGCCCGGCGCCGTCCTCGCCGATGTGGTGGATGGGCACCGTCTACGCGATGTACCTCGGAGTTCTCGTCTTCGAGCTGCTCGCCAACATGTCGCCATACCAGCGGCTGGCCCACGCATCGTGCGTCATCGCCACCGGGTACGCGATCGTCGCGCCGACGACCCTCGGGCTCGTCTTCGGCAGTCTCGTGTCCCGGCCGTTCTGGCAGGGCAGCGCCGCGCCCGTGTACCTGATCATCACCGCGATCCTGTCGGGGGCGTCGGTGCTGGGTATCGTGTTCGCGCTCGTCAACCGGCTCCGGCTGCCGGGCCATGGACCGGACGCGACGGCCGTGATCGTGGGGGTCCGCTGGGTCCTGCTCGTGACCCTCCTCGTCGTGGCCGGCTACACCGCCCTCCGGACGGTGATCGCCGTGATGATCGGCTCGGCCGCCGAGCGTGACGCGGTCGCGGCTCTGCTGTTCGGGCCGCTCGGGCCGCAGTCGTGGGTCGTGCGGGTCGGGATCGGCCTGGTCATCCCGCTCCTGATCCTGCTGTGGCCGCCGTCACGCCGCGGCGCGCCCGTCTTCGGGGCGGCCTGCTTCGTGCTGGTCGGGATGTTCGTCGACCGCTTCGGGTTCGTGGCTGCCGGCCAGATCGCGCCGTCGACGGCCGCCTCGGGGATCGTCGCGGCCCCGTACGCCGCCTACACGCCGAGCGTCGCCGAGATCGGCATCGTGATCGGCGCGATCGCGGTGGTGGGTCTCGTCTACACGCTCGCAGAGCGGTTCCTCGACCTGTCGTCGCCCGGCGGCCGCGGCGACGTCCACGGGGTCCGGGCCTCGATGCAGCGATCGATGTTCCGGCGGGTCCTGGGAGACACCCGATGAGCGCCGGCCGCGGGACCGCCGCCGTCCCTCGCCGCCGACGGGCGGCTACCCTCGGCCGCTTCCTGCTGTGGCTGGCCACGGCCGTGGCCGTGGTCGGGGCCGTTCTCGCGTTCGGCATCGTCCTCGGCACGTCCGATCTCGTTCGAAGCCTGGGCACCGGTGGGCAGACGCCGCAGCCGACCGCGGTCGAGCCGTCGCCGACGCCGTGGCTGCGCTCGATCGCCCCGGGCCAGCTCGCGATGCCACCCGGTTCGGACTGCGCGGCCTGTCACCTCAACCCCGACGGTGGCATCGGCCTGCGCCCGATCCCGGCGCTGGCCCACCCGGTGCACGGCTGGACGACCTGCACCGAGTGCCACGACAACCAGCGCCTGGTCGAGACCGCACCGGGCCACAACGGGATCCATGCCGACCAGTGCCTCGTCTGCCACACCGAGGCGGACGGTCCGGCGCCGACCCCGCAGCACCCGAGCCTCGCCGGTGCCGACTGCCTCGGCTGCCACGGCAAGATCGCCCCGCTCCCCTCGAGCATGGCCGACAGGCCGAGCGAGCTGTGCTGGCTGTGCCACCAGAGCCAATGACGAAGCGCGGCCTGATCCAGGGCGAGCTCGGGGGGCTGCTGGAGCGCGGCCTGTCGCGAAGGGCGTTCCTCGCCTTCTGCGGGGCAATGACGGCGCTCCTCGCGCTCCCGCCGCGCTACGTGCCACGGGTCGCCGCCGCGGTGTCGGGGGCACCCAAGATCCCGCTCATCTGGCTCCGCGGCTCAGGCTGCGGGGGCGACGGCGAGGCGCTGCTCCGGACGACCGGTCCGGGGGCCGTCTCGCTGCTGCTCGAGTCGCTGTCGGTCGACTACCTCGAGATCCTCATGGCCTCGGCCGGCGAGGCTGCGTCCGACCTCCGCGCCGCGACGATCGCTGCTGCCCCGAACGGCTACCTCGCGGTGATCGAGGGCGCGATCTCGAACGCCGACGACGGCTATCGCCACACCGTCGGCGGACGGCCGTTCCGCGACGTCGCGCGGGAGGTCTCCGCCGGGGCCAGCGGCGTCATCGCCGTCGGCTCGTGTGCCTTCGACGGCGGACTCGCGGCGGCCGGCGGGGGCTCGATCGGTGCCGGCGGGGTCGGCGAGGTCGTCGCCGGCCGGCCCTTCATCAGCCTCCCCGGTTGTCCCGTCAACGCCGCGAATCTCGCGGCGACGATCGTCCACTTCCTGACGTTCGGAGAGCTGCCGCCGGCCGATGGCCGCGGTCGGCCACTGTTCGCCTACGGCTCGTTGATCCACAACCAGTGCGAACGGCGCCCGCACTTCGAGTTCGGTGAGTTCGTGGAGGACTGGGGCGACGAGGGCGCCCAGAAGGGCTGGTGCCTGTACAAGATGGGCTGCAAGGGCCCCGAGGCCTACGCCAACTGCCCGACGGTCCGTTACGACGAGGGCGCGAGCTGGCCGATCGGCTCGGGCCAGGTCTGCATCGCCTGCACGATGCCGGGCTTCTGGGACTCGATGGGTCCGGCCTTCCGACGGCTCCCGCCGCTGGCGCCGTTCCTGCCGTGGCTGACGGCCGACGTCGCGGGCCAGGTCATCGTCGGCGGCACGGCCGGCCTGGCCGTTGCCCACGGCACGGCCAGCATCGTCAGGGCCGGCGTCCGGCGGCGGCGAGCCGCCCGAGCGCGATTGGCCGAAGAAGCTCCCGAGACGGCCCCCGTGGCGCCTCCGGTGGCCGAACCGGAAGCACCGCCAGTCGTGGCCCCGACGGAACCCGCGCCCGAAGGCACCCCGGTCGAATTCGAGCCGGAGACGGCCGAGCTCGAGCCACCGGCTGAGCCCGAGCTCGAAGCGCCGGAGCCCGTCCCGCCGCCGGATTCGGAGGACGCGTGATGCCCCGGATGGTCATCGATCCGGTCACCCGAGTCGGCGGCCAGCTCCGGCTGGAGGCCCAGGTCGAGGCGGGCGCGGTCCGCGACGCCTGGCTGTCGGGGACGATGTACCGCGGCGTCGAGCGGATCCTCGTCGGCCGCGACCCGCGCGAGGCGTGGCTGCTGGCCCAGCGAATCTGCGGCACCTGCGGGACGGCCCACGCCCTGGCGTCGGTCCGAGCCGTCGAAGGCGCGCTCGGCATCCGCGTGCCGCGCAACGCCCGCCTCCTGCGCAACCTCGTCGCGGGCACGCAGCTGGTGGCAAACCACGTCGCGGCGTTCTTCCAGCGCCAGCTCCTCGACTGGGTCGACGTGGCGGCGGCGGTCCGGGCCGATCCGGCCGGAGCCGTGGATTTCGCCCGCTCGCTCGGGGTGGCGGAGCTGCCCGGCGTCGACGCCTTCGAGGCCGTGCGAAAGCGACTCGAGGCGAGCGTCGAGTCGGGCGGCGGGCCGTTCTCCGGCGGCCCGTGGGGGCACCCGGCGTACCGGCTCAGCCCGGCCGCCGATCTCGTTCTGCTGAGCCACGCGTTCGCCGCCCTGGAGTGGCGGCGCCGGTTCACGAGCATCCAGACGCTCATCGGCGGCAAGACCCCCCATCCCCAGTCGTTCCTCGTCGGGGGCATGGCGACCGCGCCGGGTTGGGGTGGGCCTTCGGACGTCGCCCCCGGTCAGCACCTGTGGGGTACCGGTCGGAAGGTGCCGTCGGCCCTCGGGACGGCGCGCCTCGACGCGATCCGGGCGCTCGTCGACGAGGCCGCGGTCTTCGCCGAGGAGGTCTTCCTGCCGGACGCCATCGCGGTTGCCTCGGCCCATCCCGAGTGGGCCGCCGTCGGGCGCGGCCGGCGCCACTTCCTCGCCTTCGGGGACCTGCCGGAGGACGATGCCGAGCGACCGGCGCTGCTCCTCCCGCGAGGGCGAGTGATGGATGGCGACGTCAGCCGCCTCGTCGAGGTCGACCAGTCGGGCGTCGGCGAGAGCGTCGATCATGCCTGGTACGAGCCGACCGAGGAGCCGCTGCGCCGCCCGCGCGACCGCGGCAGCGCCCCCCGCTACGACGGGCCGCGCGGGCGCTTCACCACCCTGGAGGGCGCCGAGCGGTACAGCTGGGTCAAGGCGCCGCGCTACGAGGACGATCCGATCGAGGTCGGACCCCTGGCCCGGGTTCTCGTCGCGACGGCAGCGGGCGAGGGCGACGTGCCACTCCGGTTCCAACGGGCGATGGCCCTGACCGGCGGGCCGGCCGATGCCGCGTTCGGGACGCTCGGTCGCCTCGTCGCGCCGGCCGTCGAGGCTGTCGTCGTGGCCCGCGCGATGCGTGGCTGGCTGGACGACCTGGAGGCCAACCTCGCTGACGGCGACCTTGCCGTTGCCGACGTCAGCCTGTGGGATCCGGCCAGCTGGCCGGCGGCCGCCGAAGGCTGGTCGATCGGCGAGTCGGGCCGTGGCGCGGTCGGCCACTGGCTGGCCATCCACGGCGGCCGGATCGAGCGCTACACGGTCGTCGACGCAGGGACCTGGAATGCCTCGCCGCGCGACAACCGGGGCCGCCGCGGGGCCATCGAGGAGGCCCTCGTCGGGACGCCTGTCGAGGACCCCGAGCGGCCGATCGAGATCCTGCGGGTCGTCCACGCCTTCGACCCGTGCCTGACCTGCGGAGTGCACTGATGACTGCCGAGCCGATCGCCGCCCCATCGACCGTCGCCGAATCGATCGTCGCCCGCCCGTCGACGGTCGTGGTCCCCTCCGAGCCGGTCCGCCACGATCCCGAGGAGCGGGTCCGGCTGTACGTCTGGGAGGTCCCGGTCCGGATCAGCCACTGGGTCCTTGCCGGCTCGATCGTCGTCCTGACCTTGACCGGCTTCTACATCGCCAACCCGTTCCTCGTTCCGCCGTCGGGCCCGATCATGACCGACGTTCGAACCGTTCACCTGCTGTCGGCCGTCGCCCTGCTCGCATCCGGCCTCCTCCGAACGGTCTGGCTGCTGGCCGGCAACCGCTTCGCCCGCTGGTCGGCGTTCTTTCCGATCACCCGCGCCCAGTTCCTCGAGATCTTCCGCCAGGCCGGCTACTACGCCTTCCTGCGCAAGGAGATCCCCAAGGTCCTCGGCCACAACCAGTTGGCGGCCTCGGCCTACGTCCTGCTGTTCTTCCTGATCGTGATCGAGGTCCTGACCGGCTTCGTGCTGTACGGCGTCCTCGGCATCGAGCCGGCCCAATCGCTGTTTGCCTGGGTCCGGGAGTTGATCGGGCTGCAGACGATCCGGCTGCTCCACCACCTCGCGATGTGGGGCATCCTCGCCATCGCGACGTTCCACGTCTACAGCTGCGTGCTGGTCGACAACATCGAGAAGAACGGCCTGCTGTCGAGCATCATCAGCGGCTTCAAGTTCCCGACTCGGGAGGAGGTGCTCGAGTCGCGGGACGGCGGACCCGAGCTGCTGGAGGAGGCCGAATGAGGGTCGCACTCCCGCCGCGCCTCATCCAGGGCACCGGCCGCCTGCTGATCGCGGCGAACCTCGTCGCGGTCGCCGCGCTGGCGGTGATCATCGTCATCGGCGTCGCCAGCTCGCCGATCAACCAGCCCGCCCAGCTGCTGCCGTCGCCGACGTCGACGTTCGGCTTGATGCCGATGGGCAGTGCCCACATCCCGACGACCAATGCCTGCATCCTGTGCCATGAGACGGCCGGCCAGGTGAAGGGCGTCCCACCGATGCTGCACCCGGTCGAGGGCTGGCGGCGCTGCACGACCTGCCACGGCAACGAGGCGCTGGGGCGGACCGCGCCAGGCCACGAGGGCATTCCCGAGGAGGAATGCCTCAACTGCCATCGAACCGCCCCGGCCGGACCGGCGATCACGCGGCCCCACGCCGAGCTGCAGAACCAGCAGTGCCTGGCCTGCCACGGCGGCGTCGCCCACCTGCCGTCCTCGATGGCCAGCTCCCGCGAGGACGAGTGCGTGCTGTGCCATCAGCCGGCCGACCTGTCGCCGCCGCAGTTCCCGCACGCCCCGAGCGTCGATGTCGGCTGCCGCTCGTGCCACGTCTCGGCCGAGGTCGGGGCGCTGCCGATCGACCACGCCCTCCGGTCCGACGAGACCTGCCTGCTGTGTCACGAGATCAGGCTCAGCCCGCCGCTCGCTCCGCTGCCGACGCCGATACCGTCAGTGGCAGACTCCTGACCCCGCGTCGCTGAACGACTTGCCGGCAACCGGCACGAACTCGAAGGCATAGGCGCCATCGCCGAGCGTCAGCGTCAGGACGCCGTAAGTGTTGCCGTTCCGGACGAGGCTGTTCGGGCGGACCGTCGGGAAGCCATAGTGGCTCTTGCCGCCGGTGCCGACGACGAACTCCACGACGCCGCCGACCGAATCGGCATCGCCGTTCGGGGCCTGGGGGGCGAAGCGCTCATAGGTGTGGTCGTGGCCGGTGAGGACGATCTCGGCGCCGGCGTCATGGAGCGCCCGGAAGAGCGGCCGCACGACGGGGTTGTTGCCGTGCTCGCCGGAGCTGAACAGGGGGTGATGCCAGTAGGCGAGCACGCAGGCGGTGGGGTGAGCGGCCAGGTCGGCCCGAAGCCATTGCTCCTGGGCCGAGCCGGCGTCGCAGCCGCCGATGGCCGCGCAGTTGCTGTTGAGGGCGTAGATCCGCCACGAGCCGAGGTCGTAGGCGTAGTAGCCGGTGGCTGGATCGCCGGCACGCTCGCCGAAGTAGTCGAAGTACGCGGCCGCGCCGGCCGTCTTGTAGTCGTGATTCCCGGGCGATGGCCGGGTCCGTGAGCGATGGCGGCCCCAGCCCGGGTCGTAGCAGTTCGCGAACTCGCTCGTGGTGCCACTGTCGTAGGCGTTGTCGCCCGTCGTGAAGACGGTGCCCTCGATGGCGTCGAGCAGCGCGGCGGTGGCTTCGTCGCCGTCCGAGGCACACGATGCGATGTCCCCGGCGCCGACGAGTGTCGGGCCGGAGATCACGGGTGGCGGGGTGGGGCCGGGCGTCGCCTTCGGG
>VEOW01000159.1 GCA_012026785.1 Chloroflexota bacterium | reverse complement strand
GGCGAGCGGCTACCTCACGCAGGGCGAGCTCTACCGCCTGGGGCTGCTCGTCACCCTCGTCTTCATGGCCGTGTTCCTCCTGGTGGGCACGCCCTGGGTGCTCTTCGTCACCGGCTGACCTGAAAGACGGGCCATGAATCCTCCCTCCGGGCCGTCCCGGATCCCCGGTCTCGGCTGGATGGCCGCCTACGAGCGGCCGTGGCTGCGGGCCGACATCGTGGCCGGCCTCACGACCGGCGCGATCGTGATCCCCAAGGCGATGGCCTACGCGTCCATCGCCGGGATGCCGTTGCAGGTCGGCCTCTACACGGCCTTCCTGCCGATGGTCGTGTACGCGCTCCTGGGCACTTCGAGGATGCTGAGCGTGAGCACCACCACGACCATCGCGATCCTGGGGGCCTCGGCGCTCGGCGGGCTGTCGGCGACGCATCCCGGGACGGGCGCGGTCACCGCGATGGCCACGCTCGCCGTCCTGGTGGGCGCGATCCTGCTGGTCGCGCGCCTCTTCCGGCTGGGGTTCGTGGCCAACTTCATCTCCGACCCCGTGCTCACCGGGTTCAAGGCCGGCATCGGGCTGGTGATCGTGGTGGACCAGGTGCCCAAGCTCCTCGGCATCCACATCCACAAGGAAGGGTTCTTCCGCGACGTCGTCTCGATCGCGGGCCACGCGCCCGATACCTCGCTCACGACGCTCGCGGTGGCCGTCGCGACCTTCGTCGTCATCGGCGTCTTCGAGAAGTTCATCCCGAAGGCCCCCGCGCCGCTCGTGGCGGTCGCGGGAGGCATCGCCGCCTCCGCCCTCCTCGGATTGAAGTCCCTGGGCGTGAGCATCGTCGGTGAAATTCCAGGCGGGTTTCCGGTGCTCACGATCCCGGACACCTCGCTCGTGCTGGCCCTGTGGCCGGCCGCCGCGGGCATCGCCCTCATGAGCTTCACCGAGACCATCGCGGCCGGAAAGGCGTTCGCGAGACCCGGGGACCCGCGCACAGACTCCAACCAGGAGCTCGTGGGCATCGGCGCGGCCAACGTGATCGGCGGGCTCTTCGGCGCCATGCCCTCCGGCGGCGGGACGTCGCAGACGGCGGTCAACATGAAGGCAGGCGCGCGCACGCAGGCCGCCGAGCTCGTCACCGCCGCCATGACGGTGGCCACGATGATCTTTCTCGCCCCGGTGATGGGGGCGATGCCCAATGCCACCCTCGCCGCCGTCGTGATCGCCTACTCCGTCGGGCTCATCAGCCTCGGGGAGCTAGAGGCCATCCGACGCTTCCGGCATTACGAGTTCCGCTGGGCGATGGCGGCCCTGCTCGGCGTGGTCGTGCTCGGGACGCTCAAGGGCATCCTCGTCGCGGTCATCGTCTCGATGGGGAGCCTGATGCACCAGGCGAACAACCCGCGCGTCGACGCGCTGGTCCGCAAGCGGGGCACCCACGTGTTCCGCCCCCGCAGCCTGGAGCATCCCGACGACGAGCCCATCCCCGGACTGCTGCTCCTGCGGCCCGAGGGGCGCCTCTATTTCGGGAACGCACAGGCGGTCGCCGAAAAGATGCGCGCGATCGCGGAGCAGGAGAAGCCCGCGGTCATCGTCATGGACCTGGGCGCCGTGCCGGGCATCGAGTTCACGGCCCTGCGCATGCTCGTGGAGGCCGAGGAGAAGTGGCGCGCTCGCGGCGTCGAGATCTGGCTCGCGGCCCTCAATCCCGAGGTGCTCGATCTCGTGCGCAGGTCCCCGCTCGCCGAGCGCCTGGGCCGCGAGCGCATGTTCTTCACCGTCGAGGATGCGGCGGCCGCGTTCGGGGCGCGCGCATCCGCCGGACGAAAGGAGCCCTCGTGAGCGAGGAGAAAGCCGTGCAGGGAAAGGCGCGCGAGCGCCTGCTGGGCCCCGTCGACCGCATCTCCGAGATGCTCTTCGGCCTGTTCATGGCGCTCACCTTCGTGGGCGCCGTGTCCGCGGCGACGGCCGGGAAGGACGAGATCCGCACGCTGTTCGTCACCGCCCTCGGCTGCAACCTCGCGTGGGGACTCGTAGACGCGGTCATGTACCTGGTACGCACCATCACCGAGCGCGGGCGCAAGCTCACGCTCGCGCAGGCGGTGCGCGGCGCGCCCGACGCGGAGGCCGGACGCCGGCACGTCGAGAGCGCCCTCCCTGAGGCGGCCCGGAGCCTGCTGTCGGCCGCCGAGATCGAGGCGATCCGGGCACGCATCGTCGCGCTGCCCTCCGTGCCCGAGCGGCCGACGCTGGGGCGCCACGACGCGCTCGCCGCGGTGGCCATCTTCCTGATCGTGGTCGCCGCCACCTTCCCCGTGGTGATCCCGTTCATCGTGTTCAAGGACGTCGGCACCGCGATGGTCGCCTCGCGCGTCACCGCGCTGGCGATGCTCTTCGGGGGCGGCCTCGTTCTCGGGCGCTACGCGGGCTACGGCGGCCTCAGGACCGGGTTCGTCATGGCGGGGCTGGGTGCCGCGCTCGTGGTCGCGATCATCGCGCTCGGCGGATGAACACTGCCCGGCTTGGGATCGCCTCCCTCGCGGCCCTGGCGGCCGCGACGGCGTTCGCCCAGGACACCGGGTCCGGCGGACGCCGCGCTTCGCGCCCCGACAGGCCCGCCTGGGAATTCGCCGTCACCGCCTATCCGACGAAGGTCAGGAACGGCGACGACCTCACCTCCGCCATCGCCGCGGCCGACCGGGGCCCGCTGCACCTCGAGGCGAGGTACGGCTACGAGGCGAAGGATTCGCGTTCGGCCTTCGCGGGCTGGACCTTCTCCGGCGGCGACGCCGTGACGTGGGAGCTCACGCCCCTGCTGGGCGGCGCCTGGGGCCCCTTCCGGGCGTTCGTGCCGGGGCTCGAGGCGAGCCTCGCCTGGGGAAAGCTCGACTTCTACGTCGAAGCCGAATTCGTGCGCGATCGCGGCGAGAAGTCGGACAGCTACAACTACGCCTGGAGCGAGCTGGGCTACAGGCCGCTCGAGTGGCTACGGATCGGCGCCGTGGGCCAGCGCACCCGCGCCTACGGCGGCGAGCGCGAATTCCAGCGCGGGCCCTTCTTCCAGGTCACGCAGGGGCCGATCACCCTGGGTGCGTACTGGTTCAACCCGGGCTCCGACGACCAGGTCGCCGTCCTGTCCATCGGCCTGGGATTCTGACCGGATCCGTTCCTACTTCGCGGCCTTGCCGGGCGCCTGCTTCGTGAGCTCGCCGAAGCGGTCCTCGAGCCCCTTGAGCGCCGTGAGCAGCGCGCCGAAGTTGCTCCAGACCTCGTCCTCGGCGGGGGCCGACAGCCAGCTCGAGTAGCCGAGCCACGAGGAGTCGTACACGCGGACGCTCCTGAACCCGAGGTCGGCCAGGACCACCGCGGTCTGGGCCGCGCGGTTTCCGCTCTGGCAATAGACGTACGTCTCCTTCGCGGGATCGAGCCTGGCGTAGACCCTGGCGAGTTCCTCGCGAGGCTTGAGGGCCATGCCGGAGGAATCCTTCACCTCGCCGCGCTTCAGCTTGCCGCGGGCCTCGGGGTCGACCCAGTTCTGCTCGAAAGGCACGTTGACCGCGCCCGGGACGTGGCCGCCCCGGATGGCGCGGACGTCCTCGCCCTTGAATTCCTTCGGGGTGCGCACGTCGAGGATCTGCACGTCGGTGCGCTTGAGCGCCGCGACGACCTCCTTCGTCTCGACGAGGACGCCCGGCTTGGGCGCGAGCTTGAGCGCGACGGGCTTCGGCTTGGCCGGCGTGGTGGACACCGGCAGGCCCGCGGCCTTCCACGCGTCGATGCCGTCGTGGAACACCTTCGCGTTCGTCGCGCCGAAGTGGCGCAGCGTCACCTGGGCGAAGTAGGCCGAGGGCAGGCCGCGGCCCCCATACGCGATGATCTCGCGCGCCGGGTCGAGGCCGGCCGCGCCGAGCGCCTTCGCGATCTCCGCGACCGGCAGGTAGTCCTCCGTATAGGTGTTGCGCAGCGTGAAAGTCGGTTCGTCGATGTTCACGGCGCCGGGGATGTGACCCTTGGCGTAGTCGTCCTTGTCACGGGCATCCCAGAGGATCGCCCCGCGCGCGGCCGCCTCCCGGACGTAGGCGAGGTCCACGATCGCCTGCGCCGAGGCATAGGCGCAGCCCAGCATCAGCAACGTTCCGGCAATCCAGCGTTTCATGATCGTCTCCCGCAGGATAATGGGAATGGCGCGACCGGCCGTGGAACATCTTTCCGCTCCCCGCCGGTCCAGCCTGGACTTCGATGTTCAACCCGTCGCTGGCCGCGGTTTCTGATCCCCGACAAGTCATCGCCTCGAAAGTGCGGCGGACCGGCGGGCACATGACAATTCAAGACACCGGGCGACGCCCGAAATCCGGCATTGCGCCTCGGGAAGGGTTTTGCGCGGCCTGCCGGCGGCCGTATAATGCGTCCCACGCGCCGAATTTGAGCTCAGCTTGCGGGCGCGAAATAAATCCGGCTAAAGCGAGAGGCAGGTCTCCCGAAGAGAACCCGACCCCGCGACAGCCGGTCGGGTTTTTTCATTCTTGGGGTCGTGCAATGAGCGAGATTCCTGTCGGCTCCGTGGGCGAGGTCGCGCCGCAGCGCGCCGGCTTCCTCGAGCCGCTGATCCTCAAGGGCGGGCGCACGCTCGCCTCCTACGAACTCGTCTACGAGACCTACGGCACGCTGAACGCCGACAAGTCCAACGCCGTGCTCGTCTGCCACGCGCTC
>VEOW01000007.1 GCA_012026785.1 Chloroflexota bacterium | reverse complement strand
GGCCATCGCCGGCTCGCCGGTCCGGGCGTAGACGAGGGCCGCGGCGAGGGCCATGACGTTGACCCGGCTGTCCTGGTCGTCGAGCTCGGGCGCCGGCCAGTCGGCGTGGGCGACCTTCACCAGGTAGTCCCAGGCCGAGCCCGAGGTCGGCAGGTCCTGCAGCGCGGCCCGCGACAGCAGCAGGTAGCCGCCACTCGCGGCCCTGGTCGGGCTGAGTCCGGCGAGCAGGCCCAGGATGGTGACGGCGATCGCGATCGACACGAGGTGCCGCTGGTCGCGGCGGCTCGTGGCGCCTCTGGGCAGGGGCGTGGAAGGCATGCGCTGAACCCCCGGTTCTTCGGCAGCCCGTCCGGCTCCCGCGACCTGGGAGTCACGTTGGCGTTCCGCACCCGCATGGCTGCGGGGATGGCGTTCTCGGGACGCGGCGGCTCTCGTGTGCTCCGCCGCTCGACCCTACTGGCTGATCGGGCGTCGACGAAACCCCACCCTTCGTCATGGGCCGTGGGCGGCGCGCGCGGGGGCACCGACCCATCGCGGGTCGACCGCTCCGTCGATGGGCGTGCGGCGGGGGTGAAGATTCGGCGGGTACGGTGGTACTGGGCTGATGCGCCCGGCGCCGGTCGCGTCGCAAGGACGCTGGTGCCCGCTGGCACCACCGATCCGGTCGACGGGGCCCAAGCCCATGCTCGATACGCGCTTTTCACGCTCCGGCCGCTGCACGGCGGCCGTCCGGCGGGTGGGGCGATCGAGAATGAGGCATGACCCCACCCGCCTTCGCGCCGGGCCGGGATGGATCGAGCGAGGGCGCCGTGAGTGGCGCCACCCGAACCGTCTTCGAGAGCCTCGCCTGGCTGTTCGCGCCCGCGGACGATCCCGAGCAGTGTCATCTCGTGGAGGTCGGGGAGGACTGGCGATTCGAAGCGGCACTCGCCGACGGCCACTCGGCCGTGGTCTGGGGCCGGACGCCGATCCGCCAGCGCCCGGTCGGCCAGATGATCCGGTTCGCGCTTGCGCGAGAGCGCGCGATCGCACGCGTGGAGCGGCTCGACGGCAGCCTGCGGTGCTGGGAGGTCGAACGATTGGCACCGATCGGACGGCGTGGGCGGCTCGAGCGGGCGGTGCGATTCGGTCTGATGAGCGGCGCGATCGTTCGGCTGGGCGCCGGACCGGCCCCGTCTCGAGTCGCCGACGAGGTCGCCACGCGAGCCGGTCACCGTGGTCCTCCCGTCCGCCTCCGACCAAGCGGCGACGGCTCGGCGGTGACGCGCGTTCAGGCCGCCGATCGAGCGCTCCTGCTGCGCCTGGCCCGGGAAGCCGGGCTCAAGGACGTGGGACGCAATGCCGAGGCCCTCGTTCGCCTCGCGGACGCCGGGGTCGGGGGCGTTCCGCGCTTGGCCGGTGACGGTCGGAACGCCGGTGTCAGGTGGTCGACCGAGACGGCATTACGCGGGACGCCCAGCCGCCGGCTGGAGCGAACCATCGTCGCCGACGTCACGCGCTGGCTGGCGACGCTGCCCCGCAGTGACGACGGCGCCAGCCTCGCGGCCGAGGAGCGGCTGGAGCTGATCAGCCAGGCCTTTCCGGACCATGCCGCGGCACTGGGCGAGGCGCTCGAGCACGTTCGCCGGGGTGCTCGAGCGGTACCCGGGGTGCTCGAGCACGGTGACCTGTGGGCCGGCAACCTGCTGGCTCGCGATGGGCGACTGGCGGGCGTGGTGGACTGGGATACCTGGCATCCGGCCGGGGTGCCCGGCGCCGACCTCCTGCAACTGCTGGCGATGGCCCGCCGTTCACGGACCCGTGAGCAGGTCGGCGATCTGTGGCGGGAGGGCATCTGGGCCGAGCCCGTGGTCCGAAGCACCCTGGCCGGCTACTGGTCCAGCCTCGGCATCCGGCCGAGCGACGAGCTGGCCTGGCTGGTCGGGGTCTCATGGTGGGCCTCGAACGTAACGGCGGGCCTTCGTCGGGGCTGGCAGCCGGCGCAGGACCCCCGATGGGTCGCCCGGAACGTCGACGCTGGCGTGCCTCGGCTGGCAGCGGGTCCCGCCGCCTGGGTGGCACGCCCCGCGACGCGCGGCCGGGTCAGCCGGTTCCGGCCAGCCTGAGGAGCGCACCCAGCGTGACGATGGCGCCGAGGACGAGCCAGGTGACCAGCCGACCCGTGAGCTCGCCTGCCGCCGGCGCAGGCGCACGTCCCGCGTCATCGTCGATGTCGAGGGGCGGCCCCGCGCCGAGAATTCGCGCGAGCGGCAGCCCGACGAGCGCGACGGCGCCGTACACGGCGTGGAGGCCGTCGCGCGGCCCGGCGGTCGCGACGAACAGCAGCAGCCCGAAGGCCGCCGCCGCCGCGACGAGCAGCGGCACGAGGACGATGAGCCAGTCGATCGCCGCCCGCAGGGGCGGCGGCACCGGGCGGTTCGAGCGTGCGACCAGCAGCCCGAGCGGCGACAGGCCGAGGACGCCCGCGGCCGCCACCGCCGCGAGCACGGTCAGGGCTCGATGCGCCTGGTCCGCGAGGCCCACGAGATCCATCGCTGCGAACGGTACCCGACGAGGGCCAGGGTCGAGCCCGCTACCCTGTGCCGCGCCGGAGTGGCGGAAGGGCAGACGCGGCCGACTTAAACTCGGCTGGGGGCAACCCCGTGCGGGTTCGAATCCCGCCTCCGGCACCAGCGGATCCGCATGGCCGCCGGTGACCCAGGGCGCCTCGGCCCGGGCGGACCGGCGGAGGCAAGATCAACGCGATGGGTCCGGGTTCGTCTGCAAGGGAGCCGCAAGGTCCACCACCTTGGCGAATGCGCTCCGCCGCGGCAGACTTGCTGGCGATGGGCCGCCGAGGTCGCCAGGCGTGCGCCATGCCGTCACGGAGGGAGGGGTGACGCGGTGATTGTCCGCGCCCTCCGCCTCCGCGTCGCGCGGCCGCGTGTGGCAACGTTCAACGCGCTGATGCGCCGCCAGCTCGCCTTGATGCGCGAGCAGCCAGGCCTCATCTACGTGCGGCTTGCACGGCGAATCCTCGGCGATGGCGGGGAGGAGGCGATTCTCTTCGAGGAGTGGGCGGACGCCGACTCGCTGTACGCCTGGGTCGGCCCGCGGTTGACGGAGCCGCGCCTCGTCGCAGGGGCCCGCGAGCTCACCGAGGAGATCGCCGTGGCGCATTACGAGATGCTGCCGGAGGAGGGTGAGCGGGACGACGCCGTTGACGACCAGCTGCCCGCCGACGTGGCGACCCCCGAGTTCGAGGGACGGGCCCCGGGCGGGTAGGGAAGTGCTAGCTCCGGCCGAACAGCCCGGCGAGCCCGCGCCGCCGCGGCTCGGGGGCGAGGTGCGGCGCATCCTCGCCGAAGATGATCGCCGCGAGGTCGTCGAAGCGCTTGGCCGGGTTCGACGCCGGGGCGGCCAGGAGCAACGGCCGGCCCGCGTTGACCGCCCGCACGAACAGCAGCGGGTCGTACGGGATCCGCGCGGCGACGCGCTTCTGCAGGACGTTCTGGATGTCCTCCAGGCCGAGCACCTGGTGGGCGTACGTCTCGTTGACGACGATGATGGGCTCGGCGATGGTCGTCCCGGTCCCGACGAGGTACTCGAAGAACGCGTGGGCCGACTGGAGGGCCGGGTAGTCGGGGGTCACCGGCACGACGACGTCGTCGGCCAGCCCGAGGGCCGCGATCGACCGATCGTCGAGGTGCGAGCCGGCGTCGACGACGACCGTCGGAACGGCCTCCAGCATGCCCTCCAGGATGGCTTCGGTGACCTCGCCGGTGAGGAGGGCGCCGCTGCCGGGGTTCGGGACGCCGGCAAGGACCCGGATGCCCCGTTCGGCGGCGACGAGATAGGTGCTCTTCAGGACGTTGGCATCCCGGGCCGCAGTGCTGTCGCGGGCGAGATCGGCGATCGTCAGCTTGGGACGCGCGTCGAGGCTCGCGGCCACGTGGCCGCTGCTCGGCGTCAGATCGACGAGGCCGACCTGGCCGGGCGCCCGACCTGCGAGGGCCAGGGCGAGGTTGACCGCCACGGTCGTCGTGCCGACGCCGCCTTTCGGGGAGAAGACAACGACGAGCCGCTTGCCGCCGCGGCGCGTCGCGGTCACCACGAGCCCCGGCCCCGCCAGGGTCGTCGACCGGCGGTGCCGGAGATCGAGCGCCTCGACGCGGGCCTCGAGCTCGCGCTCGTCGAGCGGCCGGATCATCACGTCGTCGGCGCCGGCTTCCAGCAGCTCGATCCGCTCCTCGACGTCGGTCGACGACGAGATGGCGAGGATCGGAATCCGGGCCAGGCCCTCCGTGCCCCGGATCCGGCGGCACAGCTCGGCGATCGTCTGCGGGGGCGGGCTGCTGTCGATGACGATGACCGCCACGCCCTCCGCGGCGGTGAGCGCGGCGTCGGCGTCGCGGACCACCGTGACGGTCCGGCCGGAGCGAGCGAGCACGCGCTCGACCGCCTCGCTGCCGCCGTCGCCGATGAGAAGCACGCCGCTGTCCGTCACCCAGACCTCCAAGGAGTCACGGCACGGTCGTGCCGCGGCCAGAGGATACATCGCGACCCCGTTCGGCCCCCCGGCTCGAGGGAGGCGCGTGCTAGACTG
This sequence comes from Chloroflexota bacterium, assembly GCA_012026785.1. Classification (GTDB taxonomy): domain Bacteria; phylum Chloroflexota; class Limnocylindria; order Limnocylindrales; family CSP1-4; genus UBA5189. The sequence goes on along the minus strand of VEOW01000007.1, from coordinate 11,205 downwards.
CCCGGCGTTGCCTTTCGGCTCCGCGTCGCACGTTCGACAGCGGGGCATTCCCACAGGAAGGAGTCATCGGCTTGCGCCGTTACGAACTGATGCTGGTGTTCCGTCCGGATGCGCCGGACGAGCAGACCGCCGGGATCATCGATCGCACGACCCGGCAGATCACCGGCGATGGCGGCCAGATCATCAAGGTCGCGCCATGGGGTCGCCGCCGGCTGGCGTACCCGATCGACCGGCATCGCGAGGGCTCGTACCACATTGTCGTCTTCGAGGCTCCCACGACCTCGATCGTCGAGCTCGAGCGGAGCCTGCTCATCACCGAGGACGTCCTGCGCCATCTCGTCGTCCGCCAGGAACGGCCAGCCCGGTCGCGCCGCGACGCGAGCGCCGGTGAGGCCGAGGACGAGCTGCCGTCGGGCGAGGACGAGGAAGAGGACGACGGACGCGAGCGGATCGACGAATCCGAGAGCGAGGCGGCTCCGGCCGCGATCGACTGAGGGGTGGCGGGATGTCGCTGAGCAAGATCCAGATCATCGGCAACCTCGGCCGGGACCCTGAGCTGCGGTACACGCCGAACGGTCGGCCCGTGGCGAGCTTCACGGTCGCGGTCAACCAATCGACCAAGAACCAGCAGACCAACGAGTGGGTCGAATCGACCGACTGGTTCCGGGTCAGCGTCTGGGGCGAGCGCGGAGAGCGCGGCGCCGAGAACCTCCGCAAGGGCAGCCGGGTGTTCGTCGACGGCCGGTTCAAGACCCGCGAGTTCGAGGGCAACGACGGCCAGAAGCGCCTATCGCTGGAGATCACGGCCGACACGGTCATGGGCCTCGACCGGCGCGAGCAGGCCGAAGGCACCTTCGCCGGTGCCCCCGCGGCCGCCGGTGCCGGTGGTGGCGGCCCGCGGACCGGCGGGCTCGACGAGTCCGAGATCGACGACCTTCCGTTCTGACCCAGGAGAGCTTCGAACGATGGCTGCTGCTACACGGTCCCGCAAGCGGGACGACTTCTACCGCGATCGGCGACGGCGCAAGGTCTGCACCTTCTGCGCCGACAAGACGGTTCACATCGACTACAAGGAGGTCAACCGCCTCCGGCGCTACCTCTCGGAGCGAGCGAAGATCGAGCCGCGGCGCAAGACCGGGACCTGCGCGCACCACCAGCGCGAGCTGTCGGTCGCGTTGAAGCGCGCTCGGCACGTGGCGCTGCTGCCGTACGCGCCCCAGCACCTCCGCCCATAGCGCCGGCGCTGATGCGATCGGCCAGCCACGCCTGAGCCGCGGCACGGTCGCGAGTGGAGGTCGGGCTGCTGCTGCTTGCCGGGGGCGTGGCGGCCGGCGTGTTCGGGTCCCTGCTCGGGCTGGGCGGCGGGTTGCTCATCGTCCCGCTGCTCACGATCGGGTTCGGCCTGCCGATCCGCGACGCCGTCGGGGTCTCGCTGGTCTGCGTGATCGTGACCAGCAGCGCCTCGGCCGGTGTGTTCCTGGAGCGGCGCCAGGCGAACTTGCGCCTGGGCATGATCCTCGAGCTGTTCACGGCCTTCGGCGCGGTGGTCGGTGGCGTCGTCGCCTTTCTGCTCGACGAGCGGATCCTTGCCGGGCTGTTCGCGATCCTGATCCTCTACGTCGCGGTCTCGATGGGCCGGGGCATCAGGCCGCGGGCCACGTCCCGGCCCCCCGAAGACGGGTCCTACGAGGTCAAGCACCTGGGGCCGGCGACGATCGGAGCCGTCGGGGCCGGGGTCACGTCGGCCCTGCTGGGCATCGGCGGCGGGCGCGTCAAGGTGCCGCTCATGCACCTCCTGATGGGGGTCCCGCTGCGCGTCGCGACGGCCACGAGCAACCTCATGATCGGCATCACCGCCTCAGCCAGCGCGGTCGTCTACCTCCTCCGTGGCGGCATCGACGCCAACGCCGCCGGGCCCACGGCGATCGGGGTCTTCCTCGGGGCGCGCCTCGGGTCTCGCCTCGGCCATCGCGTCGACGTCCGCGTGCTTCGCGTGCTGTTCGTCGCGGTCCTGCTCTACACGGCCTTCGAGATGGCCCGACGGGCGATCGGGGCGTCGTGATGGAGTCTCGCCGCTCCCTCGAGGCCGGCCTGGAGGGGACGATCGCCCGACTGCTGACGGCCGGCACCTACGGTTCGATCGCGCTGCTCCTTGCCGGGACGGCATTGTTGCTGCTGGAGGGCCGCTCGCCGCTCGACCTCGGCCCGGCGTTCGACCCGGCCGCCATCCCCGGCGAGATCCTCGGACTTCGCTCGGCGGGCTTCCTGTGGCTCGGCATCCTGGGCCTTATCGCAACCCCGAGCGCTCGAGTCGTCGCGGCCGTGATCGGCTACAGCCGGCTCGGCGACACCAGGATGGTCGCCGTGGCCGTCCTGATCCTCGTCGTGATCGTCGCCGGTGTCGTCGCCGGCACGGCGGGCGGCTGAGCCGTGGACGCGATCCTCCTGCTCGTATCGCTGGTCGTGATCCTGGCCGGGGCGGCGCTGTTCACCAACGGCATCGAGTGGTTCGGGCGCACGCTCGGCCTCGCCGAGGGCGCCGTCGGCTCGGTCCTCGCGGCCGTTGGCACGGCCCTGCCGGAGACGATGATCCCGGTCGTCGCGATCCTGTTCGCCGGCGGCGCGGCCTCCGACGAGGTCGGGGTGGGCGCGATCCTCGGCGCGCCGTTCATGCTCGCCACGCTGGCCATGTTCGTCACCGGGTTGGCGGTGGTCGTGGCCGGTCGCCGCCGGCCCAACGGCGACGTCATGGTCGTCGACTCGGCTGTCCTGGGCGCCGACATGCGGACCTTCGCGATCTCGTACGGGCTGGCGATCGGTGCCGCGATCGTCCTGCCGTCCGATCCGGCCTGGCCGAAGATCCTCGTCGCGGTCGTCCTCGTCGCCATCTACGGCTGGTACGTCAAGCGCCACTTCGAGGCCGACCCGAGCATCGATCTCGACGACCTCGGTCCGCTGCGCTTCAATCGCCTCGACCGCGGCCGGCCCTCGGACCCCGACGCCCCGCCGCGCCTCCGGATCGTCAGCTTCCAGGTCCTGTTCGCCCTCGGCCTGATCGTCGCCGGGGCGGTCGCCTTCGTCGATGCCGTGGAGCACGTCTCGGTCAGCCTCGGCGTCAGCGAGGTCCTCCTCGCGCTCGTCATCGCCCCGATCGCGACCGAGCTGCCCGAGAAGTTCAACTCGATCATCTGGGTCCGCCAGGGCAAGGACACCCTCGCGATGGGCAACATCACCGGCGCGATGGTCTTCCAGTCGGCCATCCCGGTCTCGGTCGCCCTCCTCTGGGCACCCGCGACGTGGGTCGCGGCGCCGGGCAGCCTGCTGGCCTTCGGCTCGGCCGGCATCGCCTTCCTCTCGAGCGCCGCGATCTTCCTGCCGATGGCCCGCAACGGCCGGCTGCGGGGCCGCGGCCTGCTGCTCGGCGGCCTGTTCTACCTCGGCTATCTGGCCACCGTCGCGGTCGGCATCGGGCTCGGGTAGGGGACGGTTCGACCCATTTGATCAGGCCGTCCGGCTCGGCGGACTGCCGGAACCCCCGGCTTATACTCGACGCCGAGATCGACCCGGTCGCGGCCACGCCGCGCTCAGAGGAGCCCATCCGATGCTGACCGAGAAGCCGCAGGACGCCGAGGCCACCCGGCCCGCGCCCGCGCCGTCCGCGAGTCCCCTCGACGACCTGACCTGCTACTTCGAGGGCGACTTCGTTCGCCTGGCCGATGCTCGCGTGAGCATCATGACCCACGCATTCATGTACGGGACGGCCGTGTTCGAGGGCATCCGCGCCTACTGGAACGAGGACCAGGGCGTCCTGTACGGCCTCAAGGTCAGGGAGCACATGGAGCGCATCCGGCGCAACGCCGGCATGCTCCTGATGCATGACCTGCCGCCGATCGACGAGCTCGTGCGGATCGTCGTCGAGACTGTCCGCCGGAACGGCTTCCGCCAGGACGCCTACGTTCGACCGTCGTTCTACAAGTCGACCCGAACGATCGGCGTCCGCCTCCACGAGCTGGAGCACCAGCTGTACGTCCTCGCGGTCCCATTCGGGAACTACATCGACATCGAGAAGGGCGTCCGGCTCATGAGCTCGAGCTGGCGCCGCAACGCCGACGAGGCCCTGCCGGCCCGCGGCAAGATCGTCGGTGGCTACGTGAACATGGCCTTCCAGAAGTCCGAGGCCGAGCTGAACGGCTTCGACGAGGCCCTCGTCCTCACGCCCGACGGCCATGCCTCCGAGGCCTCGGCGGCCAACATGTTCATCGTCCGCGACGGCGTTCTGCTCACGCCGCCGGTCAGCGACGACATCCTCGAGGGCGTCACCCGACGCGCGATCATGGAGCTGGCCGAGGTGCTCGGCATGCCAGTCGAGATCCGCTCGATCGACCGGTCCGAGGTCTACATCGCCGACGAGATGTTCCTGTGCGGCACCGGCGTCCAGCTGTCGCCGGTCGTGGAGCTGGATCATCGGCCGATCGGTGGTGGTGAGATCGGGCCGCTGACAAAGCAGCTCCACGGCGCGTACTTCGACGCGGTCCGCGGCCGCGACCCGCGGTTCGCCCACTGGTTGACGCCGATCCCGGCGCGGTAACAGCAGCTCCCGCTCGCTACCCGCCGCGCCCGCTCGCTGCCGCTACGGGGCGGGCGGGGCGGTCAGCTGGGGCGTCTCGGCGCCGGTCACGATGGCGAAGTCGGTGAGGACCGTCGGATCGGCGACCGGCTCGACGGTGACGTCGAAGATCGTCTCGAGCGTCTGGGTCGTGAACGGGAAGGCCGTCTCGGCCCCGTTGTAGGCCCGGATCGTCGTGTCCGCGAGGCCGCTCGTGTCGGGCTTCTGGTTGGGAGCCGTCGCGGCCATCCCGAGATAGTTGAGGTAGTGGGCCAGGGTGGCTGCCTCACCCTGCCGCCCGGAGCCGTTCAGAACCCAGACCGAGGCACCCTCGCCGGCCAGCGTCTCGCGGGCTTCGGCGAAGTCCGGGTCGATCGTGAATGCCTCCCGGACGGCCGCCCGGATCCGTTCGACCCGCGGCTGGATGATGTAGCCGCGGGGCGGGCAGTTCAGGCACTCGACCTGGTAGTACGGCGGCGTGAAGATGACCGACCGGATCGAGCGGGCGTCGATCTTGTCGGCCAGGCCGAGCAGCTGCGGCAGGAGCTCGCGCGGGAAGTCGGTTCGGACGTTGTTGCCGACGGCGCCGGCGAGGCTGTCGATGTTCGGCAGGATGTTCGCGAGGTCCATCTGCTGGCGCAGCGAGACGAGGACCCGCTGCTGGCGGGCGCCGCGCTCGAAGTCGCTCGTCGACTTGCGCGAGCGGGCGTAGTCGAGTGCCTCCGGCCCGGTCATGTGCTGCATCCCGGCCGGAATGAACAGCCGGATCCGCTGATCGTTCGGGCGCGGGAAGTCGTTGTCGAGGACCGGGACCTGGACGTTGACGGTCACGCCGCCCAGCGCATCGACCGCGTCCCGGAAGCCGCGGAAGTTGACCTCGACGTAGTACTTGATGTCGAGACCGTAGAGCTCGCCGAGGACGGCCTTCAGGGCGTTGTAGCCGCGGCTCCGGTTGTTGCCCGGCGCGAGATCGGGTCGGTTGCGGACGTTGACGTAGAGGCTGTTGATCTTGCCCTGGTAGACCGACCCGAAGAAGCTCCGAAGCGGCCCCGCGGGCAGCGGCACGTCGACCGTGTCGCGTGGCAGCTGGAACATCACCGCCTGGTTCGTCTGGGGGTCGATCGAGAGCGTGATGAGCGTGTCGGTGTTGTGGCCGCCGCCCTGCTCGTCGGCGCCGATGAGGAGGATGTTCAGCCGTTCCTGGCCGTCCCACGGGGGGACCGACGGGGCGCTGACCTCCGGCCCGACGCTCGGCTCGGGCGTGCCGGTCGCTGCCGGCGTGGCGGTCGGGCTGGCACCCGGCTCCTCGGACTCGGTCGGCTCGCAGCCCTCGGCATCGGGATCGAAGATGCAGTCGGCGGTGTTGGCCAGCAGGAGGTTGTAGCGCGCGACCGCGACGTGGGCCAGGCTCATGACGAGCACGACCGCGACGAGGCCCGCGAGGGATACGACGCCGGCCGTGCGGGCGAGCGTCATGGTGCTGGCCGACGCGCCCCGCGTCGGCGCCGCGTCGATCGCCCGCGCGATCAGCCAGGCATCGAAGATCGACGCGCCGCGATAGGCGAGCAGGACGAGGTTGAGGGCGAAGACGCCGCCGAGGAACCACGTCTGGAGTGCAATCCCGGCGAGCTCGGTGAGGTCGAGCTGGACGGCAAACCCGGCGACCAGGCTGCCCAGCAGGGTGGGCGGCGCGGCCCAGCCGAGGGCTCGCTTGTAGGCCCCGAGATAGGCCTGGCCCAGCCCCGGGAACAGCAGCGACAGGAAGGCCGCGGTGAAGGCCGATCGGCGCTGGGGGCCGGCAGGAAGGTGGGAGTCGTGGCCGGCCTGCATCGCGGGGTAGGATAGGCCAACCCACGACATGAGCACGACGACCGAGCCGCACGATCCGCCCGCCGATCCCGCCTCGACGCCGTCGAGTGCGGCGTCGCCGGGCGCGACTGAACCGGGGACCCTCCGCGAGCTTCCGCCGATCACGACCGGCGATCGAACCTTCCAGCGCTGGGGGCTTCGAACCCACAAGGTCGAGTTCGGCGAGGACCTCCTGGGGGTGCTTCGAACGTACGTCCCGCCGGTCGTCCAGCCCGGCGACTGGATCGCCCTGTCCGAGAAGGTCGTCAGCGTCTGCCAGAACAACGTCCGTCACATCTCGACCGTCAGGGAGCGATGGCTGGCGAAGCTGATCGTGAAGGGCGTGACGAAGTACCCCAAGGACATCGCCTGGTCGCACCCCAAGAAGATGCAGGCTGCGATCGACATGGCCGGCTACCCGCGGATGCTGGCGGCGACGTTCTTCGGCACGATCACCCGGGCCGTCGGGATCCGCGGCGTGTTCTGGCGCATCGCCGGCCGCGTCTCGGAGATCGACGGCTTCAACCCCGACGCGATGTGGCCCTACACCGAGTACTGCGTCCTGCCGCCGATCGATCCGGACGGGGTCTGCCGGACCGTGGCCGACGAGCTCGGGGTCCCGACGACGATCATCGACGGCAACAACATCGACGTGAAGATCATCTCGGTCTCGCCCGGCTTCCCGGTCTCGAAGGCCGACGCCCGCCTGATCCTGCTCGACAACCCGATGGGCCAGGACGAGGAGATGACGCCGGTCATCGTGGTGCGCGAGACGCGCCAGGCCTGAGTCGGCGCTCGTCGGGTGCGAGCCCAGGGCCGGTCTCGCCGCCGGGCGGGCTGGGGGCCCCCATCGGCCCCCATCTGCCGTCACCTACGCGACCCTTGCGTGATCCACGCCCGTTGGCCCGAATCGGCGGTCACCTGCGCAAGCAGTGCGTCAAATCCACCGCTGCGACCGACGCCGGCACGTGGTCGCGTCGGGCGAGCGCGAGAGGCCGCCCGGCTCGAGCTCGCCGAGGCGCCGTCGATGAAAATCGGCGGTTACGACGCGCCCAGTGCGCAGGTGATCGCGAGGGGGCCAGGCCGAGCCAAGCCACGACCCCGCTGGCGCGCCGCCCTCGAACCCACGGAGCGAGTGAAGTCGCGTTGGCTGGTTGAGTGTCGGCGCCGACCTACTTGAGGTCGCGCGTGACCACTGCATGGGCATGCTCAGCACAGGATCGCCTGATTAGCCGCTGGAGCGGGGCCAGGTCGCTTGGGCAGCGCGCCGGCGGGGCCGAAGGATGTACCTCCTGGTGCTGGGCGGCGCCAGTCTGGCGTCGACGCCGCGACGTCCGACGCCCTGGCTCGCGTTCGTGTGCTCACGGCGCCCATGCAGTGGGAACGAAACCGCTCAAGGGTGCCGATGATCCTGCGGGGAGTCGGACGGGCCGGAGCGAGGTGAAGCGGGCACTGGCGCGCGACGCGCGGGCGACGGTCGGAGGGGGCGGGCGGGTACGATAGCGGCCCCATGTTTCGACCCGTTCCGTCGCGCCCGGATTTCGTGGCCCAGGAGCACGAGCTCCTGGAGCTGTGGCGCGAGCGCGGGACGTTCGCGCGGCTGCGGGCCCAGAACGCGGGAAACGATCGTTGGAGCTTCCTCGACGGGCCGATCACGGCCAACAACCCGATGGGCGTCCACCACGCCTGGGGCCGGACCTACAAGGACGTCTACCAGCGCTACCACGCGATGCTCGGCCAGGACCAGCGCTTCCAGAACGGCTTCGACTGCCAGGGGCTGTGGGTCGAGGTCAACGTCGAGCGCGAGCTGAACTTCACGAGCAAGCGCGACATCGAGGCCTTCGGCATCGCCCAGTTCGTCAACCTCTGCAAGCAGCGGGTCCTGACCTACGCCGCACGCCAGACCGAGCAGTCGATCCGGCTCGGGATGTGGATGGACTGGAACGATCCCGACGAGCTGCGCCGGCTGCGGGATCTCCTCAAGGAGGACCCGGCACAGGAAGCGACGATCCAGGGCGCCGACGGCCCGGTCACCGCCTCCGTCGAGATGCTCGTCGGCCGGCTCGGCATGCCCGAGGTCGGCGGCAGCTACTTCACCTTCAGCAACGAGAACAACGACCTCATCTGGGGGTTCCTCGCCGAGTGCCACCGGCGGGGCTGGCTGTACAAGGGCAGCGACTCGATGCCGTGGTGCCCGCGCTGCGGCACCGGCATCAGCCAGATGGAGATGAACGAGGGCTACGCCGATCGCGAGGACCCCGGGCTGACGGTCAAGTTCCCGTTGCTCGACCGGCCCGGCGAGTCGCTCCTCGTTTGGACGACGACGCCGTGGACCCTCGCCGCGAACGTCGCCGCGGCCGTCCATCCCGAGCAGCGCTACGTCCGGATCCGCCAGGGCGAGGACCGGCTGTGGGTCGGGCGGGGAACGCTGAAGCGGGCTGTCGTCGGGCCGTTCGAGGTCGAGGAGGAGAAGGTCGGCGCCGACCTCGTGGGCTGGCGCTATGGCGGGCCGTACGACGAGCTGCCTGCCGTGGAGCAGGCCCTCGACGGGGCCGGGCACCGGGTCGTGGCCTGGGGCGACGTCGGCGAGGACGAGGGGACGGGCATCGTCCACATCGCGCCCGGCGCCGGCGCCGAGGACTTCCAGCTTGGCCGCACGCTCGGGCTGCCGGCGATCGGCCCGATCGACGAGGACGGCCGCTACCTGGAGGGCGTCGGCTGGCTATCGGGTCGCGAGGCGCCGAACGTCGCCGAGGCGAGCATCGATGACCTCCAGCGCAAGGGCGCCTTCTACCACCTCGAGCCCTACAGCCACCGCTACCCGCACTGCTGGCGCTGCGGGACCCCGCTGCTGTTCCGCCTCGTCGACGAGTGGTTCATCAGCATGGGCCCGGTGTACAACCAGCCTCGGGAGACGCTCACCCGGGAGCAGGTCGACGCGAGCCTCCGCTACCAGATCATGGACGTCGTCGACCAGATCCGCTGGATCCCCGGCTTCGGCTACGAGCGGGAGCTCGACTGGCTCCTGAACATGCACGACTGGATGATCAGCAAGAAGCGCTACTGGGGCCTCGCGCTGCCGATCTGGAACTGCACGGAGTGCGGCGGGTTCGACGTCATCGGCGGTCGCGCCGAGCTCCGTGAGCGAGCCATCGAGGGCTGGGACGCGTTCGAGGGCCACACGCCCCACCGGCCCTACGTCGACGCGGTCGTCATCGCCTGCTCGAGCTGCGGTTCGCCGCCCCGCCGGATCAGCGACGTCGGCAACCCCTGGCTCGATGCCGGGATCGTGCCGTTCTCGACGCTCCACTTCCGCGAGGACCCCGAGTACTGGGCCAAGTGGTATCCGGCCGACTTCATCACCGAGTCGTTCCCTGGCCAGTTCCGGAACTGGTTCTACTCGATGCTCGCCATGGGCACCGTCCTGCGGCGGGAGCCGCCGTTCAAGACGATCTTCGGCTACGCCCTCGTGTTCGGCGAGGACGGCAGGCAGATGCACAAGAGCTGGGGCACCGCCATCGACTTCGACGAGGCCGCCGAGCGGATGGGCATCGACGTCATGCGCTGGACGTTCGCGAAGGCCCGGCCCGAGGACAACATCAACTTCGGCTGGCACACCGCCGACGAGTCACGGCGCGAGCTGCTGGTGCTGTGGAACGTCTACGCCTTCTTCGTGACCTACGCCCGGCTGGCCGGCTGGACGCCGCGCCACGGCATCGACCAGGCGGTCGAATCCGCTGCCGGCTGGCCGGTCCTCGACCGCTGGATCCTGTCCCGGACGGCCGGCATGGCGGCCGCCGTCGGCGACCGCCTCGGCGAGTACGACTCGCGCGGTGCCGCGGCCGCCCTGAGCACGTTCATCGACGACCTTTCGACGTGGTACCTGCGCCGGTCGCGCGATCGAATGCGGGCCGGCGCCGAGCCGGGCGACCGGGACGCGGCGTTCGCCACGCTCCACGCCGCGCTGGTGACGGCCGCCCGAACGCTGGCGCCGCTCCTGCCGTTCCTCGCCGAGACGATGTACCAGAACCTCATGGTCGCGGTGATCCCGCCCGACCGGGTCCCGGACAGCGTCCACCTGACCCACTGGCCGGCGGACGAGATGGCCTCCTTCCGCGACCCGGGCCTGGAGGCGGCGATGACCACCGCTCGGCGGGCGGTCGAGCTGGTCCGGACGTTGCGCTCGAGTGCCGGGCTGAAGGTCCGCCAGCCGCTGGCCCGGATGTGGCTCGCCCTGCCCGGTGGCCGCCTCGACGAGGAGGAGGCCCTGCTGGCCGTCGTCGCCGACGAGGTCAACGTCAAGGCCATCGAGCGGATCGACGACGAATCGGAGCTGGTCGAGCGGCGCGTGAAGCCGCTGCTGCCCAAGATCGGCAGGCGCCTCGGGTCGCAGATCCCGGCCGTCATGGCGGCGGCCCGCGAGGGCGCCTTCGAGATCACCGACGACGGCTCGGTCCGCCTCGCCGGGGTGACGCTCGGGCCCGACGAGGTCGAGATCCTGGCGACACCGCGACCCGGCACCGCCGTGGCCCACGACGAGGGCCTGGGCGTCGTCATCGACACCGAGATCACGCCCGAACTGCAGGCCGAAGGGGATCGGCGCGAGGTTCTGCGGGCGATCAACGAGGTCCGGAAGCTGGCTGGCCTGGAGGTCGACCAACGGCTGCCCGAGCTCAAGGTCCATGGCCTGTCGGCCGACCTCGTCGCGCTCCTCGAGGCCCGCAAGGCCGACTTCGCGGCCGACGCCGTCG
>VEOW01000069.1 GCA_012026785.1 Chloroflexota bacterium | reverse complement strand
GTGTCTGACGGCCGGCACAACGCATGAAGGCCACGCCATGCAGGCGGGCAGGCAGGCTACGAGCCAAGCCGTCAGACGCTAAGGAGGGTGACACTCAGAGCGGGCTATGCTCCCATGGACATCGAAGGAGAGGCAGGAAGGGCGCTGTGGACGATCGGCTCGAAGCGCTGCGGGGCGTGCCGCTGTTCGCGGACCTCGATGCTCGCGGGCTGCAGGCGGTGGCGGTCCTGGCGCGCGAGGCGAGGGTCCTCGCGGGCGAGGCGATCATGCTCGAGGGCGAGCCTGGCGATGCGTTCTACGTCATCCTCGATGGGACGGTTCGAATCGAGAAGGGCGGCCGGCCCATCCGCTCGATGACGAGCGGCGGCTTCATCGGCGAGATCGCGTTGCTCGACGGCCGGCCGCGAACCGCCAGCGCCGTGGCGGTCAGTGACTGCCGCCTGCTTCGGCTCGGCCAGCACGAGTTCGAGCGGCGCGTTGACACCTTCCCGGAGGTTCGAACCAAGGTCCAGGCTGCCATCCACCGCCGCCTTCGAGGCCCCGAGCCGCACACCCTCGGCTGACCGCATCGCCGCGGCCCCGCTTGCGCGCCAGGCAGCCGACTTCTCAATTGAGTTGAACGCATCTGGTCGATTCGGACCGTTGCCCACCTGAATTGGGGCCAAGATGCCCCGCAATGGGGCGGGACATGCGTTCAGGCAAGGCGGGGTGGAGGTCTCTCGAGCAGAGATCGAGCAGCGCAGATAGCTCGTGGGGCGTCGGGTGTTCAACTGAGCTGGTGATTCGCCCAGTTCCTTGACGAGCTCCGTGTCCTGACAGCCGCGATCCCGACCCTGACGACGAGTCCCTGGTGGGATCTTGGCGAAGGAGCAGAGCCGGTGCGAACCACCGGCCGATCAGTCGCTGACCGAAGGGTTCGATCCAGTGACCCAGCGTTCGACGATGTCGGCGAGGGCCGGCAGGCTGACGGCACCCGAACCGAGCACGGTGTCGTGGAAGGCCTTGATGTCGAATCTCGCGCCGAGGCGGCGCTTGGCCTCGTCGCGCAGTCGCAGGATCTCCAGCTGGCCGGTCTTGTAGGCGAGGGCCTGGCCCGGCCAGACGATGTAGCGATCGACCTCGTTGGCGATGTTGTTGAGGCCCAGGGCCGTGTGGGCCGCGAGGAATTCGATCGCTTGCTGGCGGGTCCAGCCGAGGGCGTGCATGCCCGTGTCGACGACGAGCCGGCCCGCCCGCCAGGCGTCGAACGACAGGATCCCGAAGCGATCCATGTTGCCCGAGTACAGGCCCATCTCGTCGGCCAGCCGCTCGGTGTACAGGCCCCAGCCCTCGGCGAAGGCCGTCGAGCCGAGATTGCGCTGGAAGGCCGGCAGGCCCTCGAGCTCCTGGGCGATCGCGATCTGGAGGTGGTGGCCCGGAATCGACTCATGGAACGCCAGCGCTTCGGCCTCGTAGCGCGGGCGGGTTTCGGGTGCGTGGAGGTTGATGTAGTAGCGGCCGGGTCGGCTGCTGTCCATCGCCGGCCAGTAGTAGTAGGCGATCGTCTGGTGCGGTGCGGAATGATCGGGGATCGGGATCACGACGCATGCGGCGCCGGGCAGGCGGCCGAACCAGTCGGGGATCGCCGCCGTGGCCCGCGCGAGTGACGCCTTGGCGGTCGCGAACACCTCGTCCGAGGTGGAGAAGCGCAGCGCAGGATCGTCGCGGAGGCGAGCCAGGGTGGATGCCAGGTCCCGTGTCCCGAGAACCCGTCCGCCGAGCTCGACGAACTCGGCGTCGATGCGGGCGATCTCGTCGAGCCCCGTCCGATGGATCGCCTCGGGCTCGAGATCCAGCGTCGTGTGGGCCCGGATGAGCGTCCGGTAGGCGTCGGCACCCCCGGGGACGTGGACGAGCCCGGGCCGCTCCGGTGGCCGGGCCCGGGGGTGGATCTCGCGCTCCAGGGCGTCGAGGTAGCGCCGGAAGGCGGGGATCGCCACGTCGCGGACGGCGTCGAGGATCGCGGCCCGGAACCGCTCCGCCTCCGCGGCCGGCCAGCCATCCAGCGGCGCCTGCGCCGGAGCCGCCATCCGCCATGCCTCGGGGCGCTGCTCCTCGAGCGTCCGGAGGACGTCGACGACGCGCTCCACCGGCGTGGCACACGCGACCCGCCCCTCGGCCGCGGCCCGCCGGAGCGCGTCGATGACCTGGTCCAGGTACGTCCCGACCGCGCGCCAGCGGGCCAGCAGCGCCGCGCCCTGCTCCGGTCGCTCGACCGTGTGCCAGTCGACGAGGTCGAGGAGCGAGACCGTCGGGCCGCCCAGCGGATCGACGGTCCAGCGATCGATGCCGGTCCGGATCGCGGCGGCCTGACCGGCGGCCTCGTCGACGAGCATCTGGCGGGTGATCTGCTCGGCCGGGCTGAGCGCCTGGGGATCGATGCTTCGAGCCGCCTCGGCCATCGCCTCGAACGCTGCCGCCTGTTGGGCGTGGGCCTCGCGGGTGTGATCGGGCAGCCGGTCGTCGAAGCGCCGGTCGCCGATGATCGTGGCGAAGATCGGAGCCGCCTCGAGGTAGGCGTTCCAGAAGCGGTCGGCGAGGGCGGCCAGGTCGGCCGCCGCGCGGAGGTTCGTCATGGCCGTCGGATCGTAGCCGCCACCTCTACCGGACGCAGGGGCCCGTCGGGACCGGCTCGGTCAACCCGACCGCTTCGTCGACCAGCTCGACAACCTGGTCGGGCGAGAGGGCGTAGCCGACGGCCGGATCGACCCGGGACTCGGCGAACACGACGCCGCCGACGGTCCCATCCTCGAGCACGAACGGGCTGCCGCTGTCGCCGGGCACGACCCGGGCACGCAGCTCGAGGATCCGGCGGGTCACGCGGGCCGAGCCGGTCACATCGAGCCCGGTCGCGAAGTAGGTCGTGGCGACCGTCGCCGGCTTGACGGTCTCGTCGCCGCCGCCCGGATAGCCGATCGTCGCACCGATGTCGCCACGCGTCGGCTCCGCGGCGGCGAACTCGAGGATCGGCGCGTCGACGCTCCGGGCGTAGAGCACCGCCAAATCGAGATCGAGGTCGACCAGGACCGGCGTCGCCTCGAACGAGCCGGCCGAGGTCTGGACGATGACGCTCCGGGCGCCGGCGACGACGTGGGCGTTCGTCACGAGGTAGCCCTCTGCCACGACGAAGGAGGTCCCGCTCGAACGAAGCTGGCAGCCGTCGGCCAGGACCCGCAGGACCGACGGCGCGGCCCGTTCGCCGATCCGGCCTGCGACCTCGTTCGAAGGCAGGTCGATCTCGGGCGCCGGCAGCTGCTCGAGGCCGATGAAAACGTTCGGCAGGCCGCTGTCGTCGAGGACCTCGCCGAGCGCGACGACGACCTCGGTCGGCGGGGGCAGGAAGGCGTCGACGACGCGCAGGGCGACGGAGCGCTGCGCCAGCTGGGCCAGGTTCGGCGCCGGCGCCTGGGCGATCACGCCGCCGGCGAGCCACAGGATGAGGACCGCCTGGGCCGCGCCGACGAGGGCACCCATCACTCGATCGAAGGCGCCGAGGAGCCCGGTACCGAGGGCGTGGGAGGCATGGCGTCCGAGCGTTGCGCCGATGCCCTCACCGAGGCCGATGAGGCCGAGCAGCCCGGACAGCACGACGATCGCCCGGATCTGCGGCGGCAGCGAATCGAGGACCGGTGCGAGGGCGGGCAGGACCGCGAGCCCGCCGATGGCGCCGATCGCCGCGCCACCGAGGCCGAGCAGCTGCGGCAACGCACCGGACCGCACGCCGAGGATGACGGCGATGATCAGCAGGGCGATCGCGATCAGATCGACCGGGTTCACCGGCGGATCGTGACAGGTCGCGTCGCGAAGCGCGCCGGGCCGAGCGTCAACGAATTGACCGTGCCCGTTGCGCCACACGCAACAACGGACGGTTGAAGATCGGTCCGGCCGCAGGATTGGGCCCGAACAAGGCGTTCAGCTGCAATCCGTTGCATCCGCTGCAACGTATGACGGTTGACGGGTACTCCTGCCGCCTGGCGATCGCGGGCTCGACCCCCCAACCGACGCTTGTTGCACCAGCCGCAAGAAGCACGAAGGGCGGACGCTTCGGGTCAGCCCTGGGCTGTCGGGCGTGTGTCGAC
>VEOW01000226.1 GCA_012026785.1 Chloroflexota bacterium | reverse complement strand
CCGGGGCCGAGGGCCGGCACGCCGGGGAGCGTGGACTTCGGGAGATCGACCGGCGGGGCGTCCTTCGGCCGCAGCCCGCCCGCCATGATCCCCGAGGGGAGGTCGATGTTCCGGGCATCGGACGGCTTCACCTTGCCGGCCGTCAGGAGCGTGCCCTTCGACGCCGCCGACCGGGCGGCGTAGCTCTTGGCGTAGCGCGAGTTGACCGACTTGAGGGTCGCCGCCTTCGACGCATCCTCCTGCGCCTTCCGCAGATCGTCGGCCGCCTCAAACGCCTCCGCGCCGCGGGCGTTCTCGCCGCCGCGGGCGCGGGAGACGCGGAGGCTGGAGTCCTGCTTCGCCGCCGCGTACCGGACGAGGCGGGTCATCTCCGGCATGAGGTTGATCGTCCCGTCCGCGTTGGCCGTGACGACCTTGGCCCGCTGCCCGCCGATCTCCGGGGTGGAGAAGCGGTCGCGGTAGAGCCGCTGGTCGCTCTGGCCGAGCCACTCGACGCCCGAGTCGGTCGAGTACCACGCCTGGTCAACCGTCCAGCCGGTCCCGTCGTTGGCGAAGGCGGTCTTGCCGGTCGAGGTGTCCACGATCTTCGCCTTGCCGTCGCCCGAGTCCTCGTAGCGGAGGTTCGGGTTGGTGAACGAGATCGTCGGCATCTTGATGCCGTCCGTCTGGAGCCAGGTCTTGCCACCGTCGATGGAGTAGGCCGAAACCTTGTCGCCGCGCGCATCGACGTAGCTGATGTACTGCGCCGGGATGTTGAGCGGGATCTGCTTCTCGCCCGAGTCGGTCTTGACGTAGGCGAGCGGCGCGGACGGGGCGGTCTGGAGGGACACCTCGCCGGCGACCGGGGCGCCGTTCCGCGACGTGACGACCGTGCGGTGGGTCGCCGCCCACATGCCGGGGGCGCCGTCGTCGTAGACGAACGCCGGCTTGGCCTTCCCGTTCTTGTCGATGCCGTCGATGACGAAGTGGACGTTGGGGTCCATGACGACCTGACCGGGGACGAGGTTGCCGTCCCGGTCGCGGGGGCTGTTGGCGTTCACGAAGCCGCCGGTCTGGACCCAGCGCCCGTTGACCAGCTCGCCGGTCGGCCAGAGCGGGTTCTCCCCGATCGTCTCCAGCGACGACTCCAGCCTGTTGCGGCGCGTCTCGTCCATCGACGGGTCCTTGAGCGCGTCGGTGATGATGAGTCCCTTCTGGCGCAGGAGGTTCACCACGGTCGCGGCGTCGCCGGCCGCGGTCGCCGCCTCGATCCCCTTGTCGATGGACTCGATGACCGTCTGGACGTTCCGCGCGACGGTCTTCGCCTGGACGTAGCGGGCGTGATCCTGCGCGTTGATGGCGTACCCGAGGTACATGGCGTAGTGCTTCGTGTCGCCCTGCGCCAGCGCCTTGTTGGCGCGCGCCACGTTCCAGTTGGCCTTGACCATGTCGAGGTCCGCGAGCGCCTGGTTCGTCACCGGGAGGTACTTGGTCCCGGCGACGTAGACCGGCTTCCCGTCCTTGCCGACGATCGGCTCCCCGG
>VEOW01000245.1 GCA_012026785.1 Chloroflexota bacterium | reverse complement strand
TGGTGATCGCCGCGGTCAGGCTCGTCTTGCCGTGGTCGATGTGGCCGATCGTGCCGATGTTCACGTGCGGCTTGGTTCGCTCGAACTTCTTCTTGGCCACGGGACGAGTCTCACTCCATTGCTTGGGGCGGAGCCGTTGCCGTCGGGCAGGGCTTCGCCAGTGTCATGCCTTCCGGGAAACCTAGAGGTCGGGTCTGGAGCCCACAATCGGACTTGAACCGATGACCTCTTCCTTACCAAGGAAGTGCTCTACCGACTGAGCTATGTGGGCCCGCTGGTTCGCGGAATGGAGCCGACGACGGGACTCGAACCCGGAACCGGCGGTTTACAAAACCGCTGCTCTACCAATTGAGCTACGTCGGCGGCGCGCAGGGGCAAGCAAGCTGGCCGGAGCGCCGGGAGATGATAGGCCGAGGTCCTCAACACGGTCAAGCGATGCCGACGCGGCAGCGATGCCGACGCGGCAGCGATGCCGCCACGGCGGTGATGCCGAGGCCAGGGCAGCCGCGGGTGTCCCCTCACAGGGGTCACTGGCAACAGGCGCCGGGCGGGCCGTCTCCTCGGAGGTGACGCGGCGACCGTTCTCGAGGCGGTTGCGACCGTCTCGGGGTCGAACTGTCCCCCGCCAGGGGACGCGGCGACGATCCTGGTCGGAAATCGTCACCTGTCAGGGGACACGGCAGGGGTCGCTCGGCGCGGCCGCGAAGCGCGGCCGTATCACACGGCGCGCGCGATCACTCCGGCAGGAGAGCGTCGGGGGGTTCGGGCGGTGACTCCGTCGCATCGTCCTCCGGCGGTGCCGTGTCGGTAGCGTCAGAGGGCGCCGCCCTGGGCGCCTTCGCCTTCGCCTTCGCCTTCGACTCGGGTTTGGCCTTGACCGTGGCCTTCGGACGGGTGGCCTTGCGTTCGGTGGCCTTGCGTTCGGTGGCCTCGACCTCTGTGGCGCTCGCTGCGTCGCCGTTCGTTTCGGGAGAGCTCGGCGGCGGAGCGCTCGGCGCGGGAGAACTCGGCGTCGGAGCGCTCGGCGCGGGAGAACTCGGCGCCGGCCGCGCATCCGGCTCGCGTTGGCCAAGGGCCTCGAACAGCAGGATCGAGCCGGCCACGGCGGCGTTGAGCGAGCCGATCTCGCCGCGCATCGGGATCCGAACGAGCAGGTCGCAGCGGCGACGGATCGCGGGACCCAGGCCGCGGCCCTCGCTGCCGACGACGATCGCGGGCGGTCCGCGAAGATCCGCCTGGCGAGCGCTGAGCGGCGCCTCGGCATCGGCCCCGACGATGCGCACGCTGCGGACATGCAGATCCGTCAGCGCCGCGGGCAGGTCGTCGACCGGCGCGAGCAACAGGTGCTCCGTTGCGCCGGCGGACGCCTTGACCGCCGCGGGGCTCAACGGTGCCTGGCGGGCGGTCGGGAAGACGACACCATGGACGCCGGCCGCCTCGGCGCTGCGCAGCAACGTCCCGAGGTTCTGCGGATCCTCGAGCGAGTCGAGGACGAGGACGAAGGGTGGCTCCTCGCGCTCGATGGCCCGCGCGAGGATCTCTTCGAGCGACGCGAAGCGCCGGCCGCGAAGCACGACCGCGACCCCCTGGTGGCCGTCGAACCCGGCGGCGGCGGTGAGCGAGCCGCCCTCGACCTCGACGATCGGGATCCGGAGCGTCGCGGCGTGCAGGACGATCTGCTCGAGGGCGTGACGACGCTGTGGCGTCACGAGCAGCCGGAGTGCCGGCCGGCGAGCGGCGAACGCCTCCTCCACGGGCCGCCGTCCCGCGACCAGCTCCTCGTCGGCGCCAAGGGGCGGGACGGGTCGGCCGGGACGGGGCGCCAACGGCGGCGCGAAGGCCGGCGGCCCTGGCGGTCGGCCGGCAGGCGGGCCAGGGCGCCGGCCCGGGGGACGGCCCGGCGGTGGGCCGGGACGACGCCCCCGGAAGTCCGTCGAACGTTCGATGGCCCGACCGGGATGCTCCCGGGGCCCGAAGGGCCGTGGGCGTGACGGTCGCTCTCCGCCGGGGGGCCGTGACGGTCGCTCTCCGCCGGGGGGCCGTGGCGGTCGCTCTCCGCCGGGGGGCCGTGGCGGTCGCTCCCCGCCGGGGGGCCGCCATCGCCCCTCCCCGCCAGGCGGTCGCGACGGCCGCTCGCCACCCGGGGGTGGGCCCGGCCGCCGCTCCTGGCTGCCCTCGCCGCCGGCCCCGAAGCCGAACCCTCGACGTCGCGGCCCCGGCCGTCCTGGCGGACCCGGGCGATCCGGCCGGTGCCGCCGGTCAGGCCGCTCGTCTCGGAACCCGTCGTCACGGGAACGGCCGCGCCGCGGTGGACCGCTCACGCCCCGCCGCCCACGATCCGCCACCGCTGGCCGTCTCGCGTGTCCTCGACGGCCACACCGAGCGTCGCCAACTCGTCCCGAAGCCGATCCGACGCTGCCCAGTCACGCGACATTCGGGCGGCCTCGCGGGCGTCGAGCAGAGCGTGCGCCCCGGCGGGCAATGATTCGGTCGCGTCGGGCAGGATCGCCAGCACCCGATCGAGGTCCCGCAGGAAGTCGAGGATGGTCGTTGCGTCCCCGGTCGACAGCCCGCGGTCGGCGATCCGCCGGTTGACCTCGCGGACGAGCTCGAACACGGCCGCCAGCGCCGCCGAGATGTTGAGGTCGTCGTCGAGGGCGGCCACGAAGTCCGTTCGGGCGGCGTGCAGGAGCCCGGACAGGTCGGCCGCGTCCGGTCGGTCCTCGGCATACGCCTCGAGCGCGGCGACGAGGGCGTCGAGCCGCGCGACCGCCGCGCCAGCGGCCGTCAGGGAGGCGTCGGTGTAATCGATCGCCTGCCGATAGTGGACCGCAAGCAGGGCATAGCGCAGGGCCCGCGCCGAGACGCCCGCATCGAGCAGCTCGACGACCCGGTGGATGTTGCCGGTCGACTTGGCCATCTTCGCCCCACCGAGCCGAAGATGGGCGCAGTGGAGCCAGGTGCCGACGAAGCGCTGCCCGGTGGCCGCCTCGCTCTGGGCGATCTCGTCCTCGTGGTGCGGGAAGATGAGATCGACCCCGCCGGTGTGGATGTCGAACGAGGCGCCGAGGTACTGCATGCTCATGGCCGAGCATTCGACGTGCCAGCCCGGCCGTCCCGGGCCGATCTCCGATTCCCAGACCGGCTCACCGGGCTTCGGGCCCTTCCAGCGCGCGAAGTCGCGGACGTCGCCCTTGCCGTACTCGTCCGCCTCCACCCGCTCCCCCACCCGCAGCTGGTCGGGGTCGATGCGGGCCAGGGCGCCGTATGCCGGCCAGGACGCGATCCGGAAGAAGATCGAGCCGTCCTCCGTCCGGTAGGCGTGCCCGCGCTCGAGCAGGGTCCGGACCAGGGTGGCCATCGGCTCGATGTGGCGGGTCGCGCGGGGCAGGATGTCGGGCCGCGTCATCCGCAGCGCGTCGGCGTCCTCGGTGAAGCGCTCGAGCCACCGATCGGCAAGCGCCTCGATCGTCGTGCCGGCCTCGGCCGCGCCCCGAATGATCTTGTCGTCGACGTCCGTGACGTTCATGACCCAGGTGACGCGGAGGCCCCGCCAGCGGAGATACCGGACCAGCAGGTCGGCGAACAGGAACGACCGGAAATTCCCGATGTGCGCCGGCCCATAGACCGTCGGGCCGCAACTGTAGATCCGGACGTGACCGGGTTCGAGCGGCACCAATGGGCGGGTCTGGCCCGAGAGCGTATCGGTCAATCGAATCGACGGGGCCTCGGCCCCCGGAGGGGAGGCCGTCCCGCTCGCCAGGGGCAGCGTCATCGCGTCTCCAAGCGGGTGACGGTCGCCACGGCCCGGACCTCGATCGAACGCCCTGCCCCCGCGTCGCCCCCGAGGTTGCCCGTCGACGCCTTGCCGCTGACGACCTCGTTTTGGACCCCGCGCAGCCCGGCGATCGCCGATTGCATCGCCTCGAGGTGCGGCGCGAGGCGCGGCCGGGCGGCGACGATCGTCAGGTCGACCGCCTCGGGTCGCCATCCGGCATCGCGGAGCCGCGCGACGATCGACGCCAGCAGGTCGGCGCTGCTGACACCTCGCGGTGTCCGATCGTCGGCCGGATGATGGCGACCGAGGTCACCAAGCCCTGCTGCTCCGAGGAGGGCGTCGGCCACGGCGTGCAGCGCCGCGTCGCCGTCGGAGTGGCCGAAGAGAGCTGGCGCCCCCGCGATCTCGATGCCCCCGAGCCGCAGCGGCCGTCCCGGTCCGAACGGGTGGCCGTCGACCCCGATGCCCACCCGCCGCAGGGGCCCGTTCATGCCCATCGTTCAGGCCTGCGGCTGGGCGAAGACCATTCGCCCCGCAACCGTTTGGAGCACCCGCGTGACGGTCACGTCCAGTTCGCTGTCGATCGCCTTTGCGCCGCCTTCGACGACGACCATCGTGCCGTCATCGAGATAGCCGACGCCCTGGCCCGCATCCTTGCCGGGCTGAATGACCCGGATCCGGATCGCCTCCCCGGGGAGAAGCGCCGGCTTGACCGCGTTGGCCAGCGAGTTGACGTTGAGGACCCGGACGCCCTGCAGGTCCGCGATCCGGTTGAGGTTCAGGTCGTTCGTCAGGATCGCTCGCCCACCCCGCCGGGCGACCTCGACGAGCTTCGAATCGACCTCGGCGGTTCCGGGCACGTCCTCGTCGATGACGACCACCGGCGTCGTTCCCTCGCGCCGCATCCGGGCCAGGATCTCGAGGCCCCGGCGGCCACGGGTACGGCGGAGGTTGTCGGAGCTGTCGGCGAGGCGCTGAACCTCGTCGAGAACGAAGCGCGGCACCTCGAGGGTTCCGAACAGGAAGCCGGACTCGGCGATGTCGGCGATCCGACCGTCGATGATGGCGCTGCTGTCGACGAGGATCCGGGGACCGCCGGCCCCGTCCTCGCCGGGCGATCGCCGGATCAGGCCGATCGATTCCGCCGCAGCGACGAGGTCATGCCGTTTCGCGACGGTCAACCCGACCATCGCCAGCCCCAGGAAGATCGAGACGCCGAGCGGGGCCAGCGTCCCGAGGCTGCCGGGCAGGGCCGAGAGGGGCAGGCCGAGCAGGAGCCCCATCAACAGCCCCAGGAACAAGCCGAGGATGGCCGTGACGAACTCGGCCGTCGAGAGCTCCTGCACGCCTCGAAGAATCGCCGCCGCCGGGATGACCGTGAGGTACGGCAGGGCAGCCAGCCCGACGACCGTCCAGGCCACCACCCAGGCCGCCACGAGCAGCGGCGCGCCGGGAGCGGGTTCGAAGACGGCGAACTGGCCGACGACGAGCGAGATGCCGATGAGGCCCCCGAGGGCAGCCCCGAGCACTCGGATGCTGCGGATCACGGCCGGTCAGCCTACCACCCGGGCAGAGCGCGGAGGCGAGGATGTGGGGGCGGCCCGAGGATCGCGCCCCGGCGGGGTCCCAGCCCCGAGGGCGACCTCGATGGCGGCCCGGAGTGTCGGCACCGCGGCGACCTCGATGCCGTCTACCGTGAGCGGCCGGCCGGCCCGAGGCGCCGGCACGATGGCTCGCGAGAAGCCGAGTCGGGCCGCCTCGCGGAGGCGTCGCTCCAGGCCACCGCTGGGCCGGAGCTCGCCGAGCAGCCCGACCTCGCCAACGACGACGGTGTTCGGTGTGACCGGCCGGTCGCGCAGCGACGAGGCGAGGGCCAGGGCGATCGCCAGGTCGAGGCCCGGCGCGCTGACGCTCAGCCCGCCGGCGAGGTTGGCATAGACGTCGTGGCTCCCGAGACCGATCCCGGCGCGGCGGCCGAGGACGGCGAGCAACAGCGCGAGGCGGTTCGAGTCGACGCCCGAGACCCGCCGTGCCGGGGTGCCGTAGCCGGCTGGTGCCACCAGCGCCTGGACCTCCACGAGGAGCGGCCTGGTGCCTTCCATGGTCGCCGCCACGACGCTGCCGGGCTCGGCCTCCGGCCGATCCGCGAGGAAGGCCCGGCCGGGATCCGCCACTTCGGCGAGACCTGTCTCGCGCATCTCGAAGACGCCAATCTCGTCGGTTGAGCCGAAGCGGTTCTTGGCCGAGCGCAGGACCCGCAGCACGCCGCCGCGGTCGCCACCCAGCTCGATGACCGCGTCGACGAGATGCTCCAGCGTCCGGGGCCCGGCGATCGAGCCATCCTTGGTCACGTGGCCGACGAGGATGACCGCGGGGCCGTCGGCCTTGGCGAGCTCCATGAGCCGGAGGGCCGATTCGCGCACCTGGCCGACGCTGCCCGCGGGGCCGTCGAGCTCCTCGACGGTCATCGTCTGGATCGAGTCGACGACCACGAGCGCGTGGCCCGCGGCGCGCGCCGCCTCGACAATGGCGCCGACCTCGCTGCTGGCAAGGATCCCCACGCCCGTCCCCGCCGCGCCGGAGATCAGCCCGAGGCGTGCGGCTCGCAGCCGGACCTGGGCCGCCGATTCCTCGCCCGTGGCGTACAGGACGCCCCGCTCACTCGAGGCCACGCCGCCCGCGACCTGCAGCAACAGGGGCGACTTGCCGACGCCGGGCTCACCACCGATCAACACCAGCGATCCCGGCACGATGCCCCCGCCGAGGACACGATCGAGCTCGGCCAGGCCGGTCGCGAGGCGCGGCAGCGGCCCCTCGCGGACGTCGGCCAGCGGGACCGGCGCGACGGCGGCCGTGGCCGGGCCCCTGGCTCGACCGGCGCGCGGCGTCGTCGTGACGACCGTCTCGACCAGGGTGTTCCAGGCCTCGCAGGCCCGGCACTGGCCCTCCCAGCGAAGGAACTCCGCGCCGCAGGCCTGGCAGACGTAGCGGCTCTGGGCCCGGGCCACGCCGAGCCTACGAGACTTCGACGGGGGTCTTCTGCTCGGCAGCCGAGATCACGAGACCGTCGTCGGCGTTGGCGTCCACGACGATCGTCGATCCGGCGGGATAGCGACCGAGGAGGAGGTGCTCGGCGAGCACGTCCTCGATGGAGTTCTGGATCGTTCGCCGCAGCGGCCGGGCACCGAATGCCGGATCCCAGCCGAGCTTGATCAGGTGATCCTTGGCCGCGGTCGTGACCTCGAGGGTCATGTCCTGGGCCTTCAGCTGGTCGTTGATCCGGCGCAGCATCAGGTCGACGATCTGGCGGATCTCGTCCTGGGTCAGGCTGCGGAAGACAACGGTCGCGTCGATTCGGTTCAGGAACTCCGGCCGGAAGCTGTTCTTCAGCTCCGCCTGGACCTTCTCCTTCATCAGCTCGTACGACTGCTCGCGCCTGCCGGCCTCGTCGTCGGCGACCGGCCGGAAGCCCAGCGAGGCGTTCGTCTGGAGCTGCTTGGCCCCGAGGTTCGAGGTCATGATGATGATCGTGTTCCGGAAGTCGACTCGGCGACCCTTGGCGTCGGTCAGCTGGCCGTCCTCGAGGATCTGGAGGAGGATGTTGAAGACCTCGGGGTGGGCCTTCTCGACCTCGTCGAGGAGGACGACGGCGTAGCTCTTGCGGCGGACCGCCTCGGTCAGCTGGCCACCCTCGTCGAATCCGACGTAGCCCGGCGGAGCGCCGACCAGCCGGCTGACGTTGTGGCGCTCCATGAACTCGCTCATGTCGATCTTGATGAGCGTGTCCTCGCTGCCGAACATGAACTCGGCCAGGGCCTTGGCGAGCTCGGTCTTCCCGACGCCGGTCGGGCCGAGGAAGATGAACGAGCCGATCGGCCGCTTCGGATCCTTGAGGCCGGCGCGGGCCCGCCGGACGGCGCGGGAGACCGTCTCGATCGCCTCGTGCTGGCCGATGACCCGGTTGTGGAGCGCATCCTCCATGTGGAGCAGCCGTTCCGACTCCTCCTGGGCGATGCGGGTGACGGGAATGCCCGTCCACATCGCGACGACCTGGGCGATCTCCTCCTCGTCGACGGTCGGGGCGTCGCCGGCGATGGTCGTCTGCCACTCGCCACGGAGCCCGTCGACCTTCTCGCGCAGAGTCGCCTCCTGCTCGCGCAGCTGGGCCGCGGCCTCGTAGTCCTGGGCGGTGATCGCGGAGTCCTTCTCCTTCGTCACTCGATCCAGCTCGCGCTGGCCCTCCCGGAGAGCGGGCGGGGCCGAGGCATGGCGCAGGCGGACCCGACTGGCGGCCTCGTCGATGAGGTCGATGGCCTTGTCCGGGAGGTGGCGGTCGGTGATGTAGCGGATCGACAGGTCGGCCGCGGCCTTGACCGCATCGTCGGTGATCGAGACCTTGTGGTGCTGCTCGTAGCGCTCCCGGATGCCGAGCAGGATCTCGATCGTCTGCTCCATGGTCGGCTCCTCGACCATGATCGGCTGGAAGCGCCGCTCGAGGGCCGCATCGCGCTCGATGTACTTGCGGTACTCGTCGAGCGTCGTCGCGCCGATGCACTGCAGCTCGCCGCGGGACAGCGGCGGCTTGAGGATGTTGGCGGCGTCGATCGCACCCTCGGCTGCGCCGGCGCCGACGAGGGTGTGGAGCTCGTCGATGAAGAGCACGGCGGCGTTCGTGTTGCGGAGCTCCTCGATGATCTTCTTGAGGCGCTCCTCGAACTCGCCGCGGTACTTCGTCCCGGCGACGAGCGAGCCGATGTCGAGCGTCAGGACCCGCTTGTTGAGCAGGATGTCCGGCACGTCACCGGCCACGATCCGGTGGGCCAGGCCCTCGGCGATGGCCGTCTTGCCGACACCCGGCTCACCGATCAGGGCCGGGTTGTTCTTGGTCTTGCGACCGAGGATCTGGATGACCCGCTCGATCTCCTTCTCTCGGCCGATGACAGGGTCGAGCTTGCCGGCGCGGGCGGCCTCGGTCAGGTTGATGCCGAGGGCGTCGACGGTCGGCGTCTTCGAGCTGCGCTTGGTCTCCTGCGCCGGACCGACCGAGGAGCTCTGCGACAGGACTCGGATGACCTCGTGACGAACCTTGTCGAGGTTGACGCCGAGGCTCTCGAGCACCCCGGCGGCGATGCCCTCGCCCTCGCGGACGAGGCCGAGCAGCAGATGCTCCGTGCCGATGTAGTTGTGCCCGAGCCGCCGGGCCTCGTCGATCGCGAGCTCGATGACGCGCTTGGCGCGCGGGGTCAGCCCGACCTCGCCGACGACGGGACGGTCACCGCGGCCGATGATGAACTCGACCGCCGTTCGAACCTTGGCCAGCTCGACGTTCATGTTCTCGAGGACGCGCGCGGCCACGCCCTCGCCTTCCCGGACCAAGCCGAGAAGGAGATGCTCCGTGCCGATGTAGTTGTGGTTGAACCGTTGCGCCTCGTCCTGCGCCAGCGTCAGGACCTTGCGCGCCCGATCCGTGAACTTGTCGAACCGCTCCATTGAAACTCGAACGCCCGTTCCCTTCTCGCGCTCGTTTGAGCGCACGGTCATGCTAGCACGGGCCTGTTGCGCGGAGACTGTTCGGGAACCGGATGGCCGTGACGGGTGTGCGCCGGCCGAGCCGACGCCGGCGCATCAGGCCTTGGCGTCGTCCTCGGTCGTGCTCTCGCCCTCGGCGGCCTCGATCGCCTCGGTCGTTTCCTCGGCTGAGGTCGTCTCCGCCACGCCCTCGGCGGTCGTCGCTTCCGTGGCGTCCTCCGCCACTTCCGCCGCCTCCTCGCCGGTCGCCTCCTCGGACGGCTCCGCGGGCGTCTCCACCGCCGCCTCGGCTTCCTCGGCCGCCTCGGCTTCCTCGGCCGCCACGGCTTCCTCGGCCACCGTCGGCTCACCGGCCTCGCCGCCGTCGCCCTCAGGCTCGGGCGTGCCGGGCTCGTCGGTCTCGACGGTCTCGACGACCGCCGGCGCCTCTGCCTGCGCTTCGGCCGGCGCCTCCACAGCCGCGGCTTCCACCTCCGGGGCCTCGGCGGGCTCGATCGGTGCTTCGACGTCCTCCTCGGCCTCTGCGCGGGCGAGCTGCTCGCGCACGCCGGCGAACGCCGCGGCCAGCGTGGTGTCGATCCCGCCCTCGGGCTCCTGGACGGCGTCGGCGGCGGTGTACGCCCGCTGCCGCTCGCGGTCCGCGCCGCGGGAGCGGCGCTCGGCCCGGTCGGGGCGATCACCCCGGCCGGCGGCCGGCATCGCCGGCATCGGCGCCTCTGCGGCGGCCCGCATCGGGGCCTCTTCGGCCTGCTTCAGGCTGAGCCCGAGGCGGTGTCGCTCCGAGTCGAGGCTGATGATGCGGAGCTTCAGCTGCTGGCCCTCGTGGACGACGTCGCCGGGATGGGCGACGCGCTGGTTGGACAGCTCGCTGATGTGGATCAGACCCTCGAGCCCGTCTCGAACCCGGACGAAGGCGCCGAAGTTGACGAGCTTCGTGACCGTGCCGTCGATCAGGTCGCCGACCTTGAAGTCGGCGACGGTCGTGTTCCACGGGTCGGGCTGCAGGCGCCGAATGGAGAGGCTGATGCGACCGCGCTCGTGGTTGATGTCGATGACCTCGGCCTCGACCTCCTCGCCGACGCGGTAGCCACCTTCGGGGTTGTTGACCTTGTTCCAGGACAGCTCGCTCTTGTGGACGAGGCCGTCGATGCCGCCGAGGTCGACGAACACACCGAACGGAGCAATCGAGCGGACCGTGCCCTTCACCCGCTGGCCAACCTGGAGGCTGCTGAAGAGCTCGTCGCGCTTCTCGCGACGCTCCTCGTACAGCGCGACCTTCTCCGACAGGATCAGGCGGTTGGCCTTGCGGTTGACCTCGAGGATCTTGAGGCGCAGCTTCCGGCCAACGAATGGCTGGAGCTTCTCGGCAATCTCCTGGGCCGCGTCGCGCGGCTGGTCATTCTGCGGCCGCCGCGGGAAGTCGACGATCTGGCTGATCGGCACGAAGCCGCGGATGCCGCAATCGACGATCAGGCCGCCCTTGTTGTGGTCGATGACCGGCGCCTCGATGATGACGCCCGCCTCGAACTGCTCCTGCATCGCCCGCCACTTTCGCTCGAGGCCCGCGCGGCGGAGCGACAGGACGACGTGGCCCTCGGGGGATTCGGGCTGCAGAACGTAGACCAGGACCGTGTCGCCGATGTTGAGCTGGGGCTGCGTCTCGGTGTTGCGCCCGAAGAGCTCCCGGTTGCTCACAACGCCTTCGCTCTTGGCGCCGATGTCGACCAGGATCTCGTCCTTGTCGATTCGAACGACCGACCCTTCGACGACGTCGCCGTGCTTGAAGCTCTTGATGTCGCTGTCCTGCTCGGCCAGCAGCTCCTCCATCGTCGTCGGCTCGGGGCCGGCAGGCGCGGGCTTCGACGGCTCGGGGGCGGCCTCCTGCTCAGCGGCCGACTCCTCGGCCATCGGGGGCGCCTCGGCCGTCGGGGGCGCCTCGGCCGTCGCCGGCTCCGCCTCGGCCGTGGCCGGTTCCGCCTCGGCCGTGGCCGGCTCCGCCGCCGCCGCGGTCTCGTCCGCCGCCGCGGGCTGGTCTTCAGTCGCTACCGGCTCGGGCTCGGTACCTGCCGGCTCGGGCTCGGCAACCGCCGGCTCGGGCTCGGCAAGCGCCGCCTCGGGCGGAAGCGTTCCGTTCGCTGTCGGCGCCTCGGCGCTCTCGGCAGCAACGTCCGTGGTGGTATCGCCCGTGGCGGTCTCGCCGGGCGCCTGGGAGGCGGGCTCGTCCGCGACGGCCACCGTCGCGTCGGTCTTCTCGGGCGCCGGGGCCTCGGCGGGCGCCTCGGCCGGCGGCGTCGTCCCGCCCTGCTTCTCTTCGGTCAAAGTCGTTCGTCTCCTGTCAACACAGCTCCCCCGAAAACAGAACGGCCCGAGCGTCTCGCCCAGGCCGTCGGTCTGCGATCGGGTGGTCCGTGGAGGGTTGGCCCGCGGTCACTCCTTCGAAGTCGAGTCGGTTTGAACGACGCTCTTCTGCTGTCCTGCCCCGAAGGGCCACGGGAGTCTAGCACGCTCGATCGCGTGGCTACAATCGGCCACCGTGCCTGAGCTGCCCGACCTGGCGATCGTCGCCGACGCACTCCATGCCGCACTGGCGGGGCGATCGGTGCAGGACGCGGAGGCACCCGCGCCGCTCGCGGTTCGCGGAACGCCCGACGAGCTCGCGGCACTGGCCGGTCAACGGGTCGAGCGGGTCAGCCGAAGGGGCAAGTTCATCCTCATCGACCTGGACCGGGATGGAATCGCGATCAACGCGATGCTCACCGGCCGGTTCCAGCTCGCGGCGCCGAACGAACGTCGGCCGGCGAAGACCGCGTTCGTGCTCCAGCTTGGCCCCCGTTCGAAGCCCCCGGTAGACGTTGCAGCCTGGACGATTGACGCCCCATGGCTGCCGAACGACGAGGCCGCCACGGAGCTTCGCTATCGCGATCCCAGCCAGATGGGCAAGGTTTACCTGCGGCCCGCCCGGGCAAACCGCGCGATCCCCGGCCTCGGGGGGACCGAGCAGGGGCCTGACGCCGACGACCCGGCCCTGACCCTCGATGCCTGGCGGGAGCGGATTCGAAGGCATCCGGGCGAGCTCAAGGCCCTGCTTCGCAACCAGGCGTTCGTGGCTGGGATCGGCAACGCGTACAGCGACGAGATCCTGCACGCCGCCCGCCTGAGCCCATTTCGAAAGCGGACGTCGCTCGCGCCCGAAGAGGTCGATGACCTCTACGAGGCAACTCGCCGAGTCCTGGCCGAGGCGGTCGATGTCCTTCGCGAGCGGGTGCCGCCCCACTTCGAGACGCAGGCCCGGGACTTCCTTGCGGTCCACCTCCGGGGTGGCCAACCCTGCCCGCGTTGCGGATCCCGGCTCAGCGAGGTCAGCTCGAGGAGCGAGGCGACGACCTGGTGTCGCTCCTGCCAGCGCTGACGCCTCACCCGAAGGCTCCGTCGATGGCCGGCGGGAGGACCTACCAGGGAATCAAGAGAATTTGACCGATCCGGATCCTCGACGGGTCGGCGATGTCGTTCAGCTCGGCGATGGCCCGGACGGTGGTGTCGAAGCGGACGGCAATGACGCTCAGGGTGTCCCCACTTTGAACGCGGTAGGTGCGGTACGTCTGCTGCGGCGTCGGGGCGGGGGGCGCAGGCGTCGCCGTAACGACGGGCGTTGCCGACGGCTCCGGGGTCGGCGCATCCGTTGGCGCGGCGGTGGGCTCGGGGCTCGGTCCGGGGGTCGGGGGTTGCGTGGGAGGCGGCGTCGACGTGGCGACGGCGGTCGCGGGCGCGCCGGGGCGAAAGCCCGAGACGGCCAGCGTCAGCAGGGTCGTGACGAGGATGACCGCGGGGATGGCCGGCCAGCGCCGTCGATCGACGATGAGCCCGATCAGGATCGAGCCAAGCCCGCCCGGGTCCTCGATGACGGACGTGGTTCGACCCAGGTGCCAGCGCGTGGCGTGCTCCCCGATCGGCGACAGCCGGGCTTCGCGGGCAGTCCGCGAGGCCAGGTACGTCGCGCACGTCGGGTGGCTCGCCGTCAGGCACAGCCGTTCCTGCTTCTCCACGGCCAGCGCCGCGGGCGGATTGAAGGCCGTGCAGCGGTGCTCGCGGCTGGCGACCGCGAGTCGCCAGTCGCCGGCGTCCGCGACGAGGAATGGGCAGATGGGCGGGACGGTCGGCGGTTCGACCGCTCGATCCTCGACCGGTACGGCGGCCGCGGGCTCGTGTTGTGTGTCGGTCACCGCCCGAGAATACCGGCTCGTACCAGCGCTGACCCGTTCATCACGAACCGTGCCAGCGGAAACCGTCGCCAGAAAGCACAAAATCCTGGCGACGACCTATTTTCCCGAAAGGCTGCCCTCTCAGTATCTTCGGCGCTGGAGAGCTTGACTTCCGTGTTCGGGATGGGAACGGGTATGGCCTCTCCGCTAGAGTCACCAGGATTCTGCTGCTGGATCGTGATCGGCTGCGTCCGCGCGCTCGAATGAGCGCACGGGCGCCGGTATCAAGAAGTCGAGATCAACGATCTCGCATCGCCGGCAGCGCCGGCGAGTCGTCAGCATTTTCTCCCGATCGACAGCCCCTGACCCTGGGTCAGGTGCTGAAGTGGTCAAGCCCTCGACCATTAGTACGGCTCAGCTTCATCCGTCACCGGACTTCCACATGCCGCCTATATAGCAGGTGGTCTCCCTGCGGTCTTACCCGGTTAACCCGGTGGGGAACCTCATCTCCAGGCGAGCTTCGCACTTAGATGCTTTCAGCGCTTATCCCAACCGAACATAGCTACCCAGCGGTGCCCCTGGCGGGACAACTGGCACACCAGCGGTTCGTCCACTCCGGTCCTCTCGTACTAGGAGCAGCTCCTGTCAAGTTCCCTACGCCCACGGCGGATAGAGACCGAACTGTCTCACGACGTTCTGAACCCAGCTCGCGTGCCGCTTTAATTGGCGAACAGCCAAACCCTTGGGACGTACTTCCGCCCCAGGATGCGACGAGCCGACATCGAGGTGCCTAACGGTGCCGTCGATGTGAACTCTTGGGCACCATCAGCCTGTTATCCCCGGGGTAGCTTTTATCCGTTGAGTGATACCCCTTCCACTCGGAGGTACCAGATCACT
>VEOW01000180.1 GCA_012026785.1 Chloroflexota bacterium | reverse complement strand
GCTGGTTCGGGCGAGTCGTCGCCGAGCGCAAGGTTCGGGAGGGCGACCCGATCGTCGAGATCCTCGAACAGACCGCCGCCGAAGCGACGGCGGCCTCCAAGCGCCGGCCCGACGACGACGACCTGGCCCAGCTGCGAGATTGGCTATCGACCTTCCTCGTCTTCGTGCGCCTGTTCGACCGTGCGGTCGGGCTCGTGCCGCGGCTGGAGCCGCGCGAGCTGGAGCGCGGCCTCCGCCTCCTCGGCGAGATCGACGACGAGACGGTCATGCGCCTCGTCCGCCTGCTCGAAGGGCTCGAGGACGAGGACGTTCTCGACCTGGTGAGCGCCCTGTCGCGCCTGTCGCCGACCGCCGCTCGCCGGGCGACACGCCTGATGTCCGGGGTCGTTCGAACCGTCGGCCGCTGACACCGGCTCGGCCGCGGCGGGCTCGGCCTTCCCTCAAATGCCCGTCTGGCGGACCTGATCGCGCGGCAGGCGCCGCATCTTGGCTCAGATGCTCGCCAGACGGACCGCTGAGGGAAGGCGAGCGGTCTGGTTGCATATCAAGTCCTCGTGACGGGCATTTGAGGGGAAACGCCGGCGAGGATCGGGGAAACACCGGGGTCTCGCCACGGGCGGCTGCCCGATCGGGCAGATCGGGCGGCAAGGGGTGTCACAGCGGCGATTGCGATGCGAGGATGGAGCCATGTCGGGCAGGGGGCACGACATGGGAGCGCCGGCCCGCGAGGATCGAGGCTACGAAACCAGCCACGATCGCGCGAAGGTCGACTCCCGGACCGTCGCCACTTCGGCAGCTCCGCCCGCGCTGACGAGCAGCGGCCCGCCGTCGGCCGTGCTCGCTCTGCAGCGCGCGGCCGGCAATCGGGCCGTCGCGGACCTGCTGCAAGCGGGGCCCGTGCAGCGACAGCCCGCCGTGCCCGCCACCGACGGGGACGGAGCGACGGCGGGAACGACGAGCGGCGACGTCGCGACCGATGCGGCCCTCGCCTCGATCGAATCGGCGAGAACCCTGGACGAGCTCCTCGCCCGGATCGACGCGATGATGCCGAGCCCCGAGCGGGTCGCGCCGTTCGAGGCCCTCACCTCGACCACGACGGCGGAGTACTCCCGGGGCGAGCTCGAGCAGGACGTGATGCGACTGTGGCGGCGCGAGCAGCTCGACTTCACCTCGGCCGCGCTGCGCTCGGTTGATGCCCCGGCGACGGCACGCGGGCGCGCCATCGGCACCCGCGGCCCACGCTTTCAGCCCGACCGCGAGTATGCGCTGCGCCGGACCGTCAACCTGTTCGCGGCGGACTATCGGCGTGGCGCCGACCTGCCCGACGTGGCCAGGATCGCCCGCCGCGGATCGCCGTTCCGAAGGGCGCTGCGGGGCGAGTTCGAGCGAGAGACGAGCGTCCTCAACCCGCCCGCGGCCCAGATCACCTCATCGGTTCGGGGCGCCATCATCGACATGTGGAGCGAGCTCGATCCCGGGACGGTCGGGGAGATCGTCGTCACGTTTTCAGGCCACGGTGGCGGCGGCTGGATCAGCGGCGTCGACGGCGAAACCGTCTCGGGGAATCAGCTGGCGGAGCTGGCGCGGCATGCCGCCGACTTCAACGTCCACCTCGTTTTCGTCCTCGACACCTGCCGGGCCGGTCCGATCACCACGGTCGCCCAGGTGGAGGCCATTCGCAGCCTTGACGCTCGCCTGGCCCGGCTGCCCGAGGGCCAGCGCGGGCCCCTCGAAGCCCGCGTCCGGGAGATCGAGCGCCTGAGCCGGGAGGCGTGGCAGGTCGGCCAGGCGGCGTTCGTGGTCGGCAACCGCGCCCGGGATGACGTTCGACGGCCGTCGGACGACCACCGGCTGGCCTACGTCCAGGCTCTGCTCGAGCTGTCGAGAACCGCCAACGCCTTCCGTCCGCCCGACGATCGATCCGGGCTGGCCGCCGCTCCGGTGGACCGCCTGCTCGAGGCTCGCGAGCGGCTCCAATGGGACGTCCTGGCGGCGCTGGCGGGCAGCGGTCGCGAAGCGCCCTCGACCCTCCGCTGCGCGGCCGCCTTCCTCGACGCGGCGAACGACGTGATCAACGCCGGCCTCGAAGCCCTGAACACGGAGCTGAGCGCCCCGAGCTCGGAGGGCGCCGCGCCGTCGGCTGGTGGGAGCTCAGCGCAGCCCGTGCGATAATTCGAAGTCGGGCGCGTGCGAACCCGGCTGCCCGAGCGGGCGACGACCCCGGGGCAGGCAGCCATCGAGCCGCGCCGGATTTCGAGGGATCAAGTCCCACATGAGCGCTGAAACGTCCACCTGGACGACCAAGAAGGGCCTCGCCCAGATGCTCAAGGGCGGCGTCATCATGGACGTCGTCACGGCCGAGCATGCCAAGATCGCCGAGGATGCCGGCGCCGTCGCGGTGATGGCGCTGGAGCGTGTCCCGGCCGACATCCGGGCCGCCGGCGGCGTGGCTCGAATGAGCGACCCGTCGGTGATCGAGTCGATCATGGCCGCTGTCTCCATCCCGGTGATGGCCAAGGCCCGCATCGGCCACTTCGTCGAGGCCCAGATCCTCGAGGCTCTCGGCGTCGACTACATCGACGAGTCCGAGGTCCTGACGCCGGCCGACGAGACGAACCACATCGACAAGCACGCCTTCAAGGTGCCGTTCGTGTGCGGCTGCCGGAACCTCGGCGAGGCCCTCCGCCGGATCAGCGAGGGCGCGGCGATGATCCGGACGAAGGGCGAGGCCGGAACGGGCAACATCGTGGAGGCCGTCCGCCAGCTGCGCTCGGTCCTGGCCGAGATTCGCCGCCTGCAATCGATGCGCGAGGACGAGCTGTTCGTCGCGGCCAAGGAGCTCCAGGCGCCGTACGAGCTGGTGAGGCAGGTCGCCGCGGACGGGAAGCTGCCGGTCGTGAACTTCGTCGCCGGCGGGATCTCGACGCCGGCCGACGCGGCCCTCGTGATGCAGCTCGGCGCCGAGGGCGTGTTCGTCGGCTCGGGCATCTTCAAGAGCGAGGAACCGGCCCGGATGGCCACCGCGATCGTCCAGGCGACGACCCACTTCGACGACCCGAAGATCCTGGCCGACGTCAGCCGCGGCCTGGGCTCGCCGATGCGCGGCCTCGCGCTGGAGCAGATTCCGGACGCCGAACGCCTCGCCGTTCGCGGTTGGTAGCGGGGGCCGCGCTGATGCGGCCCGCTCGCTGCGTTGCGGCCGTATCGCCATTCGTTCGACCATGAAGATCGGTGTGCTCGCGGTGCAAGGCGATTTCGCCGAGCATGTCGCCATGCTCCGAAGCATCGGCGTCGAGCCGGTCGAGGTGCGCCTGCCCGAGCACCTCGAGGGCATCGGCGGCCTGTGCCTGCCGGGCGGCGAATCGACGGCCATGCGCCGGCTCATCGAACGCTGGGGGCTTCGGGGGCCGCTGCTCGACTTTGCGGCCACCGGCGCACCGCTGTTCGGGACGTGTGCCGGGATGATCATCATGGCGAAAGACATCGATGGCGGCGAGGAGCCGGTCCTGCCGCTGCTGGACGTGACCGTTCACCGGAACGCGTTCGGGCGACAGCTGGACTCGTTCGAAGCCGAGCTGACGGTCCCGGTCCTCGGCGACCAGCCGATTCACGGGGTGTTCATCCGGGCGCCGATCGTCGAGCGGGTCGGGGCGGGCGTCGACGTCCTGGCGTCGCTCGATGACGGCCGGATCGTCGCCGTTCGGGAGCGGAACATCATCGCCACGGCCTTCCATCCCGAGCTCGCCGGGGAGCCGCGCTTCCACCGGCTCGTCGCGACGATGGCGACGGAGCACCAGGAGCCCGCGGAGGGCTCGGCGAGGCGGCGCCATCCGACGCGTCGCGAGGGTTTGCCCCGATGACCGAGGCGCGCCACGCCCGGGCACCGGGCAAGGTCCGGGCCGCCCGGCTCACCGATCTGGCGGCGCTCGGCGAGCTGTCACGCCTTGCCCAGAGCGATGGCAACGGCGCCCGCTCGCTCGGCCTGCCCGTCAACGGGCCGCCGATCGGGGTGTTCAGCCTGTTCCGGCTGCCGCTGGTCGCCTTCCGGCCGCATGACCTGCTGTTCGTCCACGAGACCGATGGACGGGTGTCCGGCCTCGTGCGCGTCGAGCGCGAGAACTGGCGTGACGACTGGACGATCGTGGAGCTCGATGCCATCGGGACGGCCAACGCGGGCGAGATTCGCTTCCGCCTCGTCCAGCAGGTCCTGCGCGAGGGCCAGAAGCGCGGCGCGGCCCGGTTTCACGTGGCCTGCGCGGACGATGACGACAACGTCGAGCTGTTCATGCAGGCGGGCTTCGCTCGCTATGGCGAGGAGCGGGTCCTGTACCGGCCGCCGGACCAGGCCCTCCCGGCGCCGTGGTCGGAGGAGCAGGCGGCGGCTCACCGGATCCGCCAGGCGCGGCCGGCCGACGCCCCCGCGCTGATGCAGCTGTACTCGGCCGTGACGCCCCAACCGGTCCAGCGACTCGAGGCGTTCCGGATCCCGGACTGGGAGCGGCAGGGCTCCAACTGGCGGGTACCCCGCTCCTCGATGGCGCCGATCCTGCGCTTCGCCGACCTCGAGGGCTACGTCGTCGAATCGCCCGATGGCCGGCAGCTCGACGCCTTCGTCCAGATCGGCGTGGCCCGGGCAGATCAGCCGCATTACCTCCGCGTGATGGGCCGCCCCGAGGCGGATCCGAGCGACCTCATCACGTTCGCCCTTGGCGCGATCGCCGGCCAGGTCGGCCACGGCGGCGAGACCCGCGTGGACCGTGGCGTCCTCGGCCCGGTTCGAACCTATGAATCGCCCGCCGACCGGCGCCTCGAGGAAGCCGGATTCGCCGAGATCGCGCTCCTGACGCTGCTGCTGCGCGAGACGCTCGTTCGCGTCGCCGATCCGGCCCTCGTCCCCGCGGCCGTTCGTCCCTGGGAGGTCACCCGTGGCTGAGCCATTCGAGCACGAGACGATCGACGACCTCGACGCCCTGCTCGATGCCCTGCCGCCCGAGATCGTGACCGCGATCCGCGCACTGGAGAACCGCGAGGGGCTGATCGAGGTCGTGATGGATCTCGGCCGTCGACCGGAGGCCCGCTACCCGGAGGGCGAGGCGACGCTCCTCGAACGCGAGGTCAACGAGGCCGACATCGCCTACGTCGTCGATCACATCGGCAGCTTCGGGGACGACAATCGGGCAGGCATCGAGCGGACGCTGCACCGGATCAGCGCCATTCGAAACCGCAACGGCAAGATCGTCGGCCTGACCTGCCGCATCGGCCGCGCCGTCTACGGCACGATCGAGATCATCGCCGACTTCGTGGAGACCGGGAAGTCACTGCTGATCATGGGCCGGCCCGGCATCGGCAAGACGACGATGTTGCGCGAGGCGGCCCGCGTCCTGGCCGACGATCTCGACAAGCGGGTCGTCGTCGTCGACACGTCGAACGAGATCGCCGGGGACGGCGACATCCCGCATCCGGCCATCGGCAAGGCCCGCCGGATGCAGGTCCGGACGCCGTCGCTCCAGCACGAGGTCATGATCGAGGCGGTCGAGAACCATATGCCCCAGGTCATCGTCATCGACGAGATCGGGACCGAGCTGGAGGCCCAGGCGGCGCGGACGATCGCCGAGCGGGGCGTCCAGCTCATCGGCACCGCCCACGGCAACACGCTCGACAACCTGATGCTCAACCCGACGCTGTCGGACCTCATCGGCGGGATCCAGAGCGTGACCCTCGGCGACGAGGAGGCGCGGCGCCGACGCTCGCAGAAGAGCGTCCTCGAGCGCAAGGCCCCGCCGACGTTCGACGTCGTCATCGAGATCCAGGATCGCGAGCGGGTCCTCGTGCACGGCGACGTCGCCGACACGGTCGACGCGATGCTGCGCGGCGATCCACTGGCGCCGGAGCTCCGCTGGCGCGACGAGGAAGGCGTCCACCGCTCGCAGGCCCGCCCGCGGCCGTCGCCGCGGGAGCAGCTCGCGGCCGACCGCTTCTCGGGGCTCATCGGCAGTGGCGCGGGCTGGCGGACGGAGCCCGGCTGGCGTGGCGATGCCGGGTACCGAGGTGGATTCTCGGGTCCTGAGCGCGGGGCCGGCACGCGGCCCGGCTTCCGACCCGGCGCCTCGGGCTCGTGGCGACCGGCACGTGGCGGCCCGGCTGGCGCGGCGGCTGGCGCGGCGGCTGGCCCGGCGGCTGGCCCGGCTGCCGGGCCGTCCGGCGACG
This sequence comes from Chloroflexota bacterium, assembly GCA_012026785.1. GTDB lineage: Bacteria > Chloroflexota > Limnocylindria > Limnocylindrales > CSP1-4 > UBA5189. The sequence continues at coordinate 21,361 of VEOW01000180.1, read as the reverse complement.
GCTCTCCCGGGGCCTCGGCACGACTCGACGCCCCGTTCGTCGCCGGCGACATCGCCGATCGCGGGCCGGTCGAGCGCGGAACCGCGCCGGCGCCCGAGCCGCGTGCCCGGGACGCGCGGGAGCTGTCCAGGCAGCGCGAGTGGCGAGAATCGGCGAGCCGTGCCATCGATGCGCTCAAGGCTGACGAGGGAACCGGGCCGGTCAACGTCGCGGACCTCGAAGCCGATGACGAGGCGCTCATGGACCGGGCCCTCGCGAGCGCCGCCGACGAGAACGGCGAGGGCCTGCGCGTCGCCTCGTCCGAAACCCTGCCGACGCTGCGCGTCCTGCCGCAGGGCATCAGCCGCAAGCGCCTCGAGCAGGCGATCCGGGAGCTGCAGCTGCCGGTCATCGTCGCCCGCGAGGTCGACGAGGCCGACGTCGTCATGACCATCCGGAGCGAGTACAAGCAGAAGACGCCCCTCGTCCGCGAGGCCGAAGAGCGGAACCTCCCGATCTACGTCCTCAAGTCGAACACCATCCCCCAGATGCAGTCGTCGCTGACGTCGATCTTCGCTTTGGAGGTCGATCCCCGCGAGGCCGCGCTGCGCGAGACCGAGGAGGCGATCGGGGTCGTCATGCAGCGCTCCGAGCCGGTCGAGCTGTCGCCGCAGAACGCCTACGTCCGCCGGCTCCAGCACCAGATGGCCGAGCGGGCCAACCTCGTCTCGCGCTCCCGTGGCCGGGAGCCGTACCGCCGCGTCCGCCTGTACCCGGACCCCGCGAAGTCGCCGTGGCACTGAGCCGAACGCAGGCCCTCAGCAGCCTCGCGGCGCATTCATCGGAGGGTGCCACGGGGTCGTGGGACGAGCCCGCCGATCGTGCTCCTTGATCCCGTCGTACCGTCACCGCCATCGTCCCCACCTCCGAGCGCAGGTCCCTGACCGGGCGTTATCGCCTCGAAGTGCCCGATTTGCTCATGCCATGAGCATCGACGCGAGCATCGCAGCGGCGAGAGGTCCTCGACGGGACCGCCGGCGAGCTGAACAGGTTTGTGCGCAATACACGAATCTCAGGAAAGGATTTCGGCGTATTGGGGCCCCTGACGGCTCCGATATTCGCCAATGATTGGTGAACTAAGTCACATCGCACAAGTCAGATGGGCGGACGCCTGGGGAGGGGATGCCAGTGGGCGAGGTGAGCGGGGGCGACACGGCCTGGATGCTCGTGGCAACGGCCCTGGTGATGGTCATGCTGCCGGGGCTGGCACTGTTCTACGGCGGCCTCGTCCGCCGCAAGAACGTCCTGTCGACGATCATGCACAGCTTCTTCGGGCTGGCCCTCGTCAGCGTCGTGTGGGTCCTCGTCGGCTTCTCCCTGGCGTTCGGCCGCGATGTCACCGGCCTCGGCCTGTTCGGAGGTGCGGACTACTTTGGCTTCAGCAACGTCGGCCTCGAGCCGCACCCGGTCTACGGGCCGACCATCCCGTTTGTCCTGTTCGCGGGCTTCCAGCTGATGTTCGCGGCGATCACCCCGGCCCTCATCACGGGCGCCTACGCGGAGCGCAAGCGGTTTGCCAGCTTCGTGATCTTCACGGTCCTGTGGTCAGTCCTCGTCTACTCGCCGATCGCCCACTGGGTCTGGGCGGCGGACGGCTGGCTGTACCGGCTGGGCGCCCTCGACTTCGCCGGCGGCACGGTGGTCCACGCGGCGTCCGGGGTGTCGGCCCTGGTGGTCGCGCTGGCCATCGGGCGGCGGGTCGCCAACGGCGACCGGATGGAGCCCCACGACATCCCGATGACGGTCCTCGGCGCGGGCTTGCTGTGGTTCGGCTGGTTCGGCTTCAATGCCGGCTCGGCGCTGACTGCCGGTGGCCTCGCGGCGAATGCCCTCGTCGTGACGAACACCGCGGCGGGTGCCGCCACGATCAGCTGGGTCCTGGTCAGCTACGCCCACCGGCGCAAGGTCAGCGTCCTGGGCGCGGCCTGCGGGGCCGTGGCAGGGCTGGTCGCGATCACGCCGGCATCAGGCTTCGTGACCCCCGGCGGCGCGATCGTCATCGGCCTGTTCGCTGGATCCCTGTGCTACGCCGCGACCCTCCTGCGGGAGCGGATCAGAATCGACGACGCGCTCGACGTATTCGCGGTCCACGGTGTCGGTGGGATCTTCGGCGCCGTTGCCACCGGCGTCTTCGCGACGACCGCGATCAATGCCTTCCCCGGGCTCGTCGACGGCAATGCCGGCCAGGTCGCGACCCAGGCGGTGGCGGTCGGAGCGACGATCGCGTACGCCGCCATCGCGACCTTCGGAATCGTCCGACTGGTTGACTTCCTGCTCGGGCTTCGGGTCCCGGCGGACGAGGAGGAGGTGGGCTTGGACCTCGCGGTCCACGGCGAGGTCGCCTACCAGTCCTGACGAGCGGACCTACTGGCCTCCGCTGACGACCACCAGGACCACGAGGTTCAGGACAATCCCGAAGACGACGACCGCCACGAAATAGAGGCCGTTGCGGATCTCACTCGGCTCATCAGGGATCTCCGGGTTGTCCAGCGCGGCACGATCCTTCTCGGCGCGCTGCCGGCTCTCCGTTGCTCGCCGCTCGGCCGATCGCGACCGCCGCTGTCGATCCTTCTCGGCCATCACGTGCCCTTGCCCTTGAGCTCGGCCAGGATCTGCTCGATCTGCTCCTGCATCTGATCCTGGTTGTCGCGCGACTCGTGGCTGTGGCGGTGAATCAGGAATGTCGTGAGGACGACCATCGTGAACAGCTGCAGGAACTCGGACTGCCAGTTCTCGAAGGTCGCTTCGAGCCAGGTCCAGATATAGCCGGACGGCCCGAACAGCGACGCGATCTGGCCGTGTTGCTCCTGCTCAGCGGCGAACTCCACCCAGCCGGCTGTCGATTGGATGAGCCACGAAACGATGAACAGTCCCGCGAGCACCAGGCTCAGGCTGTAGTCCGCGACGAACTTCCGCATGCGGGCACATCCTCACTGCGCACGCCAGGTGGGCATGCCGCCAGTGAAGCCCGGCGCACGTTGCACAAGCCGCTCTGCCGACCGCGGACTCGGGTCAGTCTTCTCGCGAGCCGACCGGTCTACCAGCCGATGGCCGCCCCATCCCCGCGCGGATCGGCGCCACCGAACAGGCTCCCTGCGTCGGGATCGACTGCAATCGCCTGGGCGTGGCCCATCTCGGCCGCCCACGGGCCGACCAGGTTGACGTCGTGGCCTCGCCGCCGTAGCTCGGCCGCGACGACCTCGCCGATCCGGCTCTCGAGCTTGAGCGAGCGTCGTGCTTCGCCCCAGGTCCGCCCGAATCGCCAGCGGGGCGCCTCGATCGCCCGCTGCACGTCCAGGCCGAAATCGACGATCCGGGTCAGCACGGCGGCCTGCGTTTGTGGCTGCCCCTCGCCGCCCATCGCCCCGAACAGGAGGACGGGTCGACCGTCGCGCAGCGCCATCGCCGGGATGATCGTGTGAAACGTCCGCTTCCGCGGAGCGAGCACGTTCGGGTGGTCTGGATCGAGCCGGAAAAGGCAACCCCGGTCCTGGAGGAGGATGCCGGTTCCAGGCGGGACGAAGCCCGATCCGAACTCGAAATACAGGCTCTGGATCATCGAGCAGGCCATGCCGTCGCGATCGACTGCGCAGAGGTAGACGGTATCGCCGTCGACCCGCCTTGAGTCGCGGGATGCGGCCGCCGATGCCCGGCCCGGATCGATCAGTCTCCGTCGCTCGTCCGCGTAGGCCTTCGACAGCAGCCGCTCGAACGGGACGTCGATGATGTCCGGGTCGGTCACCCAGCGGTCGCGATCTTCGTAGGCGAGCTTGGTCGCCTCGACCACGAGGTGGATCAGGTCGGCCGAGGCGTCGCCCATTGCCCGGAGGTCGGCCGCCTCGATCAGGTTGAGGATCAAGAGCGTCGCGATTCCCTGGGTGTTGGGCGGCAGCTCGGTGACCTCGAGGCCGCGATAGGTCGCTCGAAGCGGATCCACCCAGTCGGACCGATGGCTGGCAAAGTCCGCCGCCGTCAGCAGTCCGCCCGCCGCCTGGAGACCGGCAACGAGCCGTTCGGCGAGGTCGCCGCGATAGAAGGCGTCGGGACCGTCGGTCGCGACGATGCGCAACGATCGAGCCAGGTCGGGCTGCCGAATCGACGCCCCGAGCCGGGGCGACCCGGTGGCCGGTGGCAGCGCGCCCGTGCTCCATTCGAACCGCTCGATCTCGACGGCCGTCACCTCGGCGGCCTCGCTGAAGCCACGGGATACAGGGAAACCGCCCTCCGCGAGCCGGATCGCATCGGTGAAAAGGCGGTTCCAGTCCAGGCGCCCGAACCGCTCGTGAAGCCTCGCCCAACCATCCACGGCACCCGGGACGGTGTTCGCCGCGAGCGGTCCGCGAGCCGGAATCTCCGCCAAGCCCCGAGCCGCATACGCCTCCAGCGTCACCTGCTCGCCCGCGCGACCGGAGCCGTTCAGGCCCACGACCTGCAAATCGCGGGGGTCCCAGACCTGGGCGAAGACGTCGCCGCCGAGACCGCTCATGTGGCCGTAGACGACGCCGAGGGTGGCGTTCATCGCGATGCAGGCATCGACCGCCGAGCCGCCGGCTCGGAGGACGTCAAGGCCACTGGCGCTCGCCAGTCCATGCGGTGAGGCGACCATGGCCTCGCCGCCGACCGCGGGCAGGCCTGGGCCGGATCGGCTGCGCATGTCGGGTCAGCCCAGGGCGGCCCGGTCGAGGAAGATCCGCTCGCCGGTGAAGCGCTCGGTCCCGGGGTCCCAGGGGAACAGGATCGCCAGCTCGAGCCGGACCCGGCGCCCCGTGGGTTCGAGGCCCGCGAACGGACCCGCGTGGGTCGCTTCGAGGGCGACGGCTTCGAAGACGCCCTGCGGCCCGATGACGATGTCGGTCAGCGCAAAGTGGTTGTCCGGGAAGGCTGCGAACAGCTCCGTGTAGAAGGCACGCGCCCCGGCGTGGCCGTCCCAGCGGAGGCCGGTCCCGACGATCTCGTAGACGCAGTCGGGCGCGAGGGTCGCCACCAGCCCGTCGATGTCACGCCGGTCCTCGGCGATCGAGTGGCGCTGCCAGAGTCGTCGAATGCGGCGATGCGTTTGCGGGTCCGCGGGCCAGCCCAGGCGTTCGCGAATGGCGCCGCGCGTCATCGGCCGTGCCGCTGGGCCGGCGCTTCCGTCGCGCCGTAGGTCGCCCGGGCTTCGCTCAGGCGCTTCCGCTCGGCAAGCGGACCGATGAGCCCGACGTCGGTCTGGTCGAAATCGCGACCCGTGTAGAGCAGTTGCTCGCCGGAGGTCTTCGCGAGGGCGTACGCGAAGCAGTCTCCGAAGTTGAGGCGGGCCGGGTGCCCGGTGCCCCGGCCGTAGCTGCGGTGCGCCTCCCGGGCGACCCGTGCCTGTTCGGCCGTGACCGCCTCGATCGTGATGCCGAGGCGCGCCATCAGCTCCTCCAGGCCGGCGCGGACGACCGGATCGGCGGATCGATCGATCACGATCGAGACTTCGACGTAGGTTGCGGCCGACATCCGTCGCGCCTGGGTCCAGAGCAGCGGCTGGAGGAGCCTCGATGCGTCGGGGTCGCGTCGCAGGATCGCGAGGATCGCCGAGCTGTCGACGATCACTTCGGGAGACCGTCCTCGTCGTACAGCAGCTCGTCGAGGTCGACGTCGAAGAAGTCCGGCGGAACGCGCGCCCGGATGCGATCGACCAGGTCCAGGACGTCCTCGATCTCGGCATCGATGCTTCGAACCCGCTCCAGCCGTTCTCGAACGGCGATGGTGACCGCTTCGGTCAGCGATTCACCCGTGGACGCCGCGAGCTCGCGCACCAGGCGATGGGTCTCCTCGTTCTTGATGTTGAGGGCCATGGTGGAAGTCTACCACCACGATGGTGGAATGCTGTACTGGATCGCCTCGGCGCCTCAGTGCTGGGTAGCGCCGGTGAAGGTCCAGGCCTCGAGCCGGAGGGCTGGCACGACCGTCGCGCCGAGCATGCCGCGCAGCGCCCGGCGCTCGCGCCCGCCCGCCCGAACGGCCGCGAGGGCGTCGACGTACGACTGGGTGAAGCGCAGGTTCCGAACGGGGCCGACGAGGCGGCCGCCCTCGACCAGGAACGTCCCGTCGCGGGTCATGCCCGTCACGATCGCGAGCTTGGGATGGACGACGTTGGTGTAGTGGAATCGGGTGACGAGCAAACCCCGGTCGAGGCCGCCGATCAGCTCGTCGCGCGACGCGTCCCCGGCAGACCAGACGGCGTTCAGCGGGAAGGGACCCCACGGGTTGGGGGCCGGAAGGCCGTGGCCGGTCGAGGTCCGACCGGCCCGGGCGGCCGTCGCCGAGTCGTAGACGAGATCCCGGCAGACGCCGGCCTCGAGCATGGTGACCCGCTGCTTCGGGATGCCCTCGTAGTCGAACCCCGTCGGCAGCCCGACCGGGTCCGTGGCGTCGTCGACGATCGTGACGAGCTCCGAGCCGACGCGCTTTCCGGGCTCGAAGAACGACCGCTCCTCCTGGACGGCCAGGGCCGAGAAGCCGACGTAGCCGAGCATGTCGTTGAGATCGACGACGGCGTACTCCTCGAGGACCACGGGGTAGTCACCGGGCGGCAGGTCGACCGGGTTGTCGGAGGCGCGGGCCTTCGCCGCGGCCTCGCGCCCGAGCGCGCGGGCATCGATCGTCGTCGCGTCCATGGCAACCGCCTCGGCGTAGCCGTTTCCGCCGTCGGGCGAGGTGTGCACCGTCAGGAGCTGGGACGCGCTGCGGCGCGCGGCCGCCCGGATGCCGGTCGAGCTGGCCACGGCGATGATCTCGGAGTCGGTCGAGAACGACCCGAAGGCCAGGACGCCGGCCGTGTCGGCTTCGGCGATGATCTCGCGCACGGCCTCGGCGCGGAACTCCGGGCTGGCCTCGGCCGTGCCGGCGGCCCAGGCGACGGGCGCGCGACCCGGCGCCGGCTGCGGCGCCGGAAGGCCGGGCCAGTCGGGCCGGGCCTCGCAGCTGCGGGCGATCGTCGCCGCCCGGCCGACGAGGTTGCGGAGCCCCGAGGGGTCGATCCGGTCGGTGCCGATCACCGCGACCCGGCTGCCGACGACGAAGCGCAGGTTCACCTCGAGGCTCCGCTCGGCGACGTTCTGGTGGATCTCGCTGTTGGCGAACCGGGTCAGGGCCGAGTCCTCCGCGGTCAGCAGGACCTCGGCCTCGGTGGCCCCGCCGCGCAGGGCCCGCTCGAGGACCTCCTCGGCGACCGCGAGCGCCGCCTCGGGGCTGTCGACGGCCGGCTCAGCCCCGCCGACGGCGGCGGGGTCGCCCGGTCCCTGGCTCACCACTTGCCGACCCCGACCTGGACGTTCCGGAAACGCGCCGCCGACACGCCGTGGCCGACCCGCGCGGACTGCGACGGCTCGCCCTTGCCGCAGTTCGGCGTGCCGAGCATCACCCAGTCGCTGGCGTCGGCCACGGCGTCGCAGCTGCGCCACAGCTCATAGGTGATCCCGGTGTACGTCGGGTTCTTGAACAGCCGTCCTCGCTTGCCGTTCTTGATCTCGTAGGCGACCTCGGTCGCGAACTGGAAGTTGAGGCGCCGATCGTCGATCGACCAGCTGCGGTTGTAGGCGAGGTATAAGCCTTCGTCGGTATCGGCGACGATGTCGTCGATCGTCATGCCCGGGACCGGAAGCAGGCTGACGTTGGTCATTCGAATGAGCGGGATGCGGTTCCAGCCGTCGGCCCGCATGGCTCCGCCCGACCGGCGACCGATCCGTGGCGCCGTCTCGCGGGAGCTGAGGTAGCCGCTGAAGATGCCGTTCTGCACGAGCGGCACCGCCTGCGCGGCGACGCCCTCGTCGTCCCAGCCGAACGTCCCGAGCCCGCCTGGCGCCGTCGCGTCGGCGACGATCGTCACGAGGTCCGAGCCGTAGCGGAAGCGAGATTCCAGCTTGTCCGGGGTGAGGAAGCTCGTGCCGGCGTAGGACGCCTCCGTGCCGAAGGCGCGATCGAGCTCGGAGGGATGACCGCAGCTCTCGTGGACCTGCATGTAGAGCTGGCTGGGGTCGAGGATGATCGTCGTCACGCCCGCCGGGCACTGCGGCGCGGACAGCAGGGCAACGGCCTCCTCGCCCGCCTGGGCGGCCTGGTCGACCATGTCGAGGCCCCGGACATACTCGTAGCCGGCGGCCCTGAAGCCGCCACCGGCATCGGGGTAGCTCCGACGCTGGAGCTCGTCACCCTCGATGGCGTTGGCCTCGACGGCCGTGCCGACCGAGGTGAGTACCTGCTCGGTGAAGCTGCCGTCGCTTGCCGCGAAGGTCTTCCACTCGCGCTGCGCCGCGTACATCGATTCGGTGAATGCCACCCGCTCCGAGCGGCGGGCTGCGGCGTCCGCGGCGAGCAGGTCGGCGAGTTTCGTTTCCAGCGGAACCTTGAACGGGTCTTCCTCGACCGGTGTCTCGTAGGAGCCGTGCGCCGGTGGGCGGTCATCGAGCTCGACCCGGCGGCGCAGGGCCGTCGCCGAGGCCCGCGCGATCCGAACCGCGAGCGCGGCGGCACGCTCGGCCTCGGTGAGATCGAGACGGTCGGAGGCCGCGAAGCCCCAGGCCCCGTCGACGAGGACCCGGACGCCGAAGCCCTCCGTTTCGCCCATCGCGACGCCTTCGACGTGGCCGCTCTTGACGGCGATCGACTCGTCGCGGCGGCGAACGACCCGGACGTCGGCGTAGCCAGCGCCTTGCTGGGTCGCGGTGTCGAGGGCGCGGTCGGTCAGGTCACGCATCTGGGGCGCCGGGGAGCGTAGCATCCGCCACGTGCAGCCGCGGGAAGCGTACTCATCGGGCCCACCGGGACGCGGACGGTTCATCACGATCGAGGGGCCGGACGGTGCCGGCAAGACCCTCCAGGCGCAGCGGCTCGTGGACGCGCTCGAAGCCCGCGGCCTGCCGGTCCGCTCGACGCGGGAGCCGGGCGGGACGGCGCTCGGCGAGCGGATTCGGGAGATCCTCCTCGGCCCTGGGGGTCCGCCGATCTCGCCCGGCGCGGATGCCCTGCTGTTCAACGCCGCCCGGGCGCAGCTCGTCGTGGAGGTGATCCGGCCGGCACTCGAGGCCGGGACGATCGTCGTCGGCGCTCGGCATGCCGACTCGACGCTCGCCTACCAGGGCTATGGTGCGGGCGTCTCCCTGGCGGCCCTTCGCGCGCTGGCCGACGTCGCCGTCGGCGATCTCCGGCCGGACCGCACGATCCTGCTCGACATCCCGGCCGAGGTTGGGCTGGCCCGCAAGACCGCCGACGGCGTCACCCGCTTCGAGGCGTCGTTCGACGTCGAGTTCCACCAGCGCGTCCGGGAGGGGTTCCTGGCGCTGGCCGCCGCCGAGCCGGAGCGGTGGGTCGTGATCGACGCGTCAGCCTCGCCGGAGGACGTTGGCCGGCAGGTGCTGGAGGCCGCGCTGGCGCTCCTCTGATCGCAGGCGCTCGGGCGGCTCAGGCGCGGTTGCCGTTCCCGCCGCTGCCGCTGGCCTCAACCTCGCGGCTCGTCTCGGAGATCGATCCGGGTCCGCCCGACTGGGCTTCGCGAAGGGCCGCCGATGCCGCGGCGATCAGCTCCTCACTCGTGGCCCCGTCGTTGGGGAAGGCCGCGAGGCCGGCCGAGACGGTGATGCCCGTGTCGCCGATCGGGCGTGCCGTGACGGCCTCGACGCTCCGCCGCGCCACCGTGGTCCCGGTCGCGCCGGGCGCAACGAGCAGGAACTCGTCGCCGCCCCAGCGGCCCACGGTGTCCACGTACCGGACGGTCTCGGCGATCACCGCCGCGACCTCGCGGAGGATGTCGTCGCCGACCCGGCGGCCAAGGCGGTCGTTGATGGCGCTCAACCCATCGACGTCGAACAGAGCGACGCAGAGGCTGGACCCCTGGCGGGCCGCCCGGACGATCTCCAGCTCGATCACCCGCCCGAGCGTCCGCGCGTTGGCGAGCCCGGTCAGCTGATCGGAGTTCGCGACCCGCTCGATCCAGTCGAACTGCTCGCCGGCCTCGCCGATCAACCTCGACCGGTCGACCGTCAGGCCGATGAGGTCGGCGACGGCGGCCACGCGCTCGGCGTCCTCGGCGGACAGGCCATCGTCGGTGACGAGCGCCAGGGCCCCGACGGGTTCCTCGATGCCGTCGCGCCCGATCACGATCGGCCAGGCCGAGAGGCTGCCCGCCCGGCCCGGGCCCGGCGGGCCGCTCGTCTGGAGCCGCTCGGTCGCCGCGAGCTGGACGGGATGGTCCGCGGCCGCGGCGGCCGCCTCGAGCGCGGGCAGATCGTCGGGAGCGACGCCCCGGCTGCCGGCGATCGCCAGGCCGCCGCGGGCCCCGTCCCACAGGTAGGCCAGGGCCTCGCTGGCACCGGTCAGCCTCAGGGCGACCTCGAGCAGCTCGTCGAGGGCGGCCTCGGGGCTCGAGGCATGCGCGGACACCCGGATCGCGGCGAGGAGGAGGGGGTCGTGGCTCAAGGCTCGCCGATCGTACACCGCCGAAGGTGGCCGTCAACCGAACGGGTGATCGGTTGACCGATCCCTATACTCCGGCGCGTGAAGATGATCGTGGCGATCGTTCACAACGAGGACGCGGGGGTGCTGGTCGACGCGCTGCTCGAGCGGGAATTTCGCGCCACCCGGCTGCAGTCGTCCGGCGGGTTCCTGAAGCAGTCGAATGCGACCGTCATGCTGGGGGTGGAGGACGCCGCGGGCGACGACGTCATGGCGATCATCGCCGAGCACTGCACGTCGCGAACCCAGGTCGTGAACCCGATGCCGCCGATCATGGAGCCGGGCGAGTTCTTCATGCCCTACCCGCTCGAGGTGGAGGTCGGCGGCGCGACGGTCTTCGTCCTGCCGGTGGAGCGCTTCGAGCGCATCTGCCCGGCGCGCCGGGGGCTCGGTCAGGCGCCCGATTCGGCCCCGGCACACCCGGCGCAGGTGCCAGTGATCGTGAGGTGGCCGAGATCGGCCGCGAAGCCGTACCGGTCCTGCAGCGGCGCCGCGAGTGCCGCCGCCTCGTCGCTTGGCAGCTCGATCGTCGCTCCGCACGCCGCGCACTCGAGGTGGGCGTGCGGCGCGCCCGGCAGGACGTGGAACTCCTCACGACCGGCGGCCGAGTGGCTGTGGCTGAGGTAGCCGAGGTCCTCCAGGACGTCGAGCGTCCGGTAGACGGTCGAGGCCGTCGTCGCCGGCTCGCGCTCCCGGCAGCGCTCGATCACGTCGACGCCCGTCACGTGGCCGTCCGTCGCGGCGAGGACCTCCAGGATCAGCCGACGCTGGGGTGTCCAGCGCAGGCCACGGGCGTGCATCTCGTCGCGAATCGCAGACCAGCTGGCCTGCCGAAGGGAGCGGGGGATGCGGACATCGCCGGCTGTCATGGGCCGAGTATAGGCGGCTGGGTCGGCTATTGCGACCTTTTGCAATAGCGAGGTGGCGCGATTACCATGGTCGTCTCGCTCGGAGATCGCGATGCTGGCGGTGATCCTGGGATCGGACAACATGGCCCCCGCGACGTTGCCGACGCTGCACGCGCCGGACGGCTTCCTGACCGTGCCCATCGCGGCGCTGATGTGGGCGCTCACGCTGCTCGCGCTCGTCGTCGCAGTTCGACGGGCCAACGCGTCCCTTGACGAGCGAGCCGTTCCCCTCCTGGGCGTCATGGCCGCCTTCATCTTCGCCGCCCAGATGTTCAATTTCCAGGTTGCCGGCGGCACGTCGGGCCACCTGCTCGGGGGCGTCCTCGCCGGCGTGCTGCTCGGTCCTTGGGCGGCGACCCTGGTGATGACCTGCGTCATCGCCGTGCAGGCCCTCGTGTTCCAGGACGGCGGGCTCGTCGTGATGGGCGCCAACATCTTCAACATGGGCATCGTCGGCACGTTCGGCGGCTACTACCTGTATCGCCTCCTCGCCGGGTTGCTGGGGGGTGAGGAGCGAGCCCGGGTCCCGGCGGCCGGCATTGCCGCCTGGTTCGCCGTCGTGGCCGGTGCCGCGCTGATGGCCATCCAGCTCGCCGCCAGCGGTACGTCACCGGCCCAGCTGGCCCTGCCGGCCATGATCGGCGTCCACGTCCTGATCGGCATCGGGGAGGCCCTGATCACGATGGCCGCGATCGGCTTCATCACCGTGACGCGGGCCGATCTGCTGCGGCTCCGCGCCGCCCGGCCGGCGAGCGCGATCACCTCGGGGGATCGTCGATGCGCGGCCGGCCGGGCCAGCAGCCGGCGCAGCCCGGGCGGCCGCGAGGTGGCCGCGGGTGGTGGATCGCCGGTCTGGCAATCGCCGCCCTCATCGTCATCGTCCTCGCGCCGCTCGCCTCGGGCGATCCCGACGGGCTCGAGCGCGTGGCTGGCGACCAGGGCTTCCTCGGGCAGGCCCGCGACGCGCTGTTCTCGATCCTGCCCGACTACCTCGTGCCCGGCCTCGAGGGCAATGCTTCGACGGTCGTCGCCGGGCTCATCGGCATCGCGATCGTCGTCGTCATCATGGTCGTCGTCGGGCGCCTCCTCGTCCGGCGCTCTCGGTAGGGGGCCGCGCTGAACCTCGACCGCTACATCGCCCGGGACAGCCTGGTGCACGCCGCCGACGCGCGCCTCAAGTTCCTCGTCGCGGTCGGATTCATCCTGAGCGTGAGCCTGTTGCCACCGGGGTCGTACGTCGCACTCGGGATCGCCTGGCTCGGCGTCGCCGGCACCTCGATCGTCGCGCACCTCGGCCCCGTCCGACCAGCCCGCCGGGCCCTCATCGCCGCGCCCTTCCTGCTCGCCGCGCTCCCGCTGGTGGTGACCCGGACCGCCGAGCCGATCGGGACGATCGTGATCGGCTCACTTCCCATCACGATCAGCGGCGAGGGCCTGCGGATGTTCACGACGATCGCCCTGAAGAGCTGGATCAGCGTGCAGGCCGCGCTCGTGCTGGCGTTCACGACGCCGTTCCACGAGCTCGTCGATGCGCTGCGCCAGCTGCGCCTGCCACCGATCATGGTCGCAATCATCGGCTTCATGTACCGCTACCTCGGGGTCCTGGCCGGGGAGGCGACGCGAATGAGCCGAGCCCGTGCGGCCCGCTCCGCGGCCCCGCGAGGTGGGGCTGGTGGTCGCTCGGTCGCGTGGCGGGCCCGCGTCACCGGGGCGATGGTCGGCACCCTGTTCCTGCGCTCGTACGAGCGCAGCGAGCGGATCTATGCCGCGATGCAGGCTCGCGGGTTCCAGGGCGAGTTCCGGCACCTGCACGCTCGGGCGCTGCGGGCGCCCGAGATCGCGCTCCTCGCCGGCACGGCGCTCCTCCTGGCGGCCTACGTGGTGGTCGCTGTGGCCTGGCTGCCGCATGGCTGAGCGGGTCGTGACCGAGGCCCACAGCCACGTTCACCAGCACGTCCACGCCCATCCCCACGAGGCTGGCCACGAGCACCATCCGGGGGAGCTGCCGAGGCACCCCGGAGACGGGCATTTCGCCGGCGGCGCGGCGGCCATCGAGATCCGTCATCTCCATTTCCGGTATCCCGACGGCCTCGAGGCGCTGAAGGGCATCGACCTCTCGATCGCGGCCGGCGAGAAGGTCGCCGTCGTCGGCCCCAACGGCGCCGGCAAGAGCACCCTGCTCCTCCACCTGAACGGCATCCACGAGCCGACGCATGGGACGGTCCAGGTCGGCGACGCGGTCGTCGATCGATCGACGATCCGCGAAGTCCGGGCCCGGGTCGGGCTGGTGTTCCAGGATCCCGACGATCAGCTCTTCAGCCCGACCGTCTTCGAAGACGTCGCCTTCGGGCCGCTTCACATGGGCGTCGCCGAGTCGGAGATCCACGACCGGGTCGAGCGCGCCCTGGCCGCGGTCGGGATGGCCGGCTTCGAGCGCCGCACGCCGCACCGGATGAGCCTTGGCCAGCGCAAGCGGGTCGCCCTGGCGACCGTCCTGTCGATGGACCCCGAGGTCCTCGTGTTCGACGAGCCGTCGGCAGGCCTCGACCCCCGCGGCCGGCGCGAGGTCATCGCGATCCTGCGGGCCCTGCCGCAGACGGTCCTCGCCTCGACCCACGACATGCGGCTCGTGGCCGACGTCTTCCCGCGGACGATCGTCATCGACGGCGGGCTGATCGTGGCCGACGGTCCAAGCGAAGTGATCCTGGCCGACGACGAGCTCCTGGAGGCGCACGGCCTCGAGCGGCCCTGAACGGTCGTCGCGACTGCTACCGTGGCGGCCGTGGCGACGCGTCCCGAGCAGCGCGTTCCGGGCGGGACCTGGCTCGACGACCTCGAGTCGGCGGCCCCGAACGCCGTCGCCGCGTTCCGAGGCATCGAGGCCGGCCGGTTCATCAGCGTCCGGCGTGAGGTCCGACGTCGCGGCGGCGAGGGCAGCACGCAGGCGAGCCTCGCCGAGCTGGACGCCCTCGCGGCCGAGCTCGTCCGGATCGTCGAGCGGCTGACCGAGGCGGCCCTTCGAGCTCCGGGCGGCGAGGAGGACTGGAATGTTGCCCAGACGATCGGTCACGACGCCACCGCCCGGTCGGGTCTTGTGCTCGCCGCGTCGCTCGCCGCGTCGGGTCGGTGGCCCGCGGCCGCCCCGACGGTGGTGCCAGGTGTGCCCGGGCCGGCGGACGCCTCCCGCGACGAGCTCCTGCGCCGGCTCGAGGGGAGCCGGCGGGTCATCGCCAGGGCGGGCCGGTCTGTGGCGGGTCACGAGACCGATCCGTGCCCCCTTGAGCATCCGCTCGTCGGGCGGCTGCGGTGCGGCGAGTGGCTGCTCTTCGCCGGCGTCCATGACCTGATGCACCTGGAGCAGCTGCACGGGCTCGAGGCGAGGTTCCAGCCGGGATGATCCGGCCCGATCTCGTCGACTGCTGGATCTTCCGGCACGCGCCCGACGGCGGGACGGAGATCCTGCTCCTGCGCCGCGCCCCCGGGCGGATCCTCCCGGGGCTGTGGCAATGCGTCTCCGGCTCGGTCGATGGCGACGAGCGGGTGGCCCTCGCCGCGCTCCGCGAGGTCGAGGAGGAGACGGGTCTGGGCGGCGATGCGATCGAGGTGTTCTACGACCTCGACCTGGTCAACCAGTTCCACGAGCCGAGCGTCGACGCGGTCCTCGTCTCGGCAGTCTTCGCGGTCCGGGTCCGGGCCGATGCCGAGGTCTCGCTCTCGCACGAGCACGATGGAGCCCGCTGGCTGGCGATTGACGCGGCCTGGCAGGAGGTCGTCTGGCCGGGCTACCGCGAGGCGATCGAGCGAATCCGCGACCACCTGCTCGACCTGGATCGGTCACGGTGGTTCGAGCTCGACTCCGACGGCCGGCGGCGGGTTGGGTAGGTCGGAGCGGTGCAAGCCGCGGAAGCAGGGCCAAGGCGTCGACTTGAAAATGGACACTCGCCGTGGCCCGGCGTCAGGAAGCAGCGATCACGACGCGGCCCGTCGATGGCACGCCGTCGGACAGCCGCGCTAGACTGCCGGCACGCACCGGGAAGGAGGCGACAGCGGCGTGATCGAGCAGGGGCGCGCTCCGGCGGCCGGCCGCACGGAGACTGCCGACCTGCCGACCTTCCGGTCGAAGGTCGACTCGATCCGGCCGACGTACAGCTTCGATGACGTCTCCCTCGCGCCGGGCGTGGAGACCGTCGAGCCGGCCGACATCGACCTGTCGCAGCGCTTCTGCGGCCTCGATCTCCAGATCCCCGTCCTTGCCGCGGCCATGGACGCCGTGGTCGACTCGTCGTTCGCCGGGGCGCTCGCCCGGCTCGGTGGCCTGGCCGTGCTGAACCTCGAGGGCGTCCAGGCCCGCTACGACGAGCCGTCCGCCGTTCTGGCCCGGATCGCCGAGGCGCCCGACGACGAGGTCCAGGCGGTCCTGTCCGAGGCCTATGCCGCCCCGATCCGGGACGAGCTGGTCGCCCGCCGGATCGACGAGATCCGCGCGGCCGGCTCGAAGGCCGCCGTCGCTGCCACGCCGGCCGTCGCCCGACGCTGGGGCCCGTTCTGCGCCGAGCACGGCGCCGACCTGTTCCTCGTCCAGTCGCAGGTCAGCTCGGCCCGCCATCTCGCGACCGGCTACGACCCGCTGTCGCTCGACGAGTTCACCCGCTTCATGCCGATCCCGGTCGCGGTCGGCAACACCACCAACGCCGAGGCCGCCTACCGGCTCATGGAACAGGGCGCGGCGGCGATCTTCGTCGGTGTCGGGCCCGGCGCCGCGTGTACGACCCGCGAGGTGCTCGGCATCGGGGTCCCGCAGGTGACCGCCGTGGCGGACGTGGCTGCGGCGCGAGATTCGTACCTGGAGCGCGAGGGCCGCTACGTGCCGGGCGTCGCCGACGGCGGGATGCGCCGCGGCGGTGAGATCGCCAAGGCGATCGCGGCCGGCGCCGATGCCGTGATGCTCGGCTCGCCGCTTGCCCGAGCCGGCGAGGCCCCCGGCCGTGGCGTGAACTGGGGCATGGCGGCGCCCTCGCCGGTTCTGCCGCGCGGCACCCGGATCCGGGTCGGGACGGCGGGACCGCTGGAGCAGATCCTGATGGGCCCGGCCCACGTCAGCGACGGCTCCCAGAACCTGATCGGTGCGCTGCGCCAGTCGATGGCCGCCCTCGGCGCTCGGACGATTCGCGACATGCAGCGGGTCGAGCTCGTCTATGCCCCGGCGATCGGGACCGAGGGCAAGTCGTGGCAGGGTCGCGGCCGCTGACCGACGAGATCGGCGCCCAGCTTGCCGGCTGGGGCGTCGTGGCGGAGCTCGAGACGCGCGGCCGCCGCAGCGCCGAGCCGGTCACTGCCGCGGTCGGATTCGTCGAGGACGACGACGGCTCGCTGCTCGTGGCCGCCGGCGATCCCGGGGCGGCGTGGGCCCGCAACCTGGAGGCCGACCCGCGCTGCCGGGTCGCGATCGGGGATCGCCGCGAGGAGATGATCGCCGAGCCGCTCGCCGGGCCCGAGGCGGCGCGAGCGGTGCGGGCCCTGATCCTTCGTTACGGGACGCCGGCGGAGCGCCTCGGCCGGGGCCCGGCCTTCCGGCTCAGGAGCGCTGGGCCCAGGGCGTCGCGATGAGCTCCGGCGTCGGGCCGTCGGTGCAGGGCGGCATGTCGCCATTCTCGGGGAACGGTCCCCCGGTCACCTCCAGCGTCTCGCCGGGCAGCCGCAGCTCGAGCGTCAGCGGGTAGGAAGGCTCGGCGGCACACCAGTTCGCGAACCGAACGTCGCTCACGTACGTGCTGCCGGGCTGCACGACGACCTGGCCGTCCCCGCCGGGGGCGCCCGCGACGCCCGCCGCGCCACCGCCGTCGCGGAGGCCGAAGGCCGGCGACGCCGGCACGGCACACGCCACGGCTGTCACCAGGATCACCTCGGTCTCTCGCGACCCGGCAGCGCCCTCCACGAGTCCGTGGGAGGCCTTGAGGTCGAGACCCGTGCAGGCCGCCGCGGCCGGGCCGGTCTCGCCGGCGGTTGGCGTGGGAGCTGCCGATGCGGTCGGGGCGATGCTCGGCGTCGTCGCGGCACTCGTCGTCGGGCCAGCGGGCGAGGCGGTGGGCGGCGCTCCTGTCGGGGCCGGCGAGCAGGCACCGACGACGAGCCCGAGCAGCACGACGAGGCGAACGAGCGGGCGTGGAACGAGGCGTTCGGTCATTGCGGCGCCGAGGATAGACCTGCAGGCGTGAACGCTGCCGTCAACCGCTCGGCGCCGCTAGACTTCGGCCAGCGGTCGCGACACGCATCGGAGGGGGGCTTGGCCCAACCGGAGCAGCCCGAGGCATCGATCACCCGGCGGGGGGTGACGGTCCACGGCGAGCCCGCCAACGCCGGCCACCGCGTCCTCGCGCCCGATGATGCCGAGGTCGAGGCCTACCTCGAGACCGCGCTCCACGCCCCGGGGCCCGAGCGACCGGCCGGCGAGGCGCCCGCGGGCGCCGCACATGGTACGGTCGCGGTCCTGGACTTCGGCAGCCAGGTAGCGCAGCTCATCGCCCGCCGCGTCCGCGAGCTCAACGTCTACTCCGAGCTGCTCCCCCACGACACGTCGCTGGCCGAGCTGGAGCGACGCGGGGCCGTTGCCGTGATCCTCTCGGGCAGCCCCAACTCGGTCTACGACGCCGATGCCCCGAAGCCAGACCCGGCAGTCTGGAGCGGCCGGCTGCCGGTCCTCGGCATCTGCTACGGGGCGCAGCTGATGGCCCAGGAGCTCGGCGGCGACGTCCTCCCGGCGGCCAAGCGCGAGTACGGCCCGGCGACGGTCACGATCGGCACCGAGGACGGGTTGTTCGCCGGCCTCGACACGAGCCAGCCCGTGTGGATGAGTCACGGCGACTCGATCACCCGGCTGCCGGAGGGCTTCCGGGCGACCGCCCAGACCGATTCAACCCCCTACGCCGGGTTGGCCGACCCGGCCCGCCGGCTCTACGGGATCCAGTTCCATCCCGAGGTCGTCCACACCCCGCGAGGCCGGGACGTCCTGCGCAACTTCGTGATCGGCATCGCCGGCGCCAGGCCGACCTGGACGCCGGCCAGCTTCATCGACTCCACGGTTGCCGAGATCAAGGCCCGGGTCGACGCCCACGCCCGCGCGACCGGCTCCGACGGCAGCGTCATCTGTGCCCTCTCCGGCGGGGTCGACTCGGCCGTCGCGGCGGCCCTCGTCCATCGCGCCGTCGGGGATCGGCTGACCTGCATCTACGTCGACCATGGCCTGATGCGCAAGAAGGAGTCGGAGCTCCTTCGAACGACGTTCGAACAGCACCTCGGGATGCGCCTGGTGATGGTCGACGCGCGGGAGCGGTTCCTCGACCGCCTGGCCGGCGTCGTCGACCCGGAGCGAAAGCGGAAGATCATCGGCGACGAGTTCATCCGGGTCTTCGAAGAAGAGGCCGGCAAGCTCGGTCGGATCGATTTCCTGACCCAGGGCACGCTCTACCCGGACGTCATCGAGAGCGCCACCGCGGAGACGAAGACCGCCCAGAAGATCAAGACCCACCACAACGTCGGGGGGCTGCCGGCCGACCTCCGGTTCCAGCTCATCGAGCCGCTGCGGTACCTCTTCAAGGACGAGGTCCGCAAGGTTGGCCTGGAGCTGGGCCTGCCGGAGGCGATGGTCCATCGCCAGCCATTCCCCGGCCCGGGCCTCGCGATCCGGATCATCGGCGAGGTCACGGCCGAGCGCCTCGAAACGCTGCGCGAGGCCGACTGGATCGTCATCGACGAGATCAAGGCGGCCGGGCTGTACCGGACCCTGTGGCAGTCCTTCGCGATCCTGACGCCCGTCCGGAGCGTCGGCGTCATGGGCGATGGGCGGACCTACGCCAACGTCGTCGCAATCCGCGCCGTGACCTCCGAGGACGGCATGACGG
The DNA here is from genome assembly GCA_012026785.1 of Chloroflexota bacterium. GTDB lineage: Bacteria > Chloroflexota > Limnocylindria > Limnocylindrales > CSP1-4 > UBA5189. Next base: position 2,040 of record VEOW01000180.1, on the reverse strand, counting down.
CCGATTGGGCGAAGCTGCCGTACGAGGTCCTGGGCCGGATCAGCAGCCGGATCGTCAACGAGGTCCCCGGCGTGAACCGCGTCGTCTACGACATCTCGTCCAAGCCGCCAGCCACCATCGAGTGGGAGTAGGCGATGGGACGATCGGCGGGCTGGCAGGCAGCCCTCGGGAACGCGTAGAGTCCCGCCCGATGGCCGAATCCAATCAAGCCGGTGAGCCGCTGGCCGTGGGCCGCTGCCCGTGGTGCTCGCACCCGCTCGATGACTCGAGCGTCGCGACCTGTCCGCACTGCAGCGCCGCCCTGCACGCCCAGGTCGAGGGCGACCTGCCCGGCGTGACCCAGGTCGACGCGATGGCCCTGGCCACCCAGCGGCGGGTGCGCGGCGGTGGGGTCCGGGCCCTCATCGGCCTGACCGACGAGGACACCGAGGGCTCGCCGGCGCTGTCCGTGCCGGAGCCGCCGAGCGAGGACGTGCGGCGGGAGATGCTGCGGCTGCGGATCGACGCGCTGGAGGCCGAGATCGAGGCCCAGAACGCGGCCCTCGCGGCGGCCAGGGCCGCCGCAGCGGCGGCTGGCGATGCGCCGGTGGAGCCGGCGGCTGCCACCGAGCCCGCACCTGCTGCGACCGGCAGCGACGACGAGGCGCCCGCACCCGACGCGTCCGCCTGACGTCTCGCTCGACGGTGCCGTTCCCGGCAGAATCGCCGGACATGCCCGATCGCCTTCCCCCGCCCGGCCCGTCGTTCCTCCGCCTGCAGTCGCTGCGGCTCGCCGGCGAGCCGCTCTTCGCGGGCATGAGCCGGCCGTCGACCCCCACCGACGACTGGTGGGCCGCGATCCTGTGGGTCCAGGGCCCCGAGTCGGTGGCTCACTTCGTCGACCTTGCGGCGGAATCCGGTCCGCCGCCCGGCTCGCCGCTGGACCGGCTCGGGCCGGCCGTGGCGGGCGGCCTGTCGGGCCTCATCCTCGAGGATGCCGGCCGGCTCCAGCTTCGGCTCGGCCTGGTCGTGCCACCGAGCGACGCCGATCGGCCGTGGCGCAGCCCCGTCATCGTCCGAGGGGCCTTCCGCTTCGAACCCGCGCGGGTCGCCGCGATGCGTCCAAACGAGCTGGCGTCGGAGGTCCTGACCGCCTTTCGCCGGGCCGCCGAGGGGCTGGGACGCCGTCGCGCCGACGCCGCCCCGGCGTCCGGCTGACCGACTCCGCCGGCCCCCGGGACTAGACTCTGGCCGTGGAGGGCACGCAGGGCGTGAGGGGTCTCACGCCCGGGAGGGCCGCGCTCGGCGCCCGCTCCATCGGTTGGGTTGGGGCGATGGCCGGTGCGTTCCTCGCTGCCCTCGCTCGACCGCGGTGGTGGGCGGTCGCGCTCGCCTCGTTCCTGCTCCGCGGCGGGATCGTCGTCGTCCTGCTGCCGATCATCACGCTCCCGACGGTGGCGACGCTGAGCAGCCTGGCGTCTCCGACGCTGGCGGCCATTGCCTTCGGCAACCCGCCACCGGAGATGGTTGCCACCTACGCCCTGCTGGGCGGGTTGCTCGCCGCCTGGGTAGCCGTGGCCGTGATCGTTGGGCCATGGCTCGATCTCGCGCTGGTCGAGGAGGTCGCGGCTGACGAGGAGCTGGGGCTCGTGACGCGGAACCCGGGCGACGATTCGGTCGTGCCGCTCGGCCGCGCCGTCACCGTCCGCCTGGTGGCCCATCTCGGCACGCTGGCCGCGGCAACCTATGCGGGGATCCGACTGGTCGTCGAGGGCTACGGCGAGATCCTCTCGCCAGGGGATCCGACGGTGCCGCTGGCGTGGCGAATCGCGCTCCGTGCCCCGGACGCGTTCGCCGTCCTGATCGCCGCCTGGCTGCTCGGCGAGGGCCTCGGCAGCATGGCCGTCCGGCGCGTCGCCCTCGGCGACTCCGTCGCCGGGGCCCTGGGGCGCGGACTTCAGGCCCTGCTCCGGCCCTCGGGCCTGGCGACGCTCGTCGTCAGCAACGTCGGCATCGTGCTGGCAGTGGTTCCGCTCTGGCTTGCCGCCTCGCGGGCCTGGG
>VEOW01000071.1 GCA_012026785.1 Chloroflexota bacterium | reverse complement strand
GGCGCCGGCCGCGGCGCGCCAGGTCGTTGACGACGACGACGCCCCGCTCCAGCTCGAGGGTCGCCAGGACGTCCGGCGGCACCTCCACGCCGTGGTCGATGACCCGGGTCGGCGTTCGGCCGGGGTCCCACATCAGGGCGTTGTAGGCCGTGACGTGGACGAGCAGGACGTCGGGGTCGTCGACCGGGTGGCGGGTGTCGGTCGGATGCTCGCGGGGCGGATCGTGCTCCAGGAAGATCCGCGGGCCCCGGAGCTGGGCCGGGCCGAGGATCTCGTGCTGTTCGACGGTCCAGTTCTCGGGGTGCTGGTAGAGCACGAGGTCGACGTCGAGGTCGCGAACGGCCTCGGCCGGGACCTCGCGGATGTTCGGCGGCCAGGCGACGTCGGCCGGCCGGCCGCCGTAGCGCGGCGGCCGGCCGGACCTGACCGGCACGACGAAGTCGTGGCCCGTGCGGGCGAGGGCCTCGAGGTAGCTGCCGTGGACGTGCCAGGTCAGGATCGTCAGGCCGCCCATGTCGCCTCCACCGCGGTTCGGGTCGCGGAATGGGGCAATCCGTTCAGCAGCGCGAGCGCCGCGTCCGCGATGTCGCCCGGCTCGAGCGCCAGGCACGGCGGCGAGTCGGCCAGCGGGCAGGTGATGGCGTAGCACGGCGAGCAATCGGTTGAAACGGTCAGGTGGGCGGCCCGGGCGCGGCGCGCCCGCCAGTGCGTGGGGAGGTCCGTGCCGGCGTAGGTCGCGACGACCGGGCGATCGAGCGCGTCGGCGAGGTGGAGGGCCGAGGAGTTGGCGCACACGACGACCGCGGCGGCCTCGACGAGCGCCGCGAACTCCGGTACGGCGAGGTCGTCGCCGAGGTCGACGGCGGCCGTGGCGCCGCGAGCGGCGGCCCGGCAGGCCGCGACAAGCGCCCGCTCACGGGGCGTGCCGGTCACGATCACCGGCCGGCCCGTCTCGCGAGCGATCAGGCGCGCCGCTTCGCCGAGGCGACGGGGATCCGGGCGGCGCGCCGGTGCGCTGGCACCGGGAACGACGAGGATCGGCTCGCCGGGCTGGACACCCACGGCCGCCAGCCGGGCTTCGACCGCCCGCCGGGCGTCCTCGGGCACGACGACCTCGAGCTGATCGCCGGCGATCGGCACACCCAGGGGCTCGAGCAGTTGGAGGTTCCGCTCCGCTTGGTGGAGCGAGACTTCGGGCGGATCGACCGGGTGCGACAGCAGCGAGCCGCCGAAGTCGGGCGCGAAGCCGACCCGGACGGGGATGCCCGCGAGGTAGGCCGCGTACGCCGCCGGCCAGGCCGTCTGGCGGAAGCTGGTGGCGATGATCGCGGCGTCCCAGCGGCCGGCCCGCAGCCGCTCGACGAACGCCAGCTCGCGCTCGGGATCGAGTGCCAGGTCGCCGCGCAGGTCCTGCCACACCGGCCGAGCCGTGACGACCGCATCGAGCCACGGCAGGAGCGGCGCTGCCATCGCGCCGGCGGGTGAGGCGAGGAGCCCGATCCGGCGGTCCGGCTGGTCCCGGCGGAGGCCCCGCATCAGCGGACCCGCGAGGATCACGTCGCCGATGTTGTCTGGCCGCATCACGAGCACGCGCCGTGCGACCGGCCGGTGGTCGCTGCCGACCGTCTCAGGCGGCATCGGACAGCTCCCCGGCGGCCAGGAGCCGCCGTGCCTCGGAGACCACTCGCCGCGCCGAGCCGGGCACGACCCGATGGCGGGTGGTGTCGAGCGGAGCCCAGCGGGCGTGGTCCGAGCGGGTGAAGACGACGACGCTGGGGACGCCCACGGCGACCGCGAGGTGGGCCACGCCGGTGTCGTTCGCGACCACCAGTCGAGCGCCCCGAACGGTGGCCGCGAGCTCGTCGAGCGTCGTCCGACCGGCGAGGTCCAGCCCTCGACCGTCGAGCGACTCGTTGATCCAGGCCGTCCGTTCGGCCTCGCGCGCGCCGCCGGTCAGGACGACCCGCTGGCCTTGGTCGGCGAGCGCCCGCGCGACGTCCCGGAAGCCATGGGCCGTCCAGCGCTTGGCGGCGCTCGAGGCACCCGGATGGACGACGACGTAGGCGCCATCGACCGGCGCCACCGTCCCCGGGGCGATCTCGAACTCCAGCCGCTCGTCGTCCGAAGGCCAGCCCAGGTGGGCCATCAGCCGCAGCGAGCGGCGGATTTCCGAGCAGCCCTCGTGCCACGGCAGGAAGGTCGCCCGATCGGGCGGGGTACCCGCCGGCTCGACGTGGCCGGCGCAGCGACGCGCACCCAGCAGCTGGGTCACGAGGTTCGAGACCGCGCCGGAGCCATGGAGCTGGATCGCCAGGTCGAACTGCCGGGCCTGGGCCTCGACGAGGAACCGCGGGATGGCCTTCAGATCAGGCCGGCGATCGGGCAGCCCCGGGAACCCCGGGAAGGCCAGGAAACGGTCGACGTAGGCCGGGTAGCGGCCCACGAGCGCCTCCGTTTCCGGCAGCCCGACGCAGGTCACCTCGACGTCCGGGCGCGCTCGCCGCAGCGCCCGCAGCGCGGGTACCGCGCACAACAGGTCGCCACGGCCGGGCAGCGCCCGCAGGATGGCGACCCGGCCCCCGTCGGGCACCAGGGCATGGGGATTCGGCTCGGGATCCACGGTGGGCCTCCAGGTGCTCGCCTCGGGTTCGATCCCGAGCATCGGCTTGGGACGGCCTCCGCGGACAGTCCTCGGCGCTCGGCTCGGGTTGCACGCGCCTCGCACTTGTCCTTGGGCCCCTCCGCCGTGGGGCGGCGTCACGCCGCCCGAGCGGCCGCGCGCGGCAGCAGCTCTCGACGCCGATCGAGCCACGGATGGACGGGGTCGGACAGCATCGCGAAATCCAATCCGGCGTCCTCGGCGTCTGAAGATGCAGGCATGACCCGACCCTAGGACCGGCCGCCTCGAAGCGGCGTGGACTCCTTCTCCTTCGAATGACGTGCGTCTTGCATTCACGCCGTCCCGCCTGTCCGGAGGGGGCCGGCTGGACCGTGACACTCGACCCCCCGCAGGGCACGCTCGACGCACACCCGGACGCCGGCACGGCGCGCCCGGGGCCTCGGCATTGCTGTGCCAACAGGGGAATCAGCGATGGCCGTCCACCTCGGTGTCGACCTGTACGGTCGATCGTTCCTGTCGCTCCGGGATTACACGGCGCCCGAGATCGAGCGCCTACTGGATCTCGCGGCTCGCCTGAAAGCCGAGAAGCGGGAGCGGCGCGAGATCCGGCGCCTCGTCGGCCGCTCGATCGCCCTGATCTTCGAGAAGGATTCGACGCGGACCCGGATCGGGTTCGAGGTCGCAGCCTACGACCAGGGCGCCCACGTCACGTACCTCGGACCGAGCGGCAGCCATATCGGCAAGAAGGAGTCGATCAAGGACACCGCCCGGGTGCTCGGCCGGGTGTACGACGCGATCGAGTTCCGGGGCTTCCACCAGGCCGACGCGGAGGCGCTGGCGCGCTGGTCCGGCGTGCCGGTCTACAACGGCCTGACCGACGAGGACCACCCGACCCAGGTCCTGGCCGACCTGCTGACGCTCCAGGAGCACGTCGCCAAGCCGCTCTCGGCGGTCTCGCTGGCGTACGTCGGCGATGCCCGTGGAAACATGGGCGACGAGCTCCTGATCGGCTGCGCCACGATGGGCATGGACCTCCGGATCGTCGCCCCCAACGCCGTCTGGCCGCGGCCCGATTTCCTGGCGTGGGCGCGCGAGATCGCCACCGCCAGCGGCGCCCGGATCACGGTCACCGAATCCATCCCCGAGGGCGTCCGCGGCGCCGACGCGATCTACACCGACGTGTGGGTCTCGATGGGCGAGCCCGAGTCCGCCTGGGACGAGCGGCTCGCGCTGCTGCGCCCGTACCAGGTCGACATGGCGATGCTGGCCGCGACGGGCAACCCGGCGGTGAAGTTCATGCACTGCCTGCCGTCGTTCCACGATCTCTCGACGGACGTTGGGGCGGCAACCTTCGAACGCCATGGCCTGACCGCCATGGAGGTCACCGACGAGGTCTTCGAATCGCCGGCCTCGATCGTCTTCGACCAGGCCGAGAACCGGATGCACACGATCAAGGCCGTGCTCGTCGCGACGCTCATCCGCGGAGGGCTCGACTGATGCGCGTCGTGGCGGCCCTGGGCGGCAACGCCCTGCTGCGTCGCGGTCAGCCGATGACCGCCGAGAACCAGCGCGCCAACGTCCGCATCGCGGCCCGGGCGCTGCGTCCGATCGCCCTCGAGCACGACCTCGTGCTGACCCACGGCAACGGGCCGCAGGTCGGCCTGCTGGCCCTCCAGAACGCCGCCTACCGTCCCGACGAGGGCTATCCGCTGGACGTGCTCGATGCCGAGACCGAGGGGATGATCGGCTACCTCCTGGCCCAGGAGCTCGGCAACCTGCTGCCATCCGGCCGGGCGATGGCTTCGATCCTGACCCGGATCGCGGTCGACCGTGACGACCCTGCCTTCCAGCACCCGACCAAGCCGATCGGACCGGTCTACGAGTCCGAGGAAGCCCAGCGCCTCGCCGCGGAGCGAGGCTGGGCGATCGCCCCGGACGGACCGATGTGGCGGCGCGTGGTGCCATCGCCGCAGCCGCGCGCGATCCTCGAGATCGGGGTGATCGACCTGCTGGTCCGCGAGAAGGTCATCGTCGTCTGCGCCGGCGGCGGGGGCATCCCGGTCGTCGGGATCCCGGAGGGCGGCTACGTCGGCGTCGAGGCGGTGATCGACAAGGACTACGCCGGCGCGCTCCTGGCGACCCTGCTCCACGCCGACGCGTTCCTGATGCTGACCGACGTCGACGCCGCATACGAGGGCTGGGGCACGCCGGATGCCCAGCCGATCCGGGACGCGACGCCGGACGACCTCGAGCGGCTGGAGTTCGCCGCCGGGTCGATGGGCCCCAAGGTCGAGGCGGCCTGCCGCTTCGTCCGCGCGAACAGTGGCTTTGCCGCCATCGGCGCCCTCGCCGACGCCCCGAAGATGCTGCGCCGCGAGGCCGGCACGATCGTCTCTCGACGGCCGATCGCCGGCCCGAGCGTGCGGTCCCCCGGAAGGGAGCGGATGCGACCACGGACCGTGGCCGCGCGCTGATCTCGCGGCTACGATGCGTCCGTGCTCCTGACGCCCTGGGAGGAAGAGCGGCTTCTCATCTTCAGCGCCGCCGAGCTGGCGCGGCGCCACCGCGCGGCGGGCCTGAAGCTGAACGCGCCGGAGGCGGTCGCCCTGATGTGCGACGCGATGCTCGAGGCGGCGCGGGCCGGCGGCTCGTATGCGGACGTCGAACGGGCGGGCAGGAGCGCCGTCTCGCCCGACGACGTGATGCCCGGGGTCGCCGAGCTGGTGACCGACGTTCGACTCGAAGTTCTCCTGGAGGACGGGACCCGCCTGATCGTCCTGCTCGACCCGCTGGGCGCGTCCGGCCGTGACGCGGTCGGCCCGGGTGCCGTCCGACGGGCCACCGGGGTAACGGCCGACCCGACGACCGACCTCGAACGCCTGACCCTGCGGGTCGAGAACACCTCGCGGCGGGCCATTCGAGTCTCGTCGCATTTCCCATTCGACCAGGTCAATCCCCGCCTGGCCTTCGATCGGGAGGCGGCGCGCGGGTTCCGGTTGGACCTGCCGGCCGGCTCGTCCGAGCGCTGGGCTCCGGGTGAGACGAGGTCCGTCACCCTGGTTCGATACCGCGGCACCGGCGCCAACCACCCGGGACGACGGTGACCGTCCTCTCCGAGCGGGAGCGGCTCGCCCGCTTCGGTCCCGGCGTCGGCGACCTCGTCCGCCTCGGCGACACCGACCTGTGGGTCCGCGTGGAGTCCGATCGACAGGCGGCGGGTGACGAGCCGATCTGGGGCTACGCCAAGAACCTTCGGCTGGGGCTGACGCAGACCGGCTCGCCGGGCCCGTCGGAGCTCGACCTGGTCATCGTCGGAGCGCTCGTCATCGACCCCGTCCTCGGGATCGTCAAGGCCGACATCGGCATCAAGGACGGCCGGGTCGCCGGCGGCGGCCGAGCCGGCAACCCCGAGATCAGCGATGGCATCGAGCTGGTCATCGGGCCCCACACCGGCCGCCTCGCTGGCTACGGCCTGATCGCGACGCCCGGCGCGGTCGACAGCCACGTTCACACGATCAGCCCCAACCTCATCCCGGCAGCCCTCTCGGCCGGGGTCACGACGCTCGTCAGCGCCGGCTTCAACGAGCCGCCGGCGGCGATGGAGCGGACGCTTCGAGGGCTCGAAACCTGGCCCGTCAACGTCGGACTCCAGGCGAACGCCCGCTCGACGGACCCCGCGGCCCTGGAGGTGCTCCTCGAGGCCGGCGCGGTCGGCTTCAAGATCCACGAGGACTATGGCGCCTACCCGGAGCTGATCGACGCGACGCTGCGCTTCGCCGAGGACCGCGACATCTCGGTCAGCCTCCACACCGACGGCCTCCACGAGAGCGCCGAGCTGGAGGACACCGTCGCTGCGATCGCCGGCCGGACCGTCCACGCCTATCACGTCGAGGGCTCTGGCGGCGGCCACGTCCCGGACCTCATCGGTCTCGTCCGCGAGGCAAACGTCATCTGCTCCTCGACCACGCCGACGATCCCCTACGGGGTCTCGGCAGCCGAGGAGGTGGTGCCGATGACGATGCTCACCCATGGCGGGTCGTTCGCGGTGGCCGAAGACCTGGTCCTGGTTCGGGAGCGGCTGCACCCGGCCACGATGGCCGCGGAAGGTCCCCTTCACGAGCTCGGCGCGATCCAGATCGTCAACTCCGATTCGCAGGGCATGGGCCGGATCATGGAGACCGTCCGGCGGACCTTCCAGCTGGCCCACGCGATGAAGGCCTGGGGCGCGTCGGCCCCCTGGGGCGCGTCGGCCCCCTGGGCCGCCGGGCCGTCGGCCGATCAGGCGGCCGCACCGTCGGCCGATCAGGCAGACGACAACGACCGGGTGCTCCGCTACCTCGCCAAGGTCACCATCGAGCCCGCGATCACCCATGGCCTGGCCGCCCACGTCGGCTCGCTGCGGGCCGGTCGCCTCGCCGACATCGTCCTCTGGAAGCCCGGCTACTTCGGGGTCAAGCCGTACGTCGTGCTCAAGGGCGGCCACCCCGCGTGGGCGCCGCTCGGCGAGGGCAACGCCTCGGTCCGATCGGCCGAGCCGACGCGGTTCGGGCCCGATTGGGCGGGCCTCGCGCAGGGCGCGCCATCGGTTGCCGTCACGTTCGTCTCGACCTCGGCCGACGTCGACGGCCTGCGCCGGCGGATCGATTCGGGACGGACGTTCCTGCCGGTCGCCGGCTGCCGCGGCCTGACCCGGGCGTCCCTGCACCGCAACCAGGCCACGGTGCCGATCGAGGTCAGCCCGGTCGACGGCACAGTGACGCTGGAAGGGCGTGTGGTGGCCGCCGAGCCGGTCTCCGAGGTTCCCCTCAGCCGACGCTACCTCCTCCGCTGACCCCGGCGCCGATCCGGGAGCGCCGCGGGCCTCGCCGCTAGACTGGCGCTCCGTCCGACGCAGGCACCCGGAGGAGCCGCGACATCCCCGACAAGACCATCGCCCTCAACCGCCGCGCCCGCCACGAGTTCTCGATCGAGGACTCCATCGAGGCCGGCATCGCCCTGACCGGGACCGAGATCAAGTCGATCCGGGCCGGCAAGGTCAGCCTGGCCGATGCGTACGCGCGCATCGAGAAGGGCGAGGCCTGGCTGATCGGCGCCCACATCGCGCCGTGGGAGGGCGGGAATCGCTTCACCCACGAGCCGAAGCGCGACCGCAAGCTGCTGCTCCACCGGGCCCAGATCGACCAGCTGCTCGGTCGAACGCGCTCCAAGGGACTCACCCTCGTGCCGCTGAAGCTCTATATCACCGAGCGCGGCAAGGCCAAGCTGGAGCTGGGGCTCGGCCGGGGCAAGCAGCTTCACGACCGCCGGCGTGACATCGCCGCTCGCGAGGCCCGGCGCGAGG
>VEOW01000224.1 GCA_012026785.1 Chloroflexota bacterium | reverse complement strand
CGCGTCGACGCGGCGCCCAAGCCCGTCAAGGAGGGCATCGCCCGCGACGAGGCCGACAAGAGCAAGGCGGCCCTCGAGGAGCAGGGCGCCAAGGTCGAGAGCAAGTAGCGGCCCGGGGCGGTTCCGGGGTGGCCTCCAGGTCGTCGTGGTCCATGCGACCACGCGATCGGTGCCCCGGTCCCCGCCCCGGGCCGCTACTTGATCTCGACCTTGGCGCCCTGCTCCTCGAGGGCCGCCTTGATCTTGTCGGCCTCGTCGCGGGCGATGCCCTCCTTGACGGGCTTGGGCGCCGCGTCGACGAGGTCCTTGGCCTCCTTGAGGCCGAGACCCGTCAGCTCGCGAACGACCTTGATCACCGGGATCTTGTTGGGACCGACCTCGGCCAGGACGGCCGAGAACTCGGTCTGCTCCTCGGCGGCGGCGCCCGCGGCCTCGGCCGGCGCCCCACCGCCGGCGGGGGCAGCCGCGACGGCGACCGGCGCGGCGGCCGTGACGCCGAACTTGTCTTCGAACTTCTTCTTGAACTCCGACAGCTCAAGGACGGTCATCTTCTCGAACGCTTCGAGCAGCTGGTCGGCGGTCATCGTGGCCATGTATCTGGTTCTCCTGTCGCGTTGCGGATGGACTCGGATCGTGAAACAGTCTCAGGCGGCTCGCTGGCTCTCCAGCGCGCTCACCAGGCCCACGACGTCGCGCAGTGGCGCATCGAACAGCCCGGCGGTGGTGGCCATCGGCGCGGCGAACGCGCCGGCGATCTGGGAGAGGAGGACCTCGCGGGACGGCAGCGACGCGAGGCGCGTCACGCCATCGGCGTCGACCAGCCGGTCGCCGAGGACGGCGCCGGTGATCTTCACCTGGCGGTACGGACGAACCGCGTCCATGACCGCCTTGGCGGTGGCTCCCTCGTCGTCGCCGAAGGCGATCGCCGTCGGCCCGGTCAGCAGACCATCGAGGGCCGATCGCGCCGTGCCGGCGGCCGCGATCCGCATGAGCCGGTTCTTGACGACGCGGTAGGCGATGTCCTGCCGGCGCAGGCTGCGCCGGATCTCGCCGATCTCCTTGACCGTGAGGCCGCGATACTCCGAGACGATCAGCGTGCGGCTGCCCTCGAGCTGTTCGCGCAGCTCGCTGACGGCCTCGCGCTTGGCCTCGGTCGGCATGGTGCCCTCCATCACTTCGTGCGCGCAGCCGGCGCGCGGCGGTGGGCGCTCGAGCCACTGGCTCTCGCTCCCTGCGACGGGCATGCGCTGGCGCGTTTGGCCTCGACTGCAGGGAGGCGCCCACCCGGAGAGGGCAGACGATCCGTGTCCTGCCTCGGCGTGCTCATCGTCGTCCCCGGGGCGGCGCCCCGGTCCGGTGCGGTGGATCAAGCCCCGACCGTCGCCGACTGGCGGCGGTCCGCGGGCACAGGCTGTCTTCGGCGGTCCCGTCCGTATTCGATCCGGTCAGGCCGTCCTGGCCGACCGGCGCAGAAGTATGCGCGATTCTCGCGCCGCTGTCGTGCTACGCGGCGGCCGCGACCGCGAGGACCCCCGGCAGATCGACCCGGATCCCGGGCCCCATCGTGCTGGCGATCGTCAGGGTCCGCAGGTACGTGCCCTTCGCGCCGCTCGGGCGGGCGCGGTTGACGGCGTCAACGAGCGCGGCCAGGTTGGCCACCAGGGACTCCGGCTCGAAGCTGGCCTTGCCGATCGGCACGTGAACGATGGCGGTCTTGTCGACCTTGAACTCGACGCGGCCGCCCTTGACCTCGCGGATCGCGCGATCGAGGTCGAAGGTGATCGTGCCGGCCTTGGGGTTGGGCATCAGGCCACGGCGACCGAGGATCTTCCCGAGCCGCCCGACCTGGCCCATCATGTCGGGCGTCGCGAGCGCGACGTCGAAGTCGAGCCAGCCGGCCTCGACCTTCTTCACGAGGTCGTCGGCGCCAACCTCGTCAGCGCCGGCCCGGAGCGCCTCCTGGGCCTTCTCGCCCTGGGCGAAGACGGCGACCCGGACCTGCTTGCCGGTGCCCGCGGGCAGGACGACCGTGCCGCGGACCATCTGGTCGGCGTGGCGCGGATCGACGCCAAGGCGGAGGTGCGCCTCGACCGTTGCGTCGAACGACACGGTCGAGGTCTCCTTGACGAGCCGTGCCGCCTCGTCGGGCGGATAGGCGCGATCTCGCTCGACGAGCTTCGCCGCCTCGAGGTACTTCTTGCCGTGCTGCGCCATCGCTGCCTCCTTCGACCGCCATGGCGGTCTCCCCCATCACCGATCGCTCGCCGCCGGGGTGGACGGGCGAGCGCGATCATTCGCTAGCCGACGACGTCGATGCCCATGCTCCGAGCGGTGCCCTCGATCATCCGCGCCGCGGCCTCGATGTCGTTGGCCGGCAGGTCGGCCATCTTGATCGCGGCGATCTCGCGAAGCTGGTCGCGGGTCACCCGGCCGAGCATCTCGCGCTTGGGCGCCCCCGAGCCCTTCTCGATCCCGGCGGCCTTGCGGAGCAGGTCCGCCGCCGGTGGCGTCTTCAGGACGAACGTGAACGAGCGATCCTCGAAGATCGTGATCTGGGCCGGGATGACCTGGCCGACCTTGTCGGCGGTCTTCTCGTTGTAGGACTTGGTGAACTCGACGATGTTGATGCCGTGCGGACCGAGCGCCGTGCCGACGGGCGGGGCGGGCGTCGCCTTGCCGGCCGGCAGCTGCAGGGTCAGGACGATTCGAACCTTCTTGGCCACGAGGTTACCTTTCTACCGGGCGCCAGCCCGGTCCGCGCTCACAGCTTTTCGACTTGCAGGAAGTCGAGTTCGACGGGGGTCTCGCGGCCGAAGATGCTGACGAGGACCTTGACCTTGTTGCGCTCCGGGTTGACCTCGTCGACCGTGCCGATGAACTCGGAGAACGGGCCGTCTGTGACCCGGACGCTCTGGCCCTTGGTGAAGGCCACGCGGTACTTCGGCGTCTCGACGCCCATGTGCCGCAGGATCTGCTTGACCTCGGTCTCGTCGAGCGGGACCGGCTCGCTCCGGACACCGGGGATGTTCGAGCCGCCGACGAAGCTGGTCACGCCCGGCGTGTTGCGGACGACGAACCAGCTGTCGGGAGCGAGGATCATTTCCACCAGGACGTAGCCCGGGTAGACCTTCTTCTGGACCGTGTGGCGCTGGCCCTGGCGGATCTCGATCTCGTCCTCCATCGGGACCAGGACCTGGAAGATGCGGTCCTCCATGCCCATCGACTCGATGCGGTGCTCGAGGTTGGCCTTG
>VEOW01000183.1 GCA_012026785.1 Chloroflexota bacterium | reverse complement strand
TCTCGGCGATGTTCTCGCCGAGGCGCGTGAAGATCGCGCCGATGCCCTCGACCTTGAAGCTCGCCGCCGCGGCCAGGGCGCTCTCGGCGTCCTCGCCGGGCATGAACCGGCGGACGGCCCGCCGGGAGAACCAGAGCCGGGGAATCCAGCGCCGCAGCCAGGCGTTGCGCGCCATCCAGAGCAGCAGCCGTCGCACGACGACAGCATACTTGCGACGTGACGACGACCGAGGAGCCGGGACCCGGCGCGACCCGCCGCGAGACTGACTCGATGGGCGCCGTGGAGGTGCCCGCAGAGCACTACTGGGGCGCCCAGACGCAGCGCTCGCTCCACCACTTCGCGATCGCCCGCGACACGATGCCGCAGCGGGTCATCTGGGCCTTCGGGGTCCTCAAGCGCGCCGCCGCGGAGGTCAACGCCGACCTGGGCCTGCTCAGCGCCGAGCAGCGCGACCTCGTCGTCCGCGCCTCGGTCGAGGTCGCGGAGGGACGGCTCATCGGCGAGTTCCCGCTCCGGATCTGGCAGACCGGCTCCGGCACCCAGACCAACATGAACGTCAACGAGGTCGTCGCCGCCCGGGCCAACGAGCTCGCGACGGGGACGCGCGGCGGAAAGTCGCCGATCCACCCCAACGACCACGTCAACCGCAGCCAGTCGAGCAATGACACCTTCCCGACGGCCCTCCACATGGCGGTCGCGGCGGCGCTCGTCGAGGACCTCGTCCCGTCGGTCAAGGCGCTGCGGGACGCGCTCGAGGCAAAGCGCGTCGAGTTCGACGGCATCGTCAAGATCGGCCGAACCCACCTTCAGGATGCCGTGCCGCTGACGCTCGGCCAGGAGTTCAGCGGCTACGTCGCAATGCTCGACGGAGACCTCCAGCGGATCGCGGCGGTCCTGCCGGGACTCTACGACATCGCCCTCGGCGGCACGGCCGTCGGGACCGGCCTCAACGCCCATCCCGAGTTCGCCGAACGGGCGGCGCGGCGGATCGCGGAGCTCACCGGCCTGCCGTTCGTCAGCGCGCCCAACAAGTTCGCCGCGCTCGCCGGCCAGGAGGCGACGGTCTTCGCCTCGGGGGCCCTTCGAACGCTCGCGACGAGCCTCATGAAGATCGCGAACGACGTCCGCTGGCTCGGCTCGGGACCGCGGGCCGGCCTCGGCGAGCTGCGGCTGCCGGAGAACGAGCCAGGCTCCTCGATCATGCCGGGCAAGGTGAACCCGACCCAGAGCGAGATGCTGACCATGGTCGCGACCCAGGTGATGGCCTATGACGTGGCGATCGGCTTTGCCGGCGCCCAGGGCAACTTCGAGCTCAACGTCTTCAAGCCGCTCATCGCCCACGACCTGCTCCACGGCATCGAGCTGCTGAGCGACGGCTGCCGCAGCTTCCGCGAGTTCTGCATCGAGGGGCTGGAGGCGGATCGCGAGCGGATCGAGGCCCACGTCCGCAACTCGCTGATGCTCGTCACCGCGCTGACGCCGCGGATCGGCTACGACAAGGCGGCCGAGATCGCCAAGAAGGCCCACCACGAGGGAACGACGCTGCGCGAGGCAGCGCTCGAGCTGGGCTACCTCGACGGCGCCGAGTTCGACGCGCTGCTCAAGCCCGAGGAGATGACCCGCCCCTCGGCCTGAGTCCTAGCCGGGTCAGCGGCTGCCTTCGGCCTTAGTGCCGCCAGCGGCGCGCGCGGCTCCGCAGCCGTCACGCTACGACCCGGTCGACCTTCCGTGGTCGTTTGGCGCTTTCGAGCGACATGCCCGGCCGATGGGCGTCGGGATGGACGCCGAGACCCGCCTCGCTCCGCCCGG
>VEOW01000182.1 GCA_012026785.1 Chloroflexota bacterium | reverse complement strand
TTATACTCGCGTTTGTTCGGCGGCAGCGTCTGTGGGGTATATGTGACTGGTTGCGGGGCGGGGCCGACACTCGGCCATGGCGCACGCGACGCGCGGGGGGCGGCCGATGGGCGACCGTGCGTACAGTAGGGGCGCATGGGCAGGGCGTGAGCGTGTAGCAGGGCGCTAGGTACAGGCAGCGACCCTGCGTGCGTCGGCCGTGGGCACGCGCATACATCAGTAGCACGGTTCGGTCGGGTCCGGGGGTCGGCCGGGGGTCGCCTGGCGGAGCTAGTAGAGGCCGGCCGGGGCGCGTTTTCATGGGCACCGGGGGGGTGGGGGGAGTCTCCGGCGCCGCGCCACGCAGCGCCATAGAGTCTCTCTCACGCCCGCCCAGCCAATCCAGGCCGACACCACGCGCTGTCGTCTGGTGTCAACACGGCAGCATACGGCACCACGCGCGGTCACTTGACATCGTCTGCTGTCGCGCAGACAATAGGTGCATGGCACTTGCGACCGCCCCCGCCCGTCCGGTGACGATGTCGATGCGACGCTTCCTGCGCGGCGGCTACCGGGAGGCGACGGACCCCGTCCACCTCCTCGTCCGCGCCCAGATCGTCGGCGTCTTCGTCCCGGCCGGGTCGGAGGCGGTCATAACGAGCGCCCCCCTGCCGTCCGCGCCGGCGACTCAGCCGACCGGCGCAGCCGTCTCCGGTTCGACGGCTCCCAAGGGCGGCACCACAGCGGCGTATCGCAAGTACGCCGCCTCCCTCAAGGGCCGGTGACCGCCCCCGCAGAGCTGCTGGCCGACAACGGCGGCCCTGCCGGGGTCATCACCAGGCCCACCTGTGCGTGCCGGTTCTGCGACACGCCCATCGCCCGCGGTCCGTACGGGGGCTGGGGGCATACCCGGTGGCAGGACCCGCTGTTCCTGCACCGGGCCACGCCGAGAGGAGAGGGCGATGCCGGTCCGGTGGCGGTCAGACGATCCCGAAAGCGACGCCAAGACGGTGCGGAAGGTCGCGCGCCTGGCGGTCGATTGGGCGGAGGCATGGGGGATCGGAGACGAGGCGCTCCTCGACCCTGACACCGGCCTGATCGCCCTCGTCGGGGAGGTGTTCAAGACCGGCCGCGCCTGCGGGGCGAGGGCCGTGGCCCACGTCATCGAGGGCACGCCCATCCCCAGGGGCGTCCCGAAGGCCCCCTACGCCATCGGCACCCCCGAGCGGGTCGTCGGGAGCTTCGGGACCTACCTGGAGTCGGGGTCCGGCGTCCAGCCGGTCATCTTCCCCGGCGTCAAGGAGCAGGAGCGATGAGCGACCGCCTCGCCGCCGGCGTCATCGGCCACAACATCGTCATCGACTGCGGCACCCATGAGCGGGCGATGGAGCTGGTCGAACAGGTCCGCATCGGCCCGCAGCCCCTCGACGTGGAGCGGCTGCATCGCATCCTCTCTGAGCGGTACGCATGGGTGCCGGTCAAGAACAACGACTGGCACGCCCAGGCCGCCGCCATCGCCGCAGCCTACGAGGCTGACCGATGAAGCCGACCACCGACTCCGGCAGATCGGGGATGACTAGCCACCCCAACCGCCACCCCGCGTGCGCGTGCGGCGCCTGCAAGGCGGCTGGCTTCTCCGCGGCAGACGCGATGATCGACCACAACGCAGACCACCGGGCCGGTATCGAAGTGGGCCGCGCCGCCGAGCGTGCCCGCATCGCGGAGGCGGTGCGGGGGATGCGGAACCCATACCGCAATCACGGCGGCGTCATGCAGGGCGCCGCCTACGGGTCGGGCTGGGAAGAGGCCCGCGCCGCCGTCCTCGCCCTGCTGGAGCCGACCGATGACTGACCCGATGCATCGCATTCAGCGCAAGCGGACGAAGGGCTGGCGGATGCCCGAGGGCGCGGTCTACGTGGGGCGGCCGACACGCTGGGGCAACTACCTGCTCCCGACGATGCTGGACCTGCATGACCGGCCGCTCGGAGTCGAGCGATCCATCGAGATGTACCGGCTCGCCACGCTGCGGTTCATCGAGGATTGCCCCGACCGGGGTGAGGTCGAGTCGTGGCTCGCCCCGCTCCGCGGCCGGGACCTCGCCTGCTGGTGTCCGCTCGTGGATGCCAACGGGGACCCCGTTCCGTGTCACGCAGACGTACTGCTGGAGATTGTGGCGGCGACACCCGAAGGAGCTGACCGATGACTGAGCGTGATCGCCTCGCTGCGCTGTTGTGCCCGCTGCTGGCACTCCACCTTCACCACGACGGGGAGGAGTGTGCTGAGGCGCTCTTCGCCGCCGACCGCCTCCTCGACGGTCGCGTCACCATCACCCCCCAGCCCGACAAAGCGCTGCGGGAGGACAAGCGCCCGCGCTACGTCCTGCGCCTGACCGGCGAGCAGATCGAGTCCATCAACCCGCCGCCCGATGGCGACTGGTTCACCGATTGGGACGAGTACGAGGACTTCGTGCCGCGCCGAATGCTCACCCCCTGCTCCCGCCCCCACCTGTCCACCGCCCCGGAGGACGTGGAGCGGCTGGCGCGGGCGCTGTACGAGCAGGAACCGCACACCTGCGACCCGGCGTTCCGCAACTGCGCCGCCGCCATCGCCAAGGCATACCGGGAGGACTCCGATGGGTGAGGAGCGCGTCGTCTACGAGGTCGTCGTGTCCACCGACGACGGCTACTTCACGGTGATCGTGACCGACTCGCGGGAGGATGCCGACGCCCTGGCGGCTTGGGGCGACACCCTCCTGTGGGACGGGCCGCGCGACTACCTCCACTTCGCGGTCAAGGAGCACCCGGTCAAGGCCGTGGGTGACGTGACTCTCTGGTCGCGGCAGGACTTCATCGACGCCCTCGACCACCCCGAGCCGGAGGACTGGTTCGCCCCGGAGGACACGGGTGCCGACCGTGGCTGATGCCCACGTCATCGGGGACATCAGCTTCCGCCTCCTGGCGATCAACTGTTCCTGCGGCGCCCTCGTCCTCGCCTACCGCAGCCCCGAAGAGCTGGCGGACCTGTACCGGGTACACCGCCGCGAGGCCGGCTGCAAGCCGAAGCACCTCTCCGCGTCGATGCCCTACGGCGGTGCCGGCGCCTGGACGAGCGACACGGTCATGCGGGGCGTCCGGTGAGCGATCGACTGACCGAGCGCACCGACTCCTGCCCCCTCGACGGGATGCGGGTGCGGATGGAGGTGTGCCAGCCGTGCCGCTTCTTCCGCGGCGCCTCCCTCGTCTCCCCCAACGTCACCTGGCGGGTCCTGTGCAACTGGCCCCGCGACGGCTCCTACACCGACCCGGCCCTGCCGCGCGAGCCGCGCAAGGAGGGCTGGTGAGGCCCAACCCCCGCATCTACCTCGCCGGCCTGTTCGCGACGTGGAACGAGCGGGACGCGCTCTACGACCGCCGCGATCCCCTCACCCGCTCCG
>VEOW01000089.1 GCA_012026785.1 Chloroflexota bacterium | reverse complement strand
TCCCGACGCGGTCAGCCTCGCCGATGCCCACCTCCCGAACATCGTTGCCTGGGCGCTCGCGGCCGAGCCGCGGGCGACCGACGCCCGGATGCTCGAGCTGCTGGAGCCATGGCGCGGCCATCGGGCGCGGATCATCCGCCTCCTCGAGCTGGGCGGCATCGCGCCGCCGCGCTTCGGGCCGCGAGTTGCCCCTCGTGACATCCGGGAGTACTGAGCGTGCTGCTGCGCCTCGATCACCTCGTCATCGCCGTCGACGATCCCGATGCGGCCGCGGCCGAGCTGGAGCGACGGGTCGGCCTCGCCTGCAGCGGCGGCGGCCGCCACCCGACCTGGGGCACCCACAACCGGCTCGCCTGGTTCGGTGACACGTATGCCGAGCTGATCGGCGTGTTCGATCGGTCGCTGGCGCCCAGCGGCGCGGTCTCGCGGGCCGTCCTCGCGGCACTCGACGCGGGCCATCCCGGCCTGGTGACCTATGCCCTCGCGACGGACGTCGCGGCCGCCGACCTCGCCAGGCTGCGGGCCGCCGGCTCGGACCTGAGCGACCTCGAGAGCCGCTCGCGAACGCGGCCCGACGGCGAGGTCGTCCGCTGGCGGGCGGCCTTCCCGCCGAGGCGCGGACCCGATCAGCCACCGTTCATCGTGGAGCACGAGCCCGTCGGGGGCGAGTGGGGACCGGCCGCCCGCGAGGTTCGGGCCGTGGAGCGCCACCCGATCGGCGGCCCGGTTCGAGTCCGTGCGCTGACGCTGCCGGTCGAGGGGCCGGCGGTCGCGGCCGCGGCGTACCGGCGGACGCTCGGGCTGGCGTTCGGGACGGGCTTCGGGTTCGAGACGGGCTCCGGGTTCGAGACGGCCGTCGGGGAGCAGCTCGTCCGGCTCGTGCCGGGCCGTCCACCGGCCGAGGCCGCGACGGTCGACCTCGCGGCTCCCGGTTCCGCCGCGCTGGACATCGTCGCCCTCGGCGTCCGCTGGCGCATCGTCTGAGGCTCCGTCCGGTATCGTCGTGCCATGCCTCGCGAGATGCCGGCCTTCACGAAGGCGCCGCCCGAGCTGGTCGAGCGCTTCGGCGCGGTCCTCGATCGAGTGGCGACCCCGGACACGCAGCGCCGCCAGATGTTCGGCTATCCCTGCGCCTTCGTCGGCGGGAACATGGCGACCGGGCTGTTCCAGGACGCATGGTGGGTGCGGCTGCCCGAGGATCGGCTCTCGGCCGTCCTCGCCTCTGGCGAGGGCCGACCGTTCGAGCCGATGCCGGGGCGCCCGATGAAGGGCTACGCCGTCCTGCCCGACGAGATCGTGGGCGACGACGGCGACATCGAGGCCTGGGTCGGCCGCGCTCTGGCCTACACGGCCACCTTGCCGGCCAAGGATCCGACGCCGCGCAAGAAGAAGCCCTGACGCGCTAGGGCTGCGCCACCGCGAACGTGTCGCAGGCCTCCATCGAGCCCTCGCGGAAGCCGGTCGTGAACCACGCCGTTCGCTGCTCCGACGAGCCGTGGGTCCATGACTCGCGGTCGATTCGACCGGTCGCCTGCTCCTGGATCCGATCGTCGCCGACAGCGGCCGCGGCGTCGAGGCCCTCGCGGATGTCGGCCTCGGTGATCGACTCGACGTTCTCCTGGTCGGGATCGGCCCACACCGAGTGGGCCCACACGCCGGCCAGGCAGTCGGCCATCAGCTCGAGGCGGATCGACAGCTCGTTGGCCCGGTTCGGGTCGGCCTGCTGGTCGGCCCGCACCCGGTCCATGATTCCGAGGGCGTTCTCAACGTGATGGCCGAACTCGTGGGCGATCACGTAGGCCTGGGCGAAGTCGCCCGGTGCCCCGAAGCGGCTCGCGAGCTCGTCGAAGAAGGTCGTGTCGAGGTAGACGAGCCGGTCGGCCGGGCAGTAGAACGGACCGGTCGCCGACGAGGCGGCGCCGCAGCCGGTCTGGGTCGCTTCGCTGAACAGCACCAGCTCGGTCTCGGGGTAGTCGCTGCCGGCGGCCCGGAACGCCTCCTCCCAGTAGGTCTGGATGTCGACCGTGACCGAGTTGATGAACTGGGCCTGCTCGTCGTCCGGGTCGAGCGTCGCGTTGGGGTCGCCCGCGCCCCCACCCCCGAGGCCGCCGCTCGGACCGCCCAGGCCGCCGCCGAGAAAGCCGACGACGAGCAGGATGATGACCACGAGCACGATCCCGCCGAGGCCGCCGCCGATCGGGATCGGAATGCCCCCACCGAGGCCGCCGCGGGGGCCACCGCCGAAGCCACCCAGCCCGCCACGGCCGAATCCGCCGAGGCCTCCGCCGCGGCGGTCCTGCACCTGGGTCTGGCGAGCCGGTCTCCAACGCATGTCCGCCGATTGATAGCCGATCACGGGTGTCAGGCTCGTCACGCGCGGCCACCACGGCGTCACG
>VEOW01000158.1 GCA_012026785.1 Chloroflexota bacterium | reverse complement strand
GCGGCCCGGGCGAGGACCTCCTTGACGGTATTGGCGAACCAGCCAGCGGCGTCGGCCTCGGCGCGCAGCGGTCGCAGGGCTCGGTCCACGGTCGGAACGAGGCGGGCCGGCACGTCGGAGTCGGCGCTCGCGAAGACCGTCACCTCGTGACCCCGCCGGACGAGCTCGCCGACCAGCTCGTGGATGACGCGTTCCGTGCCGCCATACCCCTTCGGCGGCACCCGCTCGATGGGCGGCGCGACCTGCGCGATCCGCAGGCGTCGGGGCGCGGCGCTCATGGCAGCCTGGCCCGTCGATCCCGGGCAGCGCGTATTCCCTGCGACAACGAGGGCCTCCCTTGGGATGCCGCGGTAAGGGTACCGCCGCTTCTATGGGAAGGTAGGCCGGGCGCCTCCACGACCGGAATGGCGCGGGCCGTCAGCCACGTCGCACGCGCATATCGGATCGCGCACGAGGCTCGCCCGGCGCCTGCCGGGCCCATGCGCTGTAATGCTCCTGCAACGCCGCTGCAATGTCTCGCCCCCGCATACGGCAGGGCCAGCCCGGAACAATGCGGCTCCCAGGCCGGCTCACCAGACGCTCGTCCGGCCGCACGTTTGCACCGACACTGCACACTGCCGTGCAGGCAGGGAGGAGTCCTCAGTGTCCACACAGCCGCTCGTGCTCGTTGCCGACGACGAGCCACGGATCACCAAGCTCGTCGCCATCGCCCTGTCGGAAGAGGGCTTCCGCGTGGTCACCGCCAACGGCGGGGAGCAGGCGCTCCAGAAGGCCGAGGAGGTTCGACCCGACATCGTCCTGCTCGACATCGTCATGCCGGATCTCGATGGCATCGAGGTCATGCGCCAGCTGCGCGAGCGCCGGCCGGTGCCGGTGATCCTGCTGACGGCCAAGGGCTCGACGGCCGACAAGGCCAAGGGTCTCGATCTCGGCGCCGACGACTACATCGCCAAGCCGTTCCACCCGGACGAGCTGGCCGCCCGCGTCCGGGCCGTGATCCGGCGCTCGGGCGGCGCCGAGCCGGGAGCCGGTGTCATCCGCTTCGACGACGTCGAGATCGATCTCGAGCGGCGGATGGTCACCCGCGGTGGAGAGTTGGTCCAGCTGTCGCGAACCGAGTGGCTGCTGCTCCAGCATCTCGCCGCCAACGCCGGCAAGGTCGTCCTCCACACCGAGCTCCTCACCAAGGTCTGGGGGCCCGAGTACCGGGACGACCTCCAGTACCTGCGGGTCTGGGTCAGCCGGGTCCGCCGCAAGCTCGGCGCGGCCCCAGGCGAGCCCGGCCGGATTCGAACCTTCCAGGGAATCGGCTACCTGCTCGACGTCGACGGTGCGACCACCAACCAGGCTCGCAACGACGACGAGGAGGAGGCCGAGGAGCAGCCCTCGGCGGCGGCGGCGCTCATCGGCTGATCACCCGCCTGCGTCGCATGGGAGAGCGGGCGGCGACGGCCGCGCTCTCGATTCAGTCGGGGGGCGGACCGGTGCGGGCCGGATCCCCGATCCAGACGTGGCCGTCGCTGAAGTGCTCGGCCTTCCAGATCGGGGCCCGGGCCTTCGTCTCGTCGATCGCGTAGCGCGCCGCCTCGAAGGCCGCCCCCCGGTGGGGCGCGCAGGCCACGCTCGCCACCGACGGCTCGCCCAGCGGGACCGGGCCCTCGCGATGGACGATCGCGAGACGCTCCACCCCGAATCGTTCGACGATCTCGGCGGCGATCTCGGCCATCACGGCAAGGGCCATCTCGCGCAGCGTCTCGTATTCGAGCGCCTCAACCCGGCGTCCGGCGTGCCGGGCCGCCTCGGCCTCCTGGCCGGGAGCGGGCGTGCCGGGAGTCTCGCGCGTGACGCCGAGGAAGCCGACGACCGCGCCGTCGGCCGGCACCGCGAGGCGCTTCGTCAGCTCGCCGACGATCTCGGGTCCGAACGGCCTGTCTCGAAGCTCGAGGATCGGCAGGCCGGCATCCACTGGGTCGCGGGGCTCGTCCGGGGATCCGCCGCTCTCGGGTGGGATCACGGCCACCTCGTCGCCGTCGGCGATCGGCTCGGCCGGATCGGCGTACGCGCCGTTGCGCGCGAATCGGACGGCCGGGCGGCCCGGGGCCAGGCCCGGGTGCCGCTCGACGAGGGCCGACCAGACAGCCTCGATGGTGTCGCCCTCCGAGAGTTCGAGGTGGAGCTCGCGGCTGCCAACGAGCTCGCGCTGCATCGCGAACAACCGGACCCGGACGTGCAGCGTCACGAGCCGTCCCGAAGCGCCGCGACGAGGAGGCCGTCGCCGATCGGCAGGATCGTCGCGCTGAAGGCCGGATCGCCGAGAACCCGCCGGCAGAATGCCTGCAGCTCGGCGGTGCCGTCGCCGGGCCGGGCCGGGCGACTGCCCGACGTCCGACCGCTCCACAGGACGTTGTCGGCGACCACGAGCGCACCTGGCGCGAGGCGCGGCAGGAGCGCGTCGAGGTAGTCCTGGTACTCGGACTTGAGCGCATCGATGAAGGCCAGGTCGAAGGGACCATCGAGGGCGCTGACGCCGGCCTCGAACGCCGCGAGGGCCGGTTGGCCGACGATGGTCACGGCCTCGTCGGCGACCCCTGCCGACCGCCAGAACTCGCGGGCCCGGGACGTTCGCTCGGGGTTCGGGTCGATCGTCACGATCGTCCCGCCGGCGGGCTGGGCGAGGGCCATCCAGAGGGTCGAGTAGCCGAT
Source organism: Chloroflexota bacterium (assembly GCA_012026785.1). Taxonomy (GTDB): domain Bacteria; phylum Chloroflexota; class Limnocylindria; order Limnocylindrales; family CSP1-4; genus UBA5189. The sequence continues at coordinate 11,000 of VEOW01000158.1, read as the reverse complement.
CGCCGTGCCGACCTCGACGATTCGGCGGCGGTTGGCGGCGAGCACCGCGAGGGCCCGACCACTGTCGCGATCGAGGATCGGGATGCCCTCCGGGGCGGCCGCCCGCTCCACCTCGAGGAGCACGGGATGCGGCGGCAGCGCAATCGAGTCAATCCACTCGAGATCGGCGAGGCCGGGCCACCAACCGCGTTCGCTCTTCACCATGGGACGCCTCCGATGCGATTCGCGCGCCGCGCCGCGGTCACACGAGCAGGCCGGCGCCGAAGTACAGCCCGGCCGCGACGATCGTGCCGGCCGCGATCGTACCGACATTGATGTAGAGGAGCCCGGTCGCCGATTCCATCGAGCGGCTGCGGGCGGTCTGGATCGCCGCCCAGCTGACGATGAGCGGGAACACCAGCCCGACGAGCAGTCGCAGCCAGACGAACAGGGCCCACTCGCCGGTCAGGGCGGCGAACCCGGGATGGCCGGCTGGCCCGGCACCGAAGGCCGTCCACGCCGCGAACAGCCCGACCTGGAGCGCGAGGATCGCCGTCAACCAGCGTGCGAAGCGGACGAGCGGCGCTTCCGGCAGTCGCGGCGTCACGAGGTACCAGTGGCCGAGGACCATGGCCGCCCAGACGCCGCCCAGGGCGGCCGACAGCGCCGTGAGCTGGATCGCCAGCAGGAGGCTCGCGGCCGGCGCGCCGCCCCACGACAGCGCGGCCGTGGCGATGACCGCGATCCCGCAGCCCAGCCCGAGGGCGGCGACCACGAGCGACCGTCGGGCCCGGGCTGCGGCATACGCCTCGGCCACGGCAACGATCGGCAGCGCCGCCAGGGTGAGACGACGGGCCCCCTCCCAGGCCGGATCCGCTGCGCTGGTGGCGGGGTTCGGGAGCGCTGGCAGGGCCCCGTCGGACAGCGCGGCGAGGGCGCCGAAGGCCGCGGCGCAGAGCGCGATGAAGACGAGGTAGCCGCGCGTTGCCTCGGTCAGCAGGCGACCCGCCACGGCCGCGCCGAGCGTCCCGACGGCAAGGCCGCCCAGGATCGTCCAGTTGATGAAGGCAAGGCTCTCGGCGATCCGCTCAGCGGGCACGGCGCGAGTGTAGGAGAGGAGAGGGCCGGCCCCCCGGCCGGCCCTCCCTCAGGCGGATGCTCGAATGTCGGCGCAGCGCCTCAGCGGTAGCGATAGGGCAGCCAGTAGCCCGAGTCGATGTACTTCCACGGGTTCACGCGGTAGGACCCGCTCGCCCACGGGAAGCCTCGCCAGACCTCGAAGTGGAGGTGCGGGCCGGTCGCGCAGCCGGACTCGCCGACCCGGGCGAGGCGGGTCGTCTGGCGCTTGACGTACTTGCCGCGCCAGACGTTGATCGAGCGCCGCTTCACGTGGTAGTAGGCCGAGTAGAGGCCGTTGCCGTGGGACACCCAGACCTGGTAGCCGCCGCAGTTGCGCTTGTGCCCCGCGAAGACGACCTTGCCCGATCGCATCGGGACGATCGGCGTGCCCTTGTAGGTGGCGATGTCGACGGCCCTGTGCTTGGACCAGTAGGACTGGCTGATGTAGGCGTAACGGTTGGCGACGGGCCAGTGAGCGAGGGCCGCCGCCGGCAGGATGATCGCGATGACCAGGGCCACCGCAATGGCGCGGATGGATCGGCGCATGGGTTGGGTGGTGGGAACGCCGTGGCGCTACCCGTACTCCTTTCTTCCTGGAGCTCCCCGTGATGGGCGAGGAGCAACGCTGGTGTGGCCCGGCGTCGAGCGCGCGAGGGCAGCGCGGTGGCTGCGACCTGACAGCACGAGGCTGCGCCGGGCAGCGCGCGACGGCGACCGGGGGTTGGCGGGGGTGATCCGTCGGGGACCGATGACGAGCGACCTGTCGTGACCGACCGGGACTCGGCGCGGATCGCGGTGCATTGTGCCAGTGGCGGCCGGGATCTGTCATGCGCCTGTCATACCCAGCCGAGATTTCGTAGCGGCGACTACGATGGCGGCCTGGAGGTGACGGCATGAGCGACGGCGAAACGACGATCACCTGGTGGGGCCACGCCTGCGTCGAGGTCCGGACGCCCGGCGGCAAGACGATCATCTTCGACCCCTGGTTCGGCAACCCGAAGAGTCCCAAGCCCGCCGCCGAGATCGATCGCTGCGACGTCCTGCTGGTGACTCATGGTCACCACGACCATCTCGGGTCGGCCCCCGGCCAGGTCCGCGAGGCCGACGCCCTCGCCATCGCCCGCCGGACCAAGCCGACCTGGCCGTGTATCCACGAGCTGAGCCTGTGGCTGGAGGACCGGATCGGCGGAGCCGGCGCGGAGATCATCGGCTGCAACCTCGGCGGCACGGTCGAGGCGCGGGGGCTGAAGGTGACCCTCGTCCGGGCCGACCACTCGGCCGGCGATTGGTCGGCCGAAGGCCAGGGCCCGCTGTACCTGGGGACGCCCGTCGGCTTCGTCGTCGAGCTGGAGGACGGCAGCCGGATCTACCACGCCGGCGACACGAACGCCTTCGGGGACATGCGCCTGATCCGGGACCTGCATCGCCCGGACCTGGCGATGCTGCCGATCGGCGGCCACTACACTATGGGACCCCGGGAGGCGGCGCTGGCGGTCGAGTTGCTGGGCGTCGGCGAGGTCCTGCCGATCCACTACGGCACGTTCCCGATCCTCGTCGGGCGACCGACCGCTCTGCGCGACGAGCTGGCGGCGCGGGGTCTCGGCGACGTCGGCGTCCATGAACCCGAACCGGGCGGTTCGGTGACGCGCTGACCCGAGGGTCCCGGCCCACCCCGGACGAATGGGTGGCTGCCGGGACGCACCGCCTCAGGCGTCATGGAGCCCGCATCACGACGAGGTTCCATGCACGTCGAACCGCTCCACGAGCTTGCGCACGATCCGATCCTGGACGGGCGGGACAGACTCCGCATCGTCCGATTGCGCCTGGCGCTCACGCTGATCACCGTTGCCCTGCTGCCGATCGCGGCGTTCGCCCCGCTCGTTCGAGCCGTCTCCGGCGATGCCAGCCTGGCGCATCACCTGCGCCTCGACGGCGACGCGGCCACGGTCGCCGCCAAGCTCGGGAGCGAGCTCGAGGCCGTCTCGGGGCTCGCACGGTCATTGCTCGACGACCCCGAGATCGTCGCCGCCGTGGCCGCCAAGCCCAGCGACGAGGCATCGGCCGAGGCCTCGTCTCGGCTTCGCAGTCTCGGGCGTCGCCCTTCTGGCGCCGTCATGGGTGTCGCGCTTCTCGCCGACGGCGACGTTCGGGCGGCGTGGGGCCAGCCAATCGATCTGCGGCGTCTTTCGGCCGAGCCGGAGCCCGGCCTGCTGTCGGGGAGCGGCTCCAACGCCGGGAGCCTGCTCGTCGTGGGCCGGATCGAGGGCAAGAAGCAGCGGCCGGCACGCACCCTCGTGGCGACGGTCGACCTGGACGCCCTGCTGGCCTGGGCCGTTCCGGCCTCACCCCTGCCCGGGCGGACCGTCAGCCTCGCCGACGCCGGCGGCAACACGGTCGCCCGGTCACATGCCGCCTTCGACGCGGCCGCCCTTCCGGGCCAGGTCCTGGATCTCGCCGCCGACAGCGGCCATGAGGCGCAGGGCGAAGCCGTCGTCCAGGTGCCCGGTCTCGAGGGCTGGTCGGTGACCGCCGATGCTCCCCTGCCGCTCGCCAACCTGCCGCCGGGCGCGGTCGCCGCGCTCGGCGGCGTCCTGCTCCTGCTCATCGGCCTCACGACCTGGATGGCTCGGCAGATCCTGCGGCCGGCGGCCCAGCTGGAGGCGTCTCGTTCGCGACTCCGCGAGCTGTACGAGACCGCCCGGGAGGCTGCGCTGCGCGACAGCCTGACCGGCCTCGGCAACCACCGCTCGTTCCAGGAGCCGGTCGAGCGGATGGTCGAGGCGTCGCGGCGGTACGGCGCGCCGTTCGCCCTCGTCCTGCTCGACGTCGACGAGTTCAAGCGCATCAACGACGCTCGCGGGCACGCCGTCGGCGATCAGCTGCTGGCCGAGCTCGGCGACCTGATCCGGACGACGATCCGCCTCACCGATGCCGGCTTCCGTGTCGGCGGCGACGAGTTCGCCGTCCTGCTGCCGCACACCGATGCCGAGGGGGCGGCCACGATGACCCGGCGCCTCCTGGGCCGCGCCCTCGAAGGCCGTGGCCACGGCTCCTATCCGAATCCGATCTCCTTCTCCGCCGGGATCACCGCCTGCCCGGAGTTCGGGGCGACCCGCCTGGAGCTCACCGCCCAGGCCGATGCGGCGCTCTACCGGGGCAAGCGAGGCGGCCGAACGCTGGTCACGATCTTCGATCCGGCGGTCGACCACGGCCACGTCGACGAGGGCATGCGGGCGGAGCTCTCGAGCGCGATCTCGATGGTCATCGAGTCCGCGATGTTGAGCCCCGTGTACCAGCCGATCGTCGACCTGGCGACTGGCGTCATCGCCGGCTACGAGGGGCTCGTCCGAGTGCCACCCGGTTCGAGCTTCCCACACGCCGGCGCCCTGTTCGACGCGGCCGAGGTCTCGGGCCGCGTCGTCGACCTCGACCGGGCCGCCCTCGAGACCGTCCTCGCCGGTGCCCACGACCTCCACCCGGCCCTGAGCATCAGCCTCAACATCTCGCCGTTGACGCTGGAGGCCGCGGAGTTCAACGCGACGGTCCTGCTGGCGATCCTGCGCCGGCACGGCATGCCGCCGGAGCGCGTGATCCTGGAGCTCACCGAGCGCCAGGCGGCCCGCGACCCGGAGCGCCTCGGGAGCACGATCCGGGCCCTCCAGGCAGCCGGTGTCCGGGTGGCTGCCGACGACGTCGGGGCCGGCAACGCCGGGCTTCGGCTCCTCAGCCAGTATCCGTTCGACGTGGTCAAGATCGACCTGTCGCTCGTCCAGGGGGCAGGCCAGGACCAGGGCCTGTCGGTCCTGACGTCGCTCGTCCAGATGGCCGGCCGCCTCGGGGCGACGACGATCGCCGAGGGTGTCGAGACGCCGATCCAGCTGACGACGATCCGCCAGCTCGGGGTGACCGCTGGCCAGGGCTACCTGCTGGGTCGGCCGCAGCCGGGGCACCTGCCCGGCTGGATCGACCTCATCGCCCTGTCCGAGGGGGCGGCCGGCACGCCGGTGGTGTCGGTGGCCGCCGTTCCGGCGGGGACCGCGGGGCCCGATCCCTGGCGCGCGACGCCGGACGACGATCAGTCGCTCGTCGGGCCGTTCCCTCGGTCGAGGCCGGCGATGGCCGTCCTGAACACCTCGAGCGTGTCGAACGAGTAGAGCACGAAGGTCGCCCGCGTCACCGAGGAGCTCGCGGCGAGGGCCTTCGCCACGGTCGTGAGGGCGACGTCCGCGCCTTCTGCAAGCGGATAGCCGTATACCCCGCAGCTGATCGCCGGCAGCGCCACGGACCGGGCAGCGACGGCTTCGGCGCTGGCCATCGCCGACTCGTAGGCCGCGATGAGGAGCGCCCGCTCCCCTGCCCCACCGCCCTGCCAGATCGGCCCGACGGCGTGAATGACCCAGCGGGCCGGCAGGATGCCGGCCGTCGTCACGACCGCCTGGCCCGTTGGGCAGTGGCGGCGGCGACCGTAGCGCGCCTCCAGGTCGCGCAGGATGGCCGGGCCACCGGCGCGATGAATCGCACCATCGCCGCCACCGCCGGGCGCGAGGGCATCGTTGGCCGCGTTGACGATCGCATCGGCCGCGACGCGGGTGATGTCGCCCTGGCTGATCTCCAGGATCCGCCCCGGACGAACCTCCAGCCACGAGCCGGCGGGCATTCAGGCCAACCCGGACAGCGCGCCGAGGTGCTCGGTCAGGCGGAGGTTCTCGGTGTAGTCGATCGGGACGTCGACGACGCTCGGGCCGTCGAGCTCGAGCGCCCGCATGAGCGTCGGATAGAGGTCGGCCGCAGTCTCGGGCCGGAAGCCGGCGATCCCGAACGAGCGCGCGTAGGCGACCAGGTCGGGGTTGCCGAACTCGACGGCGTAGGGCCGCCCGAACTCGTTGCGCTGCTTCCAGTCGATGAGCCCGTAGCCCTCGTCCCGCCAAACCACGACGGTGATCGCGACACCGAGGCGCTTGGCCGTCTCGAGCTCCTGGGAGTTCATCAGGAAGCCCCCGTCGCCGCACAGCGCGACGACTTTCCGCTCGGGGTGGACGCGCTTCGCCGCGATTGCGCCCGGGAGGGCGATGCCCATCGCGGCGAACCCGTTCGAGATGATGACGGTGTCGGGCTCGTAGGCCTGATAGAGCCGAGCGACCCAGACCTTGTGCGCCCCAACGTCGCTGATGACGATGTCCGCCGGCCCGAGCGCGCGGCGCAGCTCGTGGATGGCCCGCTGGGGGGTGATCGGGTAGGCGTCGTTGGCCATGCCCTCCGCCAGGTCGCGCAGGAGCTCGGTTCGGAGGTCGGCGTGGACGAGCGTCTCGCGAGAGCGATGGCGCTCGCTGGCGTCGTGTCCGCCGACGCCGCCGGGCAGGGCCGCGCCCAGGAGCCGATCGAGCGAGCCGTCGATGTCGCCGACGAGCTCGACCTCCGGCTGGTAGGCGACGTCGACCTCCGCCGGCTGGGTATCGATGTGGACGATCCGCTTGGAGCCGTCCGGGTTCCAGCGCGCGGGTGCGTACTCGACGAGGTCGTAGCCGACGGAGATGACGAGGTCGGCCCTGTCGAAGCCGGTCAGGACGTGGTCGCGGGCCTGGAGCCCGACGGCCATGAGCGAGAGGTGGGAGCGGTCGTCCATCACGCCCTTGCCCATGAAGGTCTCGGCGACGGGCAGGTGCAGCCCCCGGGCGAGGGCTCGGAGCGCGCCGGACGCGCGCCGCCGCAGGACCCCGTTGCCAGCCAGGACGAGCGGCCGCTGGGACTCGTTGATGAGCCGGGCCGCATGCGCGATCGCCTCCTCGGTCGGCTCGGGGAAGTAGGTCCGACCAGGGCGGATCGGAGCGAGGGCCTCGTCCTCGACGGGCGCGGCCGCGACGTTCTCCGGCAGCTCGACGTGCGTCGGGCCCGGCTTCTCGAGGGTCGCCACCCGGAAGGCCTTGCGGACGACCTCGGGCAGGACGGCGGGTCGCTCCACCCGGGTGTTCCACTTCGTCACCGGCCGGAACATCTCGACGACGTCGACGACCTGGTGGGCCTCCTTGTGGAGCTTGTCGGAGCCGGCCTGGCCGGTGATCGCCACGAGCGGCGCCCGGTCGAGGAAGGCGTCGGCGATGCCGGTCAGGAGGTTCGTGGCGCCCGGTCCGAGGGTGCCCATCGCGACCGCGGCCCGACCGGTCAACCGGCCATGGACGTCGGCCATGAACGCCGCGCCCTGCTCGTGGCGGGTGGTCACGTGGCGGATCCGTCCCTCGCTGCGGGCGAGCGCCTCGAGGATGTCCATCGTCTCCTCGCCGGGCACGGAGAAGACGTACCGGCAGCCCTCCGCCTCGAGGCACTCGACGAGCAGGTCCGCCACCGTCCGCGTCGAGTCGGTCATCGGCCTGCCCGTCAGCGCCGCCGGCCGCCGCCGAAGATCGTGCCGACGACGCCCCTGCTTCCGATCGTCAGTGCGGGATGATCCATGGTCCGGAGTCTGGCATGTCGCGTCCGAATCCGTGAGGCCGAAGGGGGCGCGGGCCGGTGACCATCGGACCTGTCGGTCCTCGACCGGGGTTCCTACGATCGGCTCGCGTCCTGCGCTGCTGGCGAGGACCGCGAACGCGGTCGTGGAGGATGCCATGAAGACGACGGCGATCGAGGGTGTCGGCGAGGTGTACGCCGAACGGCTACGCGAGGCCGGGATCAGGTCCGACCGTGCGCTCCTCAAGCGCGCCGCGACCCGGCGGGAGCGCGAGCTGCTCGCCGAGACGACCGGCCTGACCGAAGCGCAGATCCTCGAGTGGATGAATCACGCCGACCTGATGCGCATCCGCGGTGTCGGGCCGGAATACGCCGACCTGCTCGAGGAGGCCGGGGTCGACACGGTGCCCGAGCTGGCCCAGCGGAACCCCTCGAACCTGTACCAGACCATCGTCAAGGTCGCCCACGAGAAGAAGCTCGTCCGGCGCCCGCCCACCCAGGGCATGATCGGAGCATGGGTCGCGGAGGCCGGGCGGCTGCCGCGGACCATCGAGTACTGAGGCGGCCGGGGCCGCGAGACGGCCCGGCGCGACGGGCCCTTGTGACGGCCTCCGACCGGCTGCCATCATGAGCTGGGCCGAGTCCCCGGATGAGGGTCTCGCGCCGGTGGGAGCGGAGGAGCAAACGGAATGTGGGCTGAGTTCAAGGCATTCCTGCTGACGACGAACGCCCTCGCCCTGGCGATCGGCGTGATCATCGGCGCCGCGCTCGGCACGGTCGTCAACTCGCTCGTCAACGACATCATCATGCCGCCGATTGGGCTGATCCTCGGCGGCGTCGATTTCGCCGAGCTCAAGATCGTCCTTCAGGCGGCGACCGGCGGCGACCCGGCAACCGAGGTTGCCATTCGCTACGGCGCCTTCATCAACGCCGTGATCACGTTCATCGTCATCGCCTTCGTCGTCTGGCGGCTGTCGAAGATGTTCATCCGCGAGGAGGCGCCGGCCGAGGTCAAGACCTGCCCGTTCTGCAAGGAGGCCAACGCCGCAGACGCAACCCGCTGCAAGGCCTGCACGAGCGAGATCTAGGGCCGCTACTGCGGCTGGGCCAGGACCATGATCCGCAGCTCGGTCATGTCCTCGATCGCCCAGCGCAGGCCCTCGCGGCCCTGGCCGGAGTCCTTGACGCCGCCGTAGGGCATGTGATCGATCCGGTACGTCGGGACGTCGTTGACGATGACGCCGCCGACCTCGAGCTCGCCGAACGCCTGCCAGGCATGGGCCAGGTCGTTCGTGAAGACGCCGGTCTGGAGGCCGTAGAACGAGTCGTTGACGGCCGTCAGCGCGGCCCCGAAGTCGCTGAACGGGAACACCACGACGAGCGGCGCGAAGGCCTCGTTGGAGCAGACCTGGGCCTCGACCGGGACGTTCTCGAGGACGGTCGGCGCGAAGAACGCGCCGTCGGCCTGCCCGCCGGCCAGGACCCGGCCGCCGAGGGCGACCGCCTCCTCGCCCCAGCGCTGGGTCCGTGACGCCGCCGCGTCATCGACCATCGGTCCGACGTCGGTCGTCGGATCGGTCGGGTCGCCAAGCTTGAGGTTCGCGACGCCGGCCAGGAACTTGTCCATGAAGGCATCGCGGACGGCCTCGTGGACGAACATCCGCTGGACGCTGATGCAGACCTGGCCCGAGTAGCTGAAGGCCCCGACAAGAACTCGCTTGACGGCCCAATCGAGGTCGGCCGACTCATCGACGATGACCCCGGCGTTGCCGCCCAGCTCGAGGACGACCTTCTTCTTGCCGGCCCGCTCCTTCATCCGCCAGCCGACTGATGGGCTGCCGGTGAAGCTCAGGAGCTTGAAGCGCTCGTCGGCGACCATCCGGTCGCCGAGCTCGCGGGTCATCGGCAGGATGCTCACAGCGCCCTTCGGCAGCCCGACGCCGTCGATGATCTCGGCGACGGTCAGCATCGTGAGCGGGTCCTTCGAGGGCGGCTTGAGGACGATCGAGCAGCCCGCGGCGATCGCCGGGGCGATCTTGTGAGCCGCGAGGTTGAGCGGGAAGTTGAAGGGGCTGATGCCCGCGACCGGTCCGATCGGGAAGCGGCGCGTGATGCCGACGCGGCCCTTCGAGCTGGCCAGCAGGTCGAGCGGGATGACCTCGCCGACCATCCGCTCCGCCTCCTCGGCCCCGAGGCGGAAGGTCAGGGTCGCCCGGTCGACCTCGACGAGGGCGTCGCGGATCGGCTTGCCGGCCTCGAGGCTGATGACCCGGGCCAGCTCCTCGCGGCGATCCTTGATCCCGGCGCTGATCTCGCGCAGGGCGCGGCCACGCTCGTAGGCCGGCAAGCGCCGCGTTTCCTCGAACGCTCGGACGGCCGCCTGGACGGCCGATTCGTACTGCTCGGGCGTGGCGTTGTACGTCGCGCCGGCGGGGCTCGACGGATTGGCCGGGTTGGCGACCTCGAGCCGATCCGGCGATTCAACCCACTCGCCGGCGAGGTAGATCGGGTGGGGCTGGGTGGCGGTCAGGGTCATCTCGATGCTCCGATCGGGCTCGAACGGTTCGCGTTGCCTCGATCGTATCGCTATCGCGCGCCACTCGGGCTTGCGACACCGGCGTTCCGCTCGAGGCACCCCTGCCCGGACCGTCTGCAAGGCCGCCCGGGCCATCGTCATCGCGCGACCAGCAGGGAGGTTGCCGATGGCCGCCGTCGAGAATCGACCGAAGCGACGCCCCGCAGCTCGCGGCGCCTCCAAGGCGCGATCGAACGGATCGACCCGCGCGGCCAATGGCTCGGGCGGCGCCGGGCCGACCGACGATGTAGCCAAGGCTTCCCCGGCCCGGTTACGGGCGCGGCGCTTCGATGCCGACCGGCTGGATCGCGAGCTCGATCTCGAGCGGGCGCTCGCGGCGCGCCCGTCCGCCCGGCAGCTGCTCTGGATCGACGCCGGCGGTGAGATCTCGGCCAAGCGGCTCACGGACATCGCCAAGCGGTTTGGCCTCGAGGACGAGACCACCGCGGCGCTGCAGACGCCGCTCCGGCGGCCGCACGTGGCGGTCCATGGCTCGTACTTCCACGTCTCGGTCGCGACTCCGCGCAACGGCCCCGGGACCGATACCGACACCTGGCTGGACATCGTCGTGGGCGAACGGATCGTGTTGACGAGGCATCCCGAGCCGATCCGGATCCTGGACGACCTCGACGAGCGGGTCCAGCGGGACACGACGCTCGGCGCCGTCCATGGCGCGAGGTTCGTGGCGCTCGTCCTCGACGCGGTCGTGACGAGCTACTTCGAGGCGGTCGACGCCATCGAGGACGAGATCGACGTCCTCGATACCCGGTCGCTCCGGGACACGCGGGGCCGCGACCTGTTGAACGACCTGGTCGCCCTGCGGCGTCGAATCGCCAGGCTCCGTCGGTCGATGGTCGCGCACCGCGGCGTCTACGGCGCGCTG